>CAJBSZ010000559.1 GCA_903958395.1 uncultured bacterium | reverse complement strand
TCGGCCGAAATGTTCTCCCTTTCGATCCTTCCGGGTTAAAATATATATTCAGTCGTTTCCCCTGTTTCAGTTCTCCGCTGGCGCGGCGGATCATCGGGTTCCATTCGCGGTAACCCTGCAAGTCGGAAAGCACGCTCCAGACCAGCTCGGGCGAAGCATGGATATAGATTTCCGTTTGCACGGTTTCGCTGAATCGTTTTTGTCCCTGTCTGTTTTTTATATCCATGTTACGTCCCCCTTTTTCCTCGATGCCGTGCTGGCGTGAACATACGCCGGGTACCCCATGACCAGGCTTGCGTACACCTTCCTGTTCTTTGGCACATTCATTTTCCCCCGCAGGCTTTTACTGAATCTTAGAGCCAGGGTCATGAAGCCGATAAAGCAGGTGCCGAGGCCGAGAGCATGGGCGTAGTTGATGATGTTCGCTGCCGCGATGCTGCAGTTGTCGCAGACGAAAGGTCCTTTTGCCGGCCCGTGTACCAGGAGGAGCACCGGCGCGTTGTGGAGGATGATGTCTCTTCCGCCCGCAGCCAGTTCCCGCGCGTAATCCATGCGCCGGACATACCGATTGTTCGACAGCCCTGTCGCCCTCATGAAAAGCTTCCCCGGCCAGGATTGGAGCTTGCCGTACAGTCTGTCTGCGAAACCAAAAATTGATCCGGCAGTCTGCCTGATGAGCTCCCGTTCCGTGACAACTATATACCCTACGTTCTGGTCGTTGCTTGCGGTTGGCGAATGCCGTGCCAGGTCAATGATCTGCTCGATCATGGCGCGCGGTACCGGCATGTCTTCGTACTGCCTGATGCTTCGGCGTGACAGGACGATATCTCTGTATATCTGCGGCTGCAGGCTCTTTTTGTTTACCTTCATGATCTGCCCCGCATCAAGCCCGCTGTGCAGGATGGCATCCATGGGGCACACGGCTACGCAGTGGCTGCAGCGGTTGCACAGATCAGGATCTGTTGGCTCAGGCTTGCCCTCAACTATGCGCCATACACCGGCGACGCATTCCCTAACGCAGAGCTTGCAGTTGCTGCATATATCATCGATTCGTTTGATTTGCATGGTCATTTTCCCTGGAATTCCCTGAAAATTTCGGCTTTCTCCAGCGTGTCTGTCGTTTTTTTGACCAGATCGACGATGTCTCTTGTTTTTGCTTTGCTCATATCGCTGGTGAGAATGTTTTTGCTGATGTACTTGATGTATTCTTCCATCGCCATTATTGTATCCCCGGTATCCAGGCAGCGCAGGCTCTGCTCCAGCTCGATACTCAGTCCATGGCGCAGGGTAGTGCTCATGCCGCCCAGCACGCTTTTCTTGATGGCGTCAATCCCTATAGGTGGGCGTTTGCTCATCATGTCGGCAAACTCCTGTACCCTTGTCCGGAAATCATTTTTCCTGAAGAAGTCAGTTATCAGGCCTATCTGCTTTGCCTCCGGGGGTGTCAACTGTGTCCCCTTCAGCATGAACTCGAGAGCCTTTGCCTTGCCGATAAGCCGCGGGAGACGCTGCGTGCCGCCGCCGCCGGGAACGATTCCCAACAGACACTCGGGCTGACCGATGGTATATCCCTGATCTTCTATCATAAATCGAAAATCAAAACAGGCCGACAGCTCAGTGCCGCCGCCATTACAGGGGCCGTTCAGGGCGGCAATAGTCACCTTGTTCAATTGCTCAATCGCCTGGTAGGTTCGCGTCATCTGCAACCATAAAAACATGCCCGAAGAATAGCCCCTTATCAGCTTCGTCGTCTTTAGCATCAGCCACTCGTAGCATGGGAAACAGTCCATCAGCCAGTTGTTTAAGGTCATGCAATAATTCAGGAGCGCGGCGGTGGGCTTGAATTTTACGATAACATTTAATAACAGCCGTCTGTTGTGCGCATGGAGACGCAAGAGCTCCGGTATGGAGAAGTGCATGATATAGACATCATCCCTTCCGCCTGTGAGAACGAGCACCCTGATGGAATCATCCTTCCTGACTGCCTTCACCAGCGTATGCAATTCTTCCAAAAGATCCATGGTCAAAAAATTTACCGGGGGGTTGTGAATTTCAACCCAGAGCGTCGCATTAACTTTTCGCGTTTTCAGATATTTTAATTCCATTTATTTCTCCGAAACTATTTTCAGGTACTCGCTTTTGTACTCATAAAAGTGATTAAACGGGTGCTTATAAAAAACAGCTGTCATAATCACCCACGGCGCCATAACGCCGGTTAATACTGTTTGGGGTATCTAACGTTCGACGTCTGCGTGATCCTCTTGAAATGCCCTCCCGGATTGAAATTGTTCCGTATGCTGATGGCTCCATGAGGGCAGGCGGCGCCGCAGTCAAAGCAGGCGATGCAGAGCGTCGCGCCGGCTTTCGTGGTGACCACGCGCGGCAGGCCGTATTTCCCGCCGCGTGCCTTACCGCTTAGCAGGTCGGTTTTTGTGGTCGTATCGGTGAGCAGGCATCCGCCCGGGCAGAGGGAAACGCATATTCCGCACTCCGTGCATCGTTCCGGATGGAAGTCAAGCTCCCCCGTCTGCATTTGTGAAGGGCTGTCGTAGTCCGGTATCATAATTCTGTCGAGTAGCGAATACTTTGCAGTTATCATGTCATTCCCCCTGTGTCTCAAATCTTGGAGCGTCATTCAGGCTGCCTTCAAACCATTGCACGATCTGCGTCTCCCTCGGCACCAGGCCATCGCCTATGGGCTGCTGCCAACCAAAAGCTATACAGTCGTTCAGACGGTAGGGATAGCGTATGCCAAATTTCTTTCTCCACTTCGGATAATACATCAGCAGCTTGACAAGCCCGATCCAGCAGGAACCAGCGCCCAGGCTATGAGCCGCCAGTACCATGTTCTGGCCGCAGATGCCGATGTCTAGTGGAGGACTGCCAACACCTCGCCGATCCTCGACAAGTAGAACGAGAGTGGGAGCGTTGTGGAAAACAGGGGTCAAGTTCAGGGCTATTTGCGTCATGAGCCCGAAGGGAACCGGGTGCAACTCGTTGGGCAGGAAGCGTATGTAGAACTTGGCCAGGGGCTTGGTGATTAGTCGACGGAGGCAGCCCCCCCTTGTGTAATCGAGAAAAAACATCAAGAGCTTTACTAGTCTCACCGCGTCTTTTTCCATCTCCGCCAGCATCTCCGGACTTTTCACCACGACAAAGCGCCAGGGCTGACAGTTGCCGGCCGACGGTGCGAACCTGCCGGTCTCGAGAATCCGCCGAATCATGCTGTCGGGCAGCGGCTCTTTTTTGAACGAACGGATGCTCCGCCGTTTCATGATGATTTGCTCCACAGCATTCCACGGCATGCCCTCTTTATATG
>CAJBSZ010000558.1 GCA_903958395.1 uncultured bacterium | reverse complement strand
GGACATCCGCCCTCCACTGTGCTTCGCGCCAGCTCTTTCCCCTTGGAGGGGCGAGCTTGCGAGCCCGTCGCACCTAGGATGTCACTCCCTAGCTTCAGCGGCGTCGCCCCTTCGACTGGCTCCTTCGACAAGCTCAGGACAGGTCAGGGCAGGTAGGCTCCGCCCTCCATAATGGATACGGCAGAACTCATGAACAACCTGTATAGTACTGATTGTTCATTGCGTCGACAGAATATTAACGTTCATTATAATCCACTGGTGGCTCACCTTCACATTCCGGTATCACATTTTCGTCAGCGCGCCTGAACGAACACAACGTAGTTATTCGCACCCACTGGCGGCTTCTCCGTCCAGTTGTTGCTGCCTAGGTAGGTCAATTCGCCGCCATTCATTTCGCCGCTGCGGTAAATCGTGTGGGATCGCCCATTAATGCTGATTGTGTCGGAGGTTTTCTTGAACCCGGTTGGACTGCTGACAACCGGGAAGTGCTCGTTAGCGTCATCGTAGGCCACATAAACACAGCCAACCCTACCGATCTTGAACACCACACCCTCACCGGCGGAGGTCTGGGCATCATCATTGGCCACCATCAGGTAATCCGCCCCCTTCAAGTAATCCGGCAACCCCTTGAAGACCCAATCCCGATCCTTGTAGATCCGTTTTCCATCCCCCGCGCCATGACACACCTGAACGCCGCCAGGGAAAGCGACACTCAAGCCGAAGATCATCGTGCCGATGGAGGAAGAATCTGCGGCAGGACTGTCGAAAGCACCGGGCGGCGGCACAGGGGCAGGCGGAAGGTCGGGGCCATATTGAGGCGCTTCCTCCGGTAGGGCGGCCACGCCGCTGGCCGCCGCGGCGGGCGTCGGCGCGCCCGCCCTACCCCTGGATATGAGGGGCATTTCAAGGGATAGCCCGTCCCGGATCACAACCGGTTCCGCCATGATCTTGATCTCAGCCGGCCGCAATCCCTCCGCCGTGGCCCGCACCTTAATCTCACCCGCCACTTCCGTCGAACGCACAAACACCCGGTGAATGCCGTTGAGAACCGGCAGTTCCTTCTTGTTGGCATATTTAGCCACATCTTCTTCCCAAATCCCACCACGCCAAATGGTCGGCCCCGTGACTTCATAATGGATCACATTTTGTGCAAGCGGACAACGCCGCCCCTGGGCATCCAGAACTTCCGTCTCAACCAATGCCACATCCGAACCGTCGGCGCGCAATCCGCCGGGCCCCTGAATGGCTTTCAACCGCAATGTCGCCGGGACGCCTGCCGTCTGATGCCCGCTCTCGGCCACGGGCTGTCCCTTGCCATCATACCCCACCGCCTTGACTGTCCCCGACTGCCAGGCCACGGCGTCAAAGGTGAACTGGAACAGGTTAGCGCGACGCCCGGCCTTCTGTTTTTGCCCGTTCACGAACAGATCAACTGCCTCGATCCCGGGACTGACAAAGACGTATATCGGCTTCACGGTGCCCTCCGGATAATTCCAATGCCCGGGGAGGAAAACCGAGGGGCGGCCCTCCGTCCAGAGTTCCCGCGTATTGCTCCACATCGTCTGGTTGCAGAAAAAAGCGTCCTTCGGGATACGCATGGCGTCGGTGGGGCCGCTGCGGCGGAACGTGTCCACACTGCGGGTGAAGCTGTCAGAGTCCGCGAAGAAGATCTGCGTGCCGCCGTTGCAGACCGCCTCGCCCGTGCCAGGCCGGGCCTTGTAGTACTGCTCGTGGACGATGGATTGCATCACGCATATGTTGTCCTGGTTGCGGTTCCACCCGCCGGCATTATCGGTCAGCCTCCATTCGCCGGCCTTGTTGAAATACGGCGGCGACCAGCGGTCCCACCAGCGGCGTGGCGACTCGTCGCGCATGAATTCGGTATCCACCGAAAGGCGGTGCTTTTCCTTGCGCACGCCGTACATCCACGAGACCCACTCGGGGCCCTCGGAGCGGCCCCCCATTGGGCGTTTATAACCACGCGGATCCCACTTGTCGCGCAGGGCGATCATCTCCCGGGTGTGCTCCGGGGTGAGGACGTTGTTGGCGGCTTCCCAGAGGATCACACTCGGGTTGTTGCGGCAGTAAATGATCGTGTCCCGCATGATCTCGACACGCATTTCCCATTCGCGCCCAACCGAATCGTTCTCACGGTCGGCGCCAGGCACAATCTGCGGCAGGCCGACGCGGTCACAGGAGGCGACGTCCTGCGGGGACGGCATGGTGTGTTCCCAGCGGACCAACCGGGCATTGCCCTCGACCATGTAGCCGTTTGAGAAATCGTGGAGCCAATCGGGATAGGCGGCGCCCACGGCGGCCCATTCGTTCTGGCTACGCGGCGTGTAGCCGTGGGTCATGAGCACGCGATTATTGAGGAAGAACTCCGCTCCGCGCACTTCGATCTTCCGAAAGCCCGTCGTGGTTTTCCGCACGTCGGGCTGGCCGTTTCCTGAGCTGATGATCGTGTAAACATCATAGAGATACGGGTGGCCCGGCTGCCAGAAATGCAGGCCGCCCACGTGCCCGCCGAGCTTGAACGTGACGTTCTCCTGTGCCTTCAGTTCACGCGGTTTTGCCTCGAACGAGGCAACCGCGCGCCCGTCGCGGTCCACCAGCACCGCCTTGCAGTACGTCTTTTTTGATGCGGCACCATCATTGCGAACCTGAACCTCCATCCCGATTTCCGCAGTCCGCTTTTCGGTCAAGATGTGTTCCGCATACACGTAAGTGCCTTCGCCCTTTAGGAAGGTGTAGAGCGGCAGGGTGGCGTGCACCTCCGGGACGACATGGAGGAACACGTTGCGGATAATGCCGCCGTATAGCGAGTTAAACCCCGGAAAGAACCAGCACATGGCGGTTCCGGTTTCGAACTCCTTGTCATCGCAGTCGATCTCGACATGCAGGATGTTCTCCGCTCCGAACCGGATCTGCGACGTGATGTCGAACCCGAATGGGGTGACCCCGTGGGAAACGCGCCCCAGCAGGTGGCCGTTCAGGGTGAACTGGCCACGCTGGCGGATACCCTCAAACTCAAGAATCAGCCGCCGCCCCTCGTAGTCCTTGGGCACCGTGAACCGCTTGCGATAGGTATGCGGCCCGACGTCCTTGAGTCCGCTCTTAAGCCCCTGGTAACCGAACCGCTCGTGGTAGGTATGCGGCGTGGAAACCCGCTCCCACTGACTGTCATCCGTTCCCTCCACGGCGTAACTGCCCTTGGCCAGCCGCCAGCCAGGATTGAGGTTGAGTTTCAAGGAAGACGACGCGGGCGATTTCCAATTGGCGTCGGGCGTATCATACCGGAGCTTTGTTTCGGAGGATGAAGCCGCAACAACCGCACCTGCCAGCGCCACCAAGACTATCACCTGAATTGCTTTTTGATTCATACGAGCCCTCTCTCCTTTCGAATTTCCGCGCCGTAAAGGTCTGCGCCGTTGTCCACGTATTTCATCCTTCATTCGTTTTTCATTCGCACTCTTTTTGAATCTGTCCGATGGCGTAAAGCGGGAGATTGATGAGCCATGATTCTCTACGGTAATCCGACATGGAGGTGCGGATCGCCGTTTTGGGCGAAAAGCGCTGGACATACGTTTTCATACTCTTAGCCCGGAGGTTCTCTTCGGCTTTGACTTCAACAGGAATAATATCGTTCCCCTCCTGAAAGAGAAAATCGACCTCTGCATTGCCACTGGATGACGACCAGTAGTTCGGCAGTATGTCACACTCAGCCCTCAGTTGCTGCTGCACATACTGTTCGGTCAACGCGCCTTTAAATTCCGTAAAAATCGCATTCCCTTCAAGCAAAGTCTTTACGTCCAACCGGCATTGCGCCGTGAGCAATCCAACATCCAGCGTAAAGAGTTTAAAAGAGGATTCGGCATAAGCAGAAAGAGGGATGTTCGGCTTAGATACATGGTCGATCTTATAAATCAACCCCGCCCCAAGCAACCATTGCAGCGCGGCCTCAAAATCTTTAGCGCGTGCGCTGACCCGAACCATGCCATAGAAAAACTTCTTATTTTCCTTCGCAAGTTGTGCTGGAATAGAGTTCCACAACATGCTTAAACGAGGAACAATTTCCTTTGGCGCGTGTTTTGAAAAGTCCCGTTCGTAGTCACGTAGAAGACGCTGTTGCACATGTCGCACCTCTTTGTATGACCGCCGCTCGCTGAATATGGCAACGGCTTCCGGCATGCCGCCCACAAAATAGTAATTGCGGAGCCAGTCGATATACTTGCTCTTAAACGCGGAGATGAGTGCCCAATCCCGGCTGTTCAGCATCTCGACAAGCTGGGTTTCTCCAAGTGCCTCAAGAAACTCGGTGAAACTCATCGGGTAAAG
>CAJBSZ010000557.1 GCA_903958395.1 uncultured bacterium | reverse complement strand
GCGGCAGCGCGCGCTCTGCCGGCGAGGTCGCCAGCGAGGTGTTTCGGGAAGTGGATCGCTATGAACGCCTGCTGAGCCGGCACGACCCCGGCAGCGACATCGCGCAAATCAATCGTCTGCAGCCCGGCGAGACGGTCCGCGTCTCCCTCGAGGTCTACACCTGCCTGAGGTTGGCCGAGTACCTGGCCCGCGAAACGGCAGGCGCCTTCGACGTGAGCTGCGGGCCGCTGCTTGCCTGCTGGGCTGAGGCCCGTCGGCAGGGTCTGGAAGCCCCCTCGCCCCGGCTGCTCAGCGAGGCGCTGGCCCGGGTGGGAATGCGCCACCTGCGACTGCACGCCACCCCACCGGGGAGCGGCGGGCCCCGTGAGTTCAGTGTCACCCTTGCCCCTCCTTCCTGAACATCACAAAGTAACTCTGCCTAGACTCGAACTTCAATGGCACTACGGTTTGCACCCCCTCCTCCCGGTACTCCGGCAGGGCCCGGATCTTACCGGTCACGGGATCCCACAACTCGGGCTTCATGCCGCTGACCCGAAAGCTGCAGGTCGTCGCCTGTTCCTCGCTTGCCGGGTTGGCAACGAAATACAGGTCTCCATCCTCCAACTGCCGATGGATCATGTTGATCGGCATCGCCAATTCCCCGCAATCGAAGTCCGGAACCATTCCCATCGAAGCCAACACCTCCCCGACTGGCTTGCCCCAGACAATACGCCCCTTCCCTACTCTTCTGTCCGTGGTCTTCCCTTCCCCCCAGATCTCCTCCGCCAGCCTGGCGACCTCGGCATCAGCCTCGGGCTGATTTGCCTGACTCGGGGAGCGTTGCGGCTTTGGCGCCATGACCGTCGCCCCAGCCTTCACCAAATCGCCTACCTTACGCACCAGGGCAGGTGTCACATACGGGTCGTCCGCCAGAACCAGTAGCCGATAGACCATGCCACCTGGGATGACCAGCTGCCCGTCCCGTACCGTCATCCGGTTCAGGATATCGTCCGGCGTGCAGAGATCATAATCGTATCCGCGCGGCCCGGCGCCGGGGCTTTTGGGCGTCGCCAGGTTCAACGTCGCGACGTTGTTGGGCGTGTTCTCGCTGTACGAATACAGGATATCCGCCTTGAACTGGCCTTGCTGCAAAAGATGCTGGCATCGTGAGACATAGGTGTTGAACCCCCTCATCTGCTCAAACCAGGTGTTGCCGCGCTCGAAGTGGGAGCCATACAAAGCCAGCGTTGCGCCGGGCGCCAGATTCGTCCACGGCTGATGTACAAACACGTGATAGACATATCGGTTAACGCCCCCGCAAAACGCACTGTCGCCCAGGACCTTCAGGCTCCACGGATCGCTGTTGTAATTGCCGCCATTCACCCCGTTGGCGGTGAACGCCTCGGCTCCCACGATCGGCCGCCCGTACAAGTGGGCGGGCGACGCGCCGGACTTGAACCACAGATGGACACCCGGCGCCGACTTGCCATTGGCCCAGAACTCGCACATGGGCACGTCGCCCTTGCTGGCCACCGTCCCGCAGTGGAACTGGTCGAGGTTGTAACCCTCCAGTGTGAATTGCTTGCCGGCGCGGTGGCAGAGTTTCTGGAAATGCCCGAAATAGTTGTCCGTGATCAACTGATTGCAGACCTGGCGGAAATCCCACAGCACGCGCTCCGAGGTCGGCACATCATCCACGACACGTCCAATGAGCACCGGCAGATACCGCATCAGGTCATAGCCACACCGCTGCTTGAACTCCATTGGGAAATTCCTCGTCCAGTTCTGGGCACCAGCCTCGTAGCTATCGACATGCACATACTGAATGGCCGCGTTAAGAACCGGATCCTCAAACAGTGGTTTTTCGAAGTTCGACCAGTGCAGGGCCAGGGCCGCCGGATCGAATTTATCGCACTCCAGCCAGCCCGATTTCTCCATCCCATTGTTGGTGTGGCCCAACCGCAGGATCGTCCAATCCCCGGGCGGCGGCGTCCAATCCAGGCGGCCGGACGCATCCAGCTTGGCGGTCAGGTCGATGATGGAGTCCTGTTTAATCCGGCATTCCCGGGGAGCCTCCAGACCCAGCGAGGTGAAGGAAGGCCGATCCAAGCCGGCCAAATTATATTGCGCCTTCCCACTCCACTCCGGGATCCGGTAGCCGGCATCGAGCGCGACCTCGGCGATAGCGATCTTCGGAACCCGATCAAACACCACCTGCCAGTAGCGCGCGGTCACGGACGGGAATACAACAATCACAGGGACCCCGCTGCCCGCACCCCGGAACTTCGTCACTTCGCGCCAATTGGAATTGTCATCGGACGCAAGGAGCTTCCCCCCACGGACCACTTTTCCCCCGAGCGGAAGCATGTTCAACGAACGGGCCTTGACGGGATGGTCGTAGCTGAGTTGCAGGAAAAGCTTTTCATTCCTGGCCGGCTTTACCGGCGGAGGACCGCCGGCTCCAGCCTCGGGCACGGGCATGGGGCAGCCGGTGGTGGGATTCCCATCAACCAGAAGTTCCCCCTTGAAGTCTTCCCCGGAGCCGGTGACATGGGGCTTTGGCAATGGATGCTGCTCCGCTTCCGGCGTCGGGAATGCCAGGACGGCGATGTCCCGGTAGTATCCTTTCACGGCCTTAGGCTGAGGCAACAGACCGGTAAAGGGTTGCCCGCCCTGAACGCGGGTTTCCGCAAACGTCAGCACCTGCATCGATTTTTCAGGCGTGATCCATGGGCCATTCGAACTGGACCAGCCCCGCGGGGAGTTGTTCAGATCCACCTCAATCCCGAGTTCACCCGCACGCCGGATGGCGTGCTTGAGCAGTCCCTGCCATTCCGGACTCCATGTGACCACCGGCCCGAGCAGAGCATGGCCTGCGACGGTGTAGATTTCCACGCCGCCGATTCCAACCCGTTTCATGGCTTCCAGGTCGGCATCCAGCCCTTCCTTCGTGATATGCCCCTCCATCCAGTACCAATAGGCATGGGGCCGGGCAGTGTCCGGTGGCTTGGCAAAATCAGAAGCCAGGGAAGCGACCCCGGCGCCGTGCGCCGACACAGACGCCGCGCAAAGGATCGCGAACCACTGAAGCAGAAGGCGACAACAACCCCACCATAATACTTTTTTACCACTGATATCCATTCGGGCTTCGCTCCACTGCATCATGTTAGAACACCTCTGTTCACCATTAATTTCTTAACAATACACTGCGTATCACCACTTCGTAAACTGGAGCAATTACCGATATATTACCGATTGCCACCTTCCCTCCCTTTCAAAAACATCACTGAATCCCCAGCAATCGCACCGGTCCAAGCAGGCCGGCGGGCATCAGTTTGTATTTGGCAGATGGGTGCGGAGGAAGAAAGACCTCCGACGTGCCCGTGTATTTCAACACCTTCTTGTCCGCCGACAACAAGCCGTCACCGACAATCCGGTTATTCCACGGATTCACCGGACGGATTTCCAGCTCATTACCTTTGGCCTTGAGCAGTCCGTCAGGAATCGCCACGCGCATCGGGTGACACCAGACAACCCCGAGTTCCTTACCGTTCACCGCCACCTCAGCCAGCGACTTGACGTTACCGAGATCGAGGAAAAACCGTGACGGGTTACTGGTTATTGGTTGTCGGTTATTTGTTCCCGCCATTCTGACTTCTGACTCCTGACTTCTGACTCCTGGCGGAAGGTCGAAGATCTTCCGATACGTCGCCATGCCCGAGTAGTACTTGATTCCCTCTTCAGGCCGCTCCGTCCAGTCCACCAGCTTATCGAATACCACCGGCTCCTTCGGACCGCCCCATTTGGGATTGAATTGCACGGTCCACGGCCCAGCGAGCTCAAGCACCGGCTTCAACTCCGGAAAGTTCTTCGCATTATTCTGAATTCTGAATTCTGACTTCTGACTTCTCTCCCTAAACACCACAAACCCGCTCTGGTAAGGCGCAAGGCGCATCGGCACGGCGGTACGCCCTGCTTCTTCCTTGAACTCCGGAAGGGCCCGAGTCTCCCCGGTCACCGGATCGAAGAACTCAGGCTGGCGGCCAGCCACGCGAAAGACAGCCGTGAAGGCCCGTTCGACACAGGCATGGTTTACCACGAAATAAAGGTCCACCCCCTCCGCCCGGCGATGGCCCCAGCGTACCTTTGCCTCCGTCTGCAACTTGCCGTTCGGAAGCAGGACCTTCTTTGCCAGCCCCCGCACTTCCACGTCCGGCGGCAGTTGCATCGCCTGGAGCACCTCGGCGGGCGTCTTGCCCCACGCCAACACCCCTTTCCCCACTGCCCTCTGCCCACTGCCCGCCACCCCCTGCCCCGCCCCCCACATGGCGTCGGCCAGTTCCTTGAGCTTGCGGTCATCCCCGATTGCCTGCCCCAAGCCCTGCGCACGTTCGGGCTTCGGGCATATGACGGTCGCGCCAGCCTCGATCAGTTCCTTGAGCCGCGCCAGCAACACCGGCGACATCACCTTCAGATCCTCGGCGAACACCAGCAGGGCATAACTCATTCCGGGACCCTTATCCCATGTGCCCTTGGGATCGCCGGACAGCTCAATCCGGCCGTTCTTCACACGCGTCCGCGTCAGCAGCACTTCGGTGTTGATGCCGCCGTACTCGTAACCCTCCGCCATGGCCGGATGGAGGAAATCGCGGCCCTTGACGTAACTGCACGAACCCTCGCCGGTGAAATAGGCCACATCCACGACCGGCCAGCCGCGCCGCAGCAGCGACTGACAGCGGGCAATGTAGGTGTGCCAGGCGGGAGCCTGGTTGATCCAGCTCAGTTGCCGCCCCATGGTTGCCCATGACATCATGTGCGTGAAGTGTGTGACGGGAACATCGTCATCCCATGAGTGATTCCACGCCAACATCTGGTAGGTATTGAGCCCCTTGGTGAAGGCATCATCGAGATAGGTCTTGAAGCCATTGCGTTCCCCGCCACTCGGTGAGTCGAGCGGGGCCATGTTCAGGATGCCGCGGCAACAGGTGAGCGACTCGGCTGTCAGCAGGGAATGCCCATAGACATGGGCGGCCGAGGCGGCATTCCGCAGGTAATCGCACACGTCGTTGCGGTGATAGTTCTCGCCGTTATTCCGAACTTCCCACGGATAACACCAGAATTCGCCCTGGGGCAGCCCCACGCGCCCCCCCGTCTGTAGCCCGTCCATATGCGGGAAGGGATACGTTCCGTAACCGCACTGTGCCGTCATGACAGTGCCATGAGCTTCGCACAGCTCCTGAAACCGGGCGTAGAAATCGGCCCATAAATCGGCAATGGTTCGGCGATAGTCCCACATGAACCGGTCGGAAGCCTCGCGGCTGTCCACCAGCCGGCGGGCCATCACCGGCAGGTATTTGCGGAGGTTATAGCCGCGCTTAGCGTTGAATTTCTCCGCGAAATCGTCGGTCCAGGTCGGCTGGATTCCCCGGGCGCCGCTGGCACCCCCTTCCCAACTGTCCTGATGGAAATACGCCGGGGGCTTGCCCGTCTCTTCGAGGGCGGCCTTGATGACGGGCAGGGCGAAGACGTTGAAGGAATATTCCGCCACCCTCGGACTCAGAACATCTGCCTCGTAGGGGACTTCCGTTATCGGCTGATTAACCGTGGCAATGTAATTGCGAGCCTGCGCCCCCTGGGTGTTGTAGCCGAAGCGGAGGATCGTCCAGCGGCCGGGCGGCACGTCCCATGCCAGTTTACCATCGGCCGTGACCTTGTCCGTCAAGTCAATGACATCCTCAGATTTCACATCGGCGGGTGCCTGATCTGCGGGATACTCCTCGGCCAACACCGCCTGCCCCTGCTTGGGATAGCTCAAGATTGAGGCGAAGGAGTAGGTGCCGGATTTGAATAGCCACCATTGGTTACCGGGCCGGAGCCTGACGCTCTCGTCCTTGCGCAACAAGCACAGTTCGGCTAGTTCGGCCTCCTTGCCGGTCTGGATGGTCATCACCAACCGGAAATGCCGCGCAGGCGTCTCGGCGAACCGCAAGTCCTTCCGCTCGCCTTTGGCGAGGGTGAACGTGCTGATGGAATTGAACGCCTTCTCGTCATCCGAGGCCTGCAACTCACAGGACCAGGGGCCACCCTCAAGTCCACCAACCACCACCGCGCCGACTGCCGCAATGGGCTCCCGATACGAATGCTGAACCCACTCCTGCTCCGTCGCAGGCGCCTTTGGCAGTCCCTCCGCCGGTTTTGCAACGGGCGGCGGTTGAACAACGCCGGTCCCCTGTCCCTTTTGGCCCTGCCGCTTGGCCAGGGCCGCTTTTTCGGCGGCCTCCGCCTTTTCCCGGGCTTCCTTCTTTTTGTCAGGCTGCAGCGATTTCCAGAAGGTCTGGGGATCGCGATCGGCGGTCTCTTCGACAGGCCAGAAATTCTCTCTGGCCGGGTAAATATTACAGGAACTGGCGGTCGTGACGGCGGGCCGCATGGGCGTTCCCGGGGCTTCTCGGAAAGCCAGTATCGCCACGTCGCGGTAGAACGTCGGCAGCTTATATCGCTTGAAGGTGGCCTCCCAGGGAAGCATGTAAGGGCCAACAGCGGGGGGCGGCACGACGTTTCGGGCCGGCCCATCCACCTGCGACTCGCTGTAGACCAGTTTCTTGGCGGCATAATCCTCGGTAATCCAAGGACCTCCGTTCCCGTTGGAATCGGCCAAAGAGATGGAAAACTCCATCCCGTTGTCCCTGGCCGACCGCATGAGCGCCCGGATGCTCTTCATCCACGGCTCGGTCAGTGCCCGGTCAATCTTGGGCATACGAAGCGATCCCCCGCCGGCATGCATGTACATCAAGCCGGACAAACCGCTCCGGCTCATGGCCGCAATGTCCGAGGGGAAATGCTCCGCGGACAGGTCCGTCAGGAAGAAATACGCCCGAGGCTGCGCCGACCGCGGGGGACTGGCAAATTCGGAATCCAAAGGCCCGTCAGGGATTGACATCAGGCAATTGCTTCCTGCCGCGCATGCCACCTGAACCCCAAAAACAAACAACAATAAACCCAAACCGATTCGTTTCATGTCCCTGCTCCCCTTCCCCTTAACGAATACTTTCATCATCAACGTTATTATCTGTCTCATCATTGACCAGACATGAACGCCCTGGTAGGGCGGCCAGTCCCTTGGCCGCCGCGGCGCGCAAGGGACTGCGCGCCCTACCCGATCATGTCCAGTCAATAACGGGATAATTCATTAATTCCACCTCATGCACTAATCTAGCATCGCCCCTGTGGATGTACACTCTCCCCGTTTCCGATAAATTACCGATGCCGGCGAGGCTCCTGATGCCAATGAGGGTGAACCCCCACCCGAGACTTCCCAATCTCTCAGGGATTGGTTACCCGCACCCGGATGAAGCGGGTGGGCGTGGAGACATTGGTGCACGTGACGTCCACCGTGCTCACGCCATTGGAGAATCCGGTCTCCTCGCAAGGCGCCGAGCCCAACCAGGCGCTGCCAAGGATATTGGACAGGACACAATTCCAACCATTTAATCCGCCAAGCTCGGCCGTGTCTTCCACGTAATAGCTGATGTCCTTGGCCTTGTAATTACGTTGGAACCTCACCTCGAACCAGCGGCTGGTCGAGTCCACTGCCGGCTCAAGAATTGCCACTTCCGTTCCACTTGTGGCGGAACCGCCGAAGGCGTAGCGTGCCAGGTTCGGCAGCCCACGATTGCCGGGATCGTCAAACAAATTGGTCTGCCCCCCAAAGTTGTTCCCGTTGTTCCTGACCCACGCCCCGTACGTATCGTTGGTCGCACACACCGTCCCGGTCACTCTCAACACTACGGCGGTAGACTGGCAATCCACCTGCCAGCCAAGCCCATCGGCCAGCGCGGGCAGATTGGTGGCGGCAAAGAACCCGCTCAGGCCCGCCGCCGTCAGCGCCGTAAATTGATCGCCCGTCGTCGGCACATAGGCGCCAGCATCCAGTTTCAGTGTCCCTCCGAGTTTGGCCGTGCCGGACACCGCCAGCGTCCCGGCCGTGCCCGGGCCTGTCGGCCGGATCGTCAAGCAACCGTTGTTGGTAAAGGCGCCCTGCACTATCAGCGCCGTCCCGGCGGGAACGATCGTCCCGTTGTTGACGCAGGCGCCGACCACCTGACCGCCACCGCTCAGCGTCTGGCTTGCCAGCAGCGTCCAGGTCCCGTTCGTCCGCCCGCTCACGTCCAGCACAGCCCCCGTCGCCACGGTGATATTCGTGACCCCGGCGGCCAGGTTCGCGGCATTGGTCAACACCATCGCACCCTCCTGCACCCGGACCGCGCCGGCAAAGGCGGTATTGGTTCCCGCCAGCAGCAGGGTTCCGCTGCCGGCCTTCGTCAGCGTTCCCGTCCCGCCGAGGTTGAGGAACCGCAGCGTCGTGCCGTTGCCGCGGGCATTCACGGTCACCATCGCATCGGCCGCCAGCGTCGCGTTGGTGAACGTCTGCAGCGTGGCAAAGGTCTCGTTGGAGAAGGTCAGCGCCTGCACCCCGCTGTTGGTTCCTGGATTACCACTGAACCAGAAGTTGCTGCCGTTGATGACGGACTCCACGAACAGGTTGCTCCCGTTGACGCCCACCCCCTGCCCCGCCATCAGCCCTGTCGTGTCACCCCCGGCGGCATACCATGCACTATTCGTGACGAAAACCGTCCACGTCCCGCTGGCGGCCGCGGCATTGGCGCGGCCGTTGACCGTCAGGTTACCGCCGGCGAGCAGCAGCGAACTGGCGGTATTGGTCGGCTGGCGCGAGGCATGTCCATAGACCAGGTTGTAGTCCGACCCCGCCTGCAGCCCGAAATCAATCGCCAGCGTGCCGTTGGACACCACCGTCGCCCCGTTGTACGTGCGCGAGGCGCTGATCGTCAGCATGCCCGTACCCAACTTCGTCAGCCCGCCGTCGCCCGCGCTGCCCAACAGCGGGGAGCGGATCATGACATTGTGGTTGCTGACATCGAACCTGGCGCCGCCGCCCTGAACATAAACATACGAATAGGGCGTGCCCGCCAGCGCCCCGCTGCCGACGTGGTTGAAGAAGTCGGTATTGTCAACCATCGGGCGGATCCACGTCCCGTTGAGATAGATGCCGTTGTACTTTGGCGAAAGCGTGACCTGTCTCGTGGCGAGTGAACCACCGGAGAGACGCACATCGCTTCTGACTGTCATCAAGAACCCATCCACAGTCAGGCTCGCGTTGTTGGTCAGGTAGATGAAGCGGTCGTAGTTGCCGTTCGACGCGGGCGCGGTGATCGTGCCCGACACCGTCGCCGTCCCGCCGTCAAACCACAGGTAGACATGATGTGCCGCGGCGCTGGCGGTGATACCGGTGACGGTCAGGGTCGAACCCGCGAATCGCACCTTGTTCGCAAGATACATTCCGGATTGAATGAGCAATTGCTTGTTGCCCAGGTTCACCGTGCTGTTCGAGAAAACCATGCTCCCGCTCACGTCGTTTGCCGCCGCCAGCGCCAGCGTGCCGCCGGCAACGGGATCCGCCACCGTTATATTGCCGGAGAACGTGCTGTTCTGGTTGCTGAACAGGTGGGAGATGGTGTAGGTCGGAGTCATCCCGCCGGCCGCCAGCGTGATCGGGTTGGGGATCTGCCAGACCGAACCGGTCGGCCCCGTGAACCCCAGGGTCGCATTGGTGCCGATGAGCAGGCTTCCGGCTCCACCCAGGGCACCGTTGGCCGCTACCGCCAGCGTGCCGGCATTGACCGCCACGTCACCGCCCCAGTTGTTGGCATTGCTCAGGATCAACGTGCCGGCCCCCGTCTTCGCCAGCCCCAGGGAACTCGTGAGCGCTGTTGCGACCGTCGCCGTGCCGGCATTGACTGCGATCGAGGGAACCATTACATCGGAGATCGTCATCGGATTGCCCGCCAGCGTCCAGCCATTCGACCCCGTACCGGCGAAAACCATGCTGCCAATCGTCCCGGGCATCGTGTCCGCCGTCACCGTACGTCCCGCTGTGATGGCATTGGTGAAGTACACCGGCGTGGCCATGCCGCTCGGGGCAACACTGCCAAGCCAGTTGTTGCTGACACTCCACAGTCCGTCGGCGTCCACGCCCCAGGCCACAGTTGGATTGACAACCGCAAAGGTGTTGGTCGCAGCCGACGCCGCCAACCACAGACCGTCACCCGGCTGGTCAGCCACCACCGTGACCCAGCCCGCCCCTGTAAAGGCCAATGTATTCCCAACGCCCAGTGTCGCCGGGCCGCTCACGACCGAATAGCTCACCGGCAGGCCTGAACTGGCCGACGCGCCCAATGTCACCACGTCCGACGCAAAGTGCGTTCCTGGATTCGGGAACGTGATGGCCTGGGGCACATGGCTCGCTGCGAGTGAACCGCTCCCTGCGGCTAGCCCCAGGATCTCTGCCGCCGACAGTGCGCGGCCATGGACCCGCACATCGTCCACGAGGCCCTGGAAATACATGTCACACCCGTACCAGGCATCATAGTCATAACCGACGCGCCAGTGCCCAGTCTTGTTCGCGCCGTTCGTGACACTGGCGTTACCCGCCACGAGCCTGCCGTCGATGTAAAGCGCCATACCGTCGCCGGACAGCGTCGCCGCCGCGTGATGCCACTGCCCGTCGTTGTAGGCCCCTGGCGACATGAGGGTCTGCGGCGTGCCGGGGTTGACGACGAACCTTACCTGGCCCGCGGGAGACATGTCGATACAGCGGTCGGCGCTGTTGCTGCTGGCGCCGGTCCTTGTCAGGCTGAAGCCTAGCAAACGCCCGCCATGGGTGGACGTGGTGCGGAACCAGAGCGCGAGGGTGAAAACGTTCGGGTTAACGTTGCTCTTGACGGTGGAGAGGTAATTGGACGCGCCGTCCAGCACCAGTGCCCCCTGGATGGAACCATTGGTCCAACCCACGCCGTTGGTCCAGGCGGGAACGCCTTGCACGGTGCCGTCGTTGCCTCCGCCGGAGGAATCGAGGGCGTAGGTCCCGCCGCAGGCATCCAGTTTCCACCAGCCCCAACCAACATCGCTGACAACCAGGACGGCGTTGCTGCTGGTCGCATTGCCGGCGCTGTTGGTGACGCGAACGCCATAGGTTCCCGCGTCCGCTGTCGCGGTAGTTGACAATGTGAGCGTCGCATTCGTGGCACCTGTGATGTTCGTCCCGTTCAGCATCCATTGGTAGTTTAGGGCAGCCGTACCGGTTGCCATGACGCTGAAACTGGCAGACTGGCCCACGGCGACTGATTTGTCCGCAGGGTGGGCGGTGATCACCGGCGCGGTCGGCGACGCGGTCACCATCAACGTCGCGTTACTGCTGGTCACGGTATTATACCTATTGCTGACCACGACGCTGTACACACCCGCGTCGCCAAGTCCAACAGTTGGACTCGTGAAGGCAGCGTTTGTGGCGCCGGTGATGTTCGTTCCGTTCAGCAGCCATTGGTAGGACAGTGGCGCATCGCCTGTCGCCGTCACGGTGAACGACGCCGGCTGCCCCACAGCAACGGCAAGATCCGCCGGCTGTCCCGTAATGGCCGGCGCGCCCTGGATTGTAAGATACAAATAGGCCAGGCCGGTGCCGTTGGCGTTCTTGGCTCCGAGTTTGACGCGCGTCGTGCCGGTCGCCGCCGGCGTCGGCGTTCCAGCGATGACGCCGCTTGCGGCATTCACCGTTAGGCCATCCGGCAACCCCGTGGCGGAATAACTGGTGGCGGCCACGTTGGTAGCCGCGATGGTGTACGTGAACGCCTGCCCCACCATGCCGGTAGCGACCAACGCGCTGGACACCACCGGCGCGTTCGTGGGGTTGATGTGCACAACGAGCATCTGCGCGTCCTCGCCGGCGGCGTTGCCAGCGAAGATCTTGATCAACAGGTCACCCGTCTTTTCTGCATAGGATACGCCACTACCTTGGACGTAGGAGATGGAACTGTCTGAGATGAGGCCTGACGTCGTGTTGATCAGGATGTTGAAATCAAACGGCAGATAGGCATTGAAAAACGTCGGATTATTGGAGGCCTTGATCTGATACGTGAAGGAGGGTTGATTGAAGACGGCCGAAACCTCCAGCGGGCTGGTGATTACCGGCTTGGCCGGCAGCGCGTTGCTGACCGTCAGGATGGCCGCTCCGGACAGGGCAACGCCACATGCGTTCGACACGACGCAGCGGAACTGGGCAGCATTGTCCTCCAAAGCGTTAGTAATGGTCGTTGAATCCGCACAGGCGCCGGCGATGTCCGCCCAGATCAGACCCCCATTATTGAAGCGTTGCCACTGATATGAGCAGATCCCGCCGTTGGCGACGATGCTGAACGTGGCCGGCGCACCCGGAGGCCCCTTGGCGTCAAGGGGCT
Source organism: uncultured bacterium (assembly GCA_903958395.1). Lineage (GTDB taxonomy): Bacteria > Verrucomicrobiota > Kiritimatiellia > CAIKKV01 > CAITUY01 > JAABPW01. The sequence continues at coordinate 15,074 of CAJBSZ010000557.1, read as the reverse complement.
GGACCAGGATGGACGGCGCGCCGGCCCCCCCTCCAAAGAACAGACCGCAATCGTACGCGTTGCCGGAGACCAGCGTTTTACGGATTGTCACATGACCCTTGAGATCCCAGATCAGCCACTTCCCGTTCACGCAACTCGGAGCCGTCCGCGTATCCAGGAGTGTCCCACTGATGGCATCCAGCACGTCGAATTGAACGATCCCGGTTCCAAGGAGATATTGCGCCACGCGATGCGTCTGGCCGTCCGTGAAATAGAGGTCATGGGTCCGTACCGGATATTCCGATCTCAGAGTTGCAGCGGCAATGCGCCGGTCATCATCAAAGTACGGATATTGCAGCGCCCGCGGATCGGACGTCGGGAATGCCCAGGGCAATAAGCCTCCCCCGGACGAATTGCAATGGACATAAGCAGGATAGTTGTTGAGTTGATTGAAGGATTGATCATCCGTCCGGATCCACATCGTTTGGCGGTCAATCATCATGGGGTTCAACACGCCGGTTATGATTTCATAACCGTCCGCACCATACTTCCCTTTCCAGGACCCCTGCGTCAGGGAGTCGACCCCCACGAAGGTGGCGGTGGCGAGCGGGGCGGCCGTGCGGACTTCGACATAGGCCAGCCGGGTTGGCACATTGTTGGTGCCACCCCCGATGGTCACGGTCAATTGCCCGTTGGTCACCACCGCGAAGGCCCCGGCTCCAAGGAAGTTCGCTTCATTGTCTGCAGCCGTATTACTGACGACACAGTTGCCCTGGATCGTGAGGATATCCTGATAGTTCACGGTATGCCCCACCCCCCCCCACGGGCTCCGGCCGTCGTACCAGAAACCATACCCCAGCGAAACATGGTAGGTTCCATTGGAGGGCAGATCGCAGGTCCAGGTGGTGGCGGGTGTGCGAAAAATGAACGTGTCCATGCGGAGATCCGGGTTTCCGCCGAGGACAACCATGGCATTGACGCAATTGCTATTCCAGCCATAGCCGCGCGAGGCGCTGTAAACGGCGCCGGTGTCGGCCAGATAGCCGGCCGGAACAGGCGCGGACTTGGGCTGGAAGTTCACCGCACGCACGCAGACATCTATGTTCACCGGGACAACAGCCGAATCCCCATAGCCGTCGTTAGCCTTGTAGGTGAAACTGTCCGGACCGGCATAGCCGGTGGCGGGGATGTAGGTGACCACGCCATTCGTGAGGGAATGGGAACCGTGCGCAGGCGGAGTCACGACAGTGTAGGTCAGCGGCTCATTCCCATCGTCCGTCGCTCCCAGGGCAATGTCGAGGGAGGTGTTCATGTTCATGATGGCGGTGGAGGATAGTGTCGCGGGTGAAATCCATTGCGACACCGCCGGAGCATGCGCCTTGACTATGATGTTAACCGTGGCCACAAGACTCGTGACCGTCCCCGCGCTCGCCTGGTAGGTGAAGCTGTCCGCCCCCAGGTAACCGGTATCCGGCGTGTAAACGAGATTCGACGATGAACCGGTGAGGGTTCCGTGGACCGGATCCGACAACCGGGTAAAGGTCACGGGGTTTCCGCTGTCCACCCGAGCCGTGAGGGTGATGGCTTTTGAGGTGTTCGGCGTCACCAGAACCTGCTGGCCCATGGCTACCGGAGTCGGGTTGGACTGATAGTAGACACTGATCGAACCGTCCGAGCAACCCGCCACCAGGTCCGGCAGGCCGTCGCCATCCAGATCGCCGACGGCGAGACGCGCCTCGTTGATCGGCACCAAGTAGGGATACCCAGACGCGCTCGCGCCGATATTGGTAACCATCCCGACCTTGGACACATCGCCGACCACGAGATTGGCGCCACCCGCCTGAAGCGCGGAATAGCTGGCGAACGCCGGGGCGTTCGTCGTCCCGGTATTGGCCGCGTACCATACCGTGCCATCCTGCATGCCGACGACGAGATCCTTCAGACCGCGGCCGGTCCAGTCCGCAGCCACGACGCTCTTGCACGAGCCGGCCGGACACGCCGCGCTCACATCCTGCGGAGTGGTTTGGAAGCTGTCGGTATAGGGGGAGACGTCAAAATGATACATTTCGTAATTCCGCCAGAAGGAAGTGATGCTCCCGATCGGAAAGAGGTTTTTCCGCTTCCCGGAATAGATTTTGAGCGAGCTGGACGGCGTCCGCATCTCTCTCGTCCAATCACTGTTATAGACCCAGATCTGAGTAAAGTCGTCCCCGGATATCAAGTCGGGGAACCCATCGCCAGTGAGGTCCGTCACAAAGGGCATGCTCATGACCGCCGGGCTGCTGGCCGTCGAACTGCAGCCCAGCTTCCGCTCGAGAACCGGAGCCCGGTCAGTGCCCTTGTTGAGATAGACGAACACACCGCTTCGGGCAACATAATAATAGGAGCCGGTGACCGTGGTCGGCACGTCGCTATAGAGATAGGAACCGGCGAAGGCGCCCCATTGCCCCAGGACCAGATCCTTGCGGCCATCGTTGTTCCAGTCCACCACGCGCGGGACCGGGCATTCCGGGTTACCGCCGTAGCAAATACAGGCGCCTGGCCAGCTCCAGATTTCCTTGCCGTCGTTTGTCTTCAGGTACTCGAAGTCGCGGAATACCGGACAACTCTGGGTCCCACGATTGAGAAAAAGCCTGATGCGCCCATCAGACTGCCCAACGATCAGATCCATCAAACCGTCGTTATTCCAGTCCGCCACCTCGGGCGACACCACCAACTTCTTATCGCTGCGCAGAGCGCCGCTACCGGCACCCCAGTCGCCGCCCGCAAAGTCGTAGCGGCCGTTGACGACATGCCCGGGGAGGTTGACCAGGTTCACGCCCGCCTTGAAGACGGGCGGATCGGCCAGCACTCGTCCGGGCATTACCAGGCAAGATAGAATCGCAAGCATCCCGCCATAGACGATTTTTGCATTCAAAGTCATAAAGCGCTCTTCTCCCAATTCCCCTTCATCAGCAGATAGCGCGCCTGATGCGGCAACGGCGATGCACAGGTGCAGTGCCCCAACAACTCGACCGTGACTTTCCGGATCGCCTCAGGGTTGAGCCGCGCCCCGGCCAACGGCTTCAATATCATGCCCCGGCCGAAAACCGGCGTCAGCACAGGCTCGCGGTCACCCTTCGGATCGTCAAGAAACCGCCGTATCGTCGTCACCAGGAACGACTCAGCCGGGTTATCCCGTGACACCCGGATCAGCGAGAGCCTGATATCCTTGTCGCCCGCTGCGACGGCTGACGGCGCAGCTGAAAACCTCGACACAGCCGGAAGGGGCGGCAGCTTCATGTTGACCCGGATGTCCTTGAATGTTTCCTCCGCCAGCCTGGCCGTCCGGTCATCCTTTTCCTTGTCCCCCGACTCCAGAAGGATCCACACCGCGACATCGCCGGCCAGAAGCCGTTTCTTGAGTTCCTGCCTGACCGGCGAATCGAGAATCCGGGCAGTGGTCTCAGCCGTAAAAGGCCCGCTCCACACCAGGTTGGTCCACACGGCGGCCCCCATGCGATCAGCAGGAGCGGCCTCCATTAGGGGCACGTGCTTCACGTAACTCACCTGCATGACCGGCGGCTCGTTGCCTCCCTTGCCGTCCACCCGCCTGAATTCGGTGCGCACATTCGCCCGCCCGGGATCGTCCATGGATTGCGAGCGCAACACGTTCACAGCCTCCACCGGCGCCTTGGAAAGCTCGCCGCTGTATTCGACCGTCACGTGGTAATCGTCGGGCTGCCAGCGATAGAACGCGGCCTGATAGATCCGACTGGGACAGGCCATGCCAACCCCGGGAAAAACCAGTCCCCACAAACATACACTCAATAGCCAAACATAGGGTTTACAAGTCATACCATCCGATCCTTCCGTGATTAACCATCTTCACTATTGTCCAGACATGAGCGCCACGGCAGGGCGGCCAGGCCCTTGGCCGCCGCGGCGCGCAAGAGCCTGCGCGCCCTACCCGATCATGTAAGAACAGTCATGAGACGGTAAATATCTTTTCACTTTAATAATACCCAATGGGGCACCCTTAGTGAAGCCGCGCGATTACCGATAAATTACCGATTGTCATTTCAGAATGGGAAAGCAAGTAAACGACTGCTTGGGTGTTATCTTCCAATAAGGCATGTATTCGTGTTCGGGGTAACCGGCGATGGTGAAGTGCAGCGGCTCGCCGTTTTTGGGCGCCAACTTTTTAATCAGATGCCTGGCATCAATCGCAAGTTCCAGGCGGCTCGTGGCGAAGTTGCCAGATGTCGTCTCCATCGGACCTACCACGGCGAGCAGGATGGGACCGTATTCAAGCGCATATTGCTCCTGCCCCGGCACACGCTCGATCCCCGCATAATGCGTCAGCGTGAATCCCATGGGCAAACTGAATTGAACCGTATCGCCGTCTTTCCACAGGCGCTCCAGCGTGACATAACTGCCGGGCTTTCCGGTAGCGACCGGGGTACCGTTGACCCGGATCGGCATGTCCGCCGCCGCCCACGCCGGTACGCGAATGTTGAGCTTGCACGCGAGCGGTTTCGCGAGCGTGAGGCTCAGCCGGACATCCGGCTGGAATGGAAAGGCGGTCTCCATCTTCACAGTCAGGGACTGCCCGGCGATCTGGTGCTGAACCGAGGATGCCTGGAAAAGATCAACGAACAAGCCGTCGGAGGCAAGGGTGTAGATGAATTCAGGCAACGCACTGAAAATCCGTGTTCCCATCCCTTCGCAGCAGGTGTTCACACGGGAGCCACCCGGCTTCCTGCCATCCAACGGCAACTGCCAGCCAATTCTCGGGCCATCCGTGCCATCCAAGGCGGCCAGCATGACGTTGTAGATCGATTTCTCGATTTCGCCGACAAACTTTTCCTGGCGCGGGTCCAACTGGTGGAAACGCTCGTTGAAAAAGATCCAAAACGCACTGCCACAGATCTCGCCTGCCCCCTTGTGCAAGAAGTAGGATCTCGGCGGGTGCACATCACTTTCACGCATGGTAAAGCTGCCCCCGGGAAGCTGCCAGTTATCATGAAACAGATCCCACCCGCCCTGCGCTGCCTGCAGATAGAGCTCCTTGCCGGTCGCGCGATACAAGTCTAGATACGGTTCCAGCGAGGTAATGAGGTAGCTGTGAGGGTGATCATAGGGATATCTCCAAATCGCGGACTCCTCTCGGCTGGCCAGTTGCTTGAGCCAGTAATTCTCCTGGAAATAGCGCTGGATGACTTGAATATCCGCCGGCTTGCCGACCGGAGTAAAATACATGCGCGTGTTGGCGATCATCCCCTGCACACCCTGACCGGCACGACGAAGTAATTCGGGCAGGTAGGGATTGTTATCAAACCAGTCATAATAGCCGCGGAGTAATTCAAAGGCCTTGGGATTCCCCGCGTAGCCGGCTTCGATCAAGCCGTGCGTCAGCCACGAGCGTGTATAGGCGCCGCGCTCGCTGCTGAATATCGTATCCTCGGGATACGCCATGATATAGCCATTGGGCTGACGGCACTCCGCGATGCCATCCACCAGCGCGTTCATTAGTTGGCGCAGTTCCTCATTCTCCATCCAGCGCAGCGTGTTACCCGCTCCCATCAAAAATCGCCCGGCACAGGAACCGGCGAGTGCTTTTTCCCAAAAGTCGCTGGGCTTGCGAAGATCCGGCGGATTCGGCTTGCCGGCCCGGGTACGAAATTCCCGCAGCATTTCATCCACGGTAAACGATTCCAGCAGATATTCGATATTGTCCCGCACCGCCTTCTCGAACACGCCGCCAGTAAGATGGACGGAAGCCAGGGGCGTCTTGGCCTGATAGGCAACCGGCTTCCACTCTTTGGCTGGAATGACGTTGCTGAGGTTATCCGTAATAACCCCTTCACCCTGCGGCCGCGGGTGCCTTGTCAGCGGCGTTACGCCAAGGTCGCCCGTAATGGAATCGCGGATCGGCCGGCCCTCGGCCATGTCACGCCCGTTCGACCATACCTCGAACTTCGAAAGATCGAACTTTCGGGTGATCACCTTTTTACCGTTCTCCCTGTTATTCACTTTGGTGACCGTCAAACGAACGTAGCGACCCCTGGCTCCGCTGGCTGGAAAGAGGCCCACGACATCCTGCGGGTTGGGAACGTCGGCCTGGGTGCGGTCGGCAATGCAGGTGACTGTTTTGAAATCCGGATCGTCAGCGGCATCGATCTTGAATCGGATCGGAAAGTATGGCGCGTCGATCCCGAAACTGTTCAGATAGGGGAAAAGCTTGACCTTTTCGATGCTCACGGACTCGCCCAGGTCCACTTGCAGCCAACGCACAATTCCATCCTTATTTGCGGGTTCAGAAGTATAGCCCAGGGGCGTAAGCCGGGCGATACGCTCCACGGCACCCGTCACCATGCTCTTCTCCAGCGGCACCATGACCATCCCACCCTCTTGCGCAGACACTTCCACGCCAGAGCCCAACAGGTAGACCCCTGCGGTCAGACCGATAAGCAGGCTTCGGAATGTCCTCCCTGCGCCCCGGTCCCCTCCTGCGTTGCGGAACTCGCGGTCCCTATTGACATAGCATTCTATCGGCATGGCACTCTCCTTTTGGTATTAACAATACCCTGCGGACCGCCACTTCGTAAACTGAAGCGATTACCGATATATTACCGATTGACCCCGATTGCCACCTCGAGGTGCCGAGGTCCGCCGAATTAGCGGCCGATCTTGAGTTCGCGGAACCGGGAAACCGCCTGGCTGCGGGAACGGACATGAAGTTTCTGGTAGATATGTTCGACGTGCGTGCGCACGGTGGCAAAGCTGACCCCAAGCCGATCCGCGATTTCCTTATACATGCATTCCTGGGCCAGCAGTTCAAGAACTTCGAGTTCCCGGGAACTGAGAGACGCCATTGTCTCGGATCCCGAACTGGCGGCCCGGAAATGCTCCATCAGCCGCCGTGCCACGCTTCCGGCCATGGGGGTCTCGCCGGCATGGGCGTCACGGATGGCCACCACCAGACGTTCAGGATCCATGCTCTTGAGCACGTAACCATGGGCGCCGGCGAGGATCGACTGGAAAACGTCCGAATCCTCCTCGTAGGCGGTCAACATCAGGAAACGAGCCTGCGGCAGCGCATCGCGCAACACCGAAACGCACTCAATGCCGGACATCCCCGGCAGCCGGATGTCCATCAGAACCACGTCGGGCTTGACGGCCGGAAGGCACTCCACGGCCTCCTCCCCACTGCCACACGTCCTGACGCAGCGCAGATCCGGCGTCGCATTGACGAGCGCCTCCAAACTAAGCCTCAGCCGTTTATTGTCCTCCACCATGGCCACGTTGATCCGGTGCTTCATCCCTTCTCCTCCTCGACTCGCGAAACTCGACTCATGACTTCCTGCCCCCTGAAAACAAAGGCATGGCCAGCACCACAGTCGTCCCCTTCCCGCCCCACCCACTTTCGATGCTGCACCGGCCCTGAACGCTGGCCATCCTTGCCTGCATGTTGCCGAGTCCATTGCCGTGCGGGGATCCGGCTTCAGCCACAATCAGCGCCGGATTGAACCCAACACCGTCATCCGCAACCCGCACCTCCAGCATCCCTTCCCGCACGGCCACTGTCAACCGGACTTCCTTCGCCTGGGCATGCTTGACCACGTTTTGAAGCGCCTCCTTCACAACCAGGAACAACTCGTGCCGGCAAGCCGGAGCCAGGGTCACCTCCGGCAACGATTCTGCCGCTTCTGTCCTGCAGCGTATTCGCGCCGGGGCCAGGTATTCCCCGGCATAGCGGGCGACATGCAGGACGAAGTTTTTCAGCGAGTCATTCATGGGATTCACCGACCAGACGATCTCGCTGCAGGCCCGTATCGTCTCGCGGGCTACTTCAGCCACTTCCAGGCATTTGGCACGCGACACAGTGTCCGGAACGTCATCGCGCGCAGCGAGCGTCCCGAGAATCGAGATATGGGTGAGATTCGCGCCCACTTCGTCGTGAATATCCCGTGCGATGCGCGTGCGTTCGCGATCCATCGCGCGCTCGCGCTCCAACCGCTCGAGTTTCCGCCGCGCGCGCCTGCGCACCAACCAGCCACTCGCGAGGCCAACGCTCCCCAGCATCAACGCCCCCGACAAACTCAGGAACCACCACGTCTGCCAGAAAAAAGGCATAACGACAAAACTGACTCCATCACCCGCTTCGCGCCATCCTCCCGCCGACGAAAAGGCCATTACGCGGAACCGATAAGCGCCGGGAGGCAACTTCGAGTACATCGAGCCGCGTGCTATCGCCGGCTTGGACCAATCGGTCTCGTACCCTTCAAGCTTCGTCCGGAACATCACATACTCCGGTGCCGAGAAACAGGGCGAGGTGTAACGAATGGCGATGTTGCGGCTTCCGGCGGGAAATCTCGCAGGGGAAGGTCCTGATTGAACCGTGTCGGAATAGGTTTGGGGCATGAACAAGGATTCCGACCGCACCCCGGGGCCGCTCATGGCCCACACCCCTTCGATATACAAGGGAGGGGGTGCTTCGTCCGTCAGGAGACCGGGATCAAGCATGGCCAATCCCGAGCGCATGGCGAACCAAAGCCGCCCCTCTGCCGTCCGCACGGCCAAAGGTCCGCTACCACTGTTATCCCCCCCCGAAAGCTCGCCCTTCAACCCATGCCCGCTCCCGAAAAGTTGTGGCGTCAAAACAGCCCTGCTCTTTTCCGCTACTGAGAGAAAGTCCGCCTTGCTGACCCGCAAGATGGCGCGTCGCGTTCCCACCCAAAGCTGGCCCTCGGTGTCGTCCAGAATCTGGCGGATATCGTCATCCGGCAAGCCCTGATCCCGGGCGAAGGAGACGATACGTTGCCCGTCCCCCTCAACCAGGGCCACCCCCTTGGGTGTCGCGACCCACAGCCGGGCTGATCCATCACGGATCAACCCGCGAATCGTATCGGACGGCATGCCTTCGGATGTCCTCAGCACCATCCAATTCCCCTTTTCCGACCGGTGCCAGAGCCCGCAACTTTGCGTCCCCGCCCACAATCCGCCAGCTCCATCGTTGCAAAGGGAAAGCACGGCATCCTCCGGTCCACCGGCGTGCCGAACCAGCCAATCCCCTTCTTCCCTGGTGTACAACCCTTCCGGAGTTCCGACCCAGATCCTTCCTGAGCTATCCTCCAATAAGCTGGTAATATCTCGTGAAGCAACACCCGGGGGGGAAGTCAATTGATAGCCCTCGCCACGGGTTGGCATGCGCCAGAGATGGACACCCTGGGTTCCAATCCATAACGCCCCGTCGCCAGACTGCAGTAAAGCCGTGACGAAAGCCTTCCGGGAGAATTTTTTCGGCACGTTTGCGGAAGGCGCCAGATTCGCAACCGGCCCCGACCATAACCCCGCATTTGCCACACCGACCCAGAAGGCGTTCGTTCCAAAAGGCTGTATCGCGGTCACCGCCTTGGCCTGGTCGCGGTCAAGAATTGGAAACATGCGTATCGCGGCGGATCCGAGCCGGACCAGTCCATTCCCGGTTCCCACCCATAAACCATCCCCGCGGGAGTCAAAAGCCAGACACCGCACGGAATGCAACATTTCAAAATCCGGCCCCGTCACCACCTTCATGCGCTTCCCATTCCAGCGGTAAAGCCCCTCCACCACGCCCAGCCACAGGGTGCCATCCTCCCTCTCCAGCAGTGCCGAAACCCGCAAGGTACGCGGCATAACCGACGTCCAGCCTCCGTGGGAACAACTCGACAAATTGCCCTTCGCATCCGTTGCCCAGAACGCACCACCGGAGCCTGTAAATAATTGGGTCATCCTGTTCGTCATAATGCCTGACGAATCCGGTTGGGTATAATTTTGCCCGTCGAACGAAAACAGTCCGGATCCGCCCAATAGCCAGATCTTCGCGGGGGCATTCGTGCCCTGAATAAGAGGAGGATCAACGATGGCTGCCGAATAATAAACCTCCTTCGTGCCACCAACCGGAGGGATCAACCGGAATTCGTGCCCGTCATACTTGAATAGTCCCTCGCTCGACGCCAGCCAGAGCGCACCGTCCGCGGTCTCCCTCAGCCAGAAAACGAGGAAACGCGGCGCCTCAAGGCGCCCCTCGCCAACGAGAGCGACCGTCGTCCACGTGACCCCGTCATACCGTATCACGCCAGTCTCGCCTGATACCCACACATTCCCCTGACGATCACGCAGGATGCCGTTCAGCTTCCCGATTTTGTCGACGGAACAAACATCGCCCGAAAACGTCACGAACTCGACCCCATCGAATCGCACCACGTGTCGCGGCGTCGTCAGCCACAGGAATCCGTCGGGAAACTGTTGGAGGGAGGTGATCATCCCTTCCGGCAGCCCATCCTCCACCCCCCAACGCCGGACAGTATATTCCTCGGCAAGCGCCAATCTGTTGGTCTGGGCATGGGCGGCCAAACCGGCGGCAAGCAAGGCAGCGAAAAAGACAGTGGGCAGTAGGCAGTGGGTAGTAGATATTACCCGTCTCGTCATTGTCTTGACATGATCGGGTAGGGCGCGCAGGCCCTTGCGCGCCGCGGCGGCCAAGAGCCTGGCCGCCCTACCAGGATGATCATGTCCAGCCAATGGGGAGACAGTTGATACGCGACGCCGCTGCTTCCCGAAAACCTCATCTTCTATCCACCGCCTCTGCATGGCGCGACTATAAGCCTTCCCGCCGGAAAATGTCCATACCCGGCATTCCGGCAAAAATTCAGGGATAGGCCAATTTATCGCCATTATTCCGGCTGTGACCGCCAAATCCAGTCGCCTTTGGCTTCATCGAGGCGCCGGTTACGGCCTTCACCCGTGAAAGCCAGCTGTCCCCCATCGTCGATACCATTCCAGCCAACCGAGTAGAGCATGAACTGGTCGGCACCGGTTCGTTTGTATCGAAGGGGCTGGCCATCAATCACATCACAGGGTATCGCCGCAAGATAGTGTGGCATCAACTCGTCAAGTTTTGCGGGCAGGCGCCCCTGCGCCAACCGGTAACGCTCCAGGGCGCAGGCAACGGTCGCCAGATCACCCGACGTCTGTGAACGTGCCACCTTTTTCGATAAACCGCCGACGGCTGGCACAAGTATCTTGAGCAGGAAATTGTAGGGCGTCATCCTCATCTCCTGAAAAGCCGGGTCCATCGCCAATACAACCCGCGCATCAATGCGGCGGCTCCGTAGATCGATTGCCGGAATCAACTGTTCCGTGTACCACCGGTCAATGCCCAGGTTGTTCCGGTATAGCCAGCCTGAAGGAAATATCATGCCGATGAATCGTTCAATGCCCGGGCTTTGGCTTCCAGTCATACCATTGGTCGACCTTATCATCTCAATCAATTGCTTCCGGTCCTTCAAGCACAACTGGGTGACTGAGTAGGCACACATCCTCTCGCACTGACAGCTCAGCACGAAATGTTCAAGCCATTCCTGTCTGGAGAACCCGCCCTGAAACGCCTCCAGTTGGGCATCGGTCCACCGATGTGACGCCAACCCCTCCCAGACAGGTTGAAGGGCTCCCTCGATGATTGAGGCCCGCACGAGTAATGAAATCAGGAGCGGTTCCTCCTTGAGGCAATCCGCCAGGCGCAGACATGTCTGCACATCAGCGAACGCGGCTTCGGGCTGTCCGGCTTCAAGTTCAGCCAGGGCGCGCAGCCGGTAGACCTGTACCGTTTTGCGGATCACCGACACATGCGGCAAGTTCATCCCAAAGGTATCCTCATACCGGAGCGGAAACTTGCACTTGGGCCGGCGGAGGGCCGCTTCGACCTCGCGCAACAATGGCTGATACCGGGAAAGAGCCTCCAGTAAGTTCTCATTCGTAAAGGCAGCACGCCATCCGGAAAGATTCTCCAGGCTTCCCAGGCTCCAGTTCCCTGCGGAATTGGCACATGACGGCAGGGCCAGCGGCTTCAGCCTGTAATTCTCCGGCAGCTTGGGAAACAACTCCGCGAATACCGGCGCGGCCGCCACGTTCTGGTCGTCGGGCACCGGAGGCGGCACGATGGCGGACCACTCGAACCGGTCGCCTTTGGCCATGCGTTCACCCTGGTATTTCATCCAGGCTGCTTTTCCGCGCCAATTTTCGATCGCGATGGACAACGCTACCAGCGTGACGAGACACACGACGACAAATAGGAACCTTCGAACGAGTTTCTTAAGCATGTTGGACCTCCATTGTTTTACGAATCATTTCACTCATCGGCACGGGTTTGACCGGGGAATCAGCCCGCGGCTCCGCCGACTCACTTCCTGTCAGTTCCGCCACCAACCGCCGCTGTTCATCAAGGGCCGCCAGGCGCTCGCTCACCGCCACCGCATTCAGCCCGGCACTTGGCCCGTCTGATGGGCGGGCGGCCAGTTGCAACCCGAAAACAATCAGCCAGCACGCCGCAACGGCCACCCAGGCCGCCGGAGCAGGCCAGAGCCATTCCTGCCACCTGGGCCGGGCCGCTTCTTCCGCCGCGTTAAGAATATCCCGGCGCCATCCGGCTGGAACGGAGCGGATTGGCTGCTGTTTCAGAGTGTTTTCGAAATCATTCATGGCTTATCACCTCGTCATAGAGGGGACGCAACAGGTCCCGTAATTTGTCTATCCCATAACGATAGCGGCTCGCCGCCGTGTTGGGCGGGATCGCCAGAGCCCCGGCAATCTCCTCGAATGTCATGCCTTCCCAGAGCTTCAGGTGCACGACCGACCGCTGTTCAGCCGGCAGTTCCCCGAGCGCCGCGCCGAGTGCGAGGCGGAATTCGGCCTGCACTGGATCGTCCCCCGGCTCAAAGACAGGGGTGTACTCGGCGGCATATTGTTCGTAATGGCCACGGCGCGTCGTCCGCCGACGCATCAGGTCAATGGCCTGATTGTGAACCAGCCGGACGAGAAAAGCGCGCCTATCGGCAACACCCTCCAGCAACTGCGGACGGCGCGCCAGTTTCAAAAAGGCATCCTGAAGGATGTCGCGGGTATCGGCCTCATCACGGGTCAGGTTCAGGAGAAAGCCATACAGCGCCTGGGCATGGCCATCATAAAGTTCCCGAAGCTGTATAGAATCCGACATCTGTAACAAGGACGTTTCCGCCTAGGTTTCTTGTCTATTTTGTCTAGCCAAAAGAAAAGAGAAGACCGAAGGGCAGTGGAGGGCGAAGCCTGCCTGCCCTGAGCATGTCGAAGGGGCGACGCCGCTGTAACCAGAGAGCGATAACCCAAGCGCCACGGGCTCGCAAGCTCGCCCCTCCAAAAGAGAAGGGAATGCCGAAGGACAATGAAGGGCGGAGCCTGCGACGCCGTCTGTTCCCGGAACCCTCAGTTTCTATCCACCGTCTCTGCATGGCGCGACTATATGCCTTCCCGCCGGGAAATGTCCATACCCGGCGTTCATGGGACTTGGAGATGGCGGTCTTTCAGGCCTTTCATCCTCTACCGGCGGAGACCGCCGGCTCCAGAGGCTTTTCCTGTGAACCATGCAGGGCTGTTTAGGGACGGGCTACCTGTTGCTAAGACACGCTTCTTCGCAGAGTAGTAAGGTCGGCGTCTACCTTGATAAACACCAGAACACCCAATGCTGATCTGAAACAGGTTCAGCACGCTGTTTCCATTCTCAACGGCCACCCAGGATTCCTGTCCCCAAGCCCCCCACTTAGCCCCCAGTGCGAGCAGGCACTAACCTCCCTTTTTGCCGTCATTCCCTACGACATCCCGCCGAGGCCCTGGCCCAGCTCAAGACGCGGCGGTATTATGAGCCTTATCTCGCCGATCCACGCCACATCATCCTGCTTGGCTCAGGCGGTTTCGAAACCCGGGCCATCCAGTGCTACTGGGAGACCGTCGCCAAATCGGGCTGCCCCCCCCCGCGAAATGTTGCCTTGGATTCTCCTCAATTTCTGCCATCCTATGAGCGTGAACAAATTGCTCAGCTATGCCTTTCCCGTCGCACTTTTCCTTGCGGCCCTGCCCCTTTTCTCCGCGGATAAGCCGTTACCTGTTTCACTGATAGACCCCAAAGGCTGGTGCACAAAGGAAGCGGCCAATGCACTTGCCTCCCTCGCCGCCCTTCATCCGGCCGACACCAACGCACTCGCGGAAACCCTGATTGCAACGGGCGCAGCCCTCGAATTGGCTGATGAAACTGCGGCAGCCGCTTCGCTTTACCAGCAGGCAATGCTTCTCGCCAGAGACCAGATCAAGATCACCGGAGTCAAAACCGAACCGCCGTTACGCGCCTACATCAACGCGCTGATACACCTCGGTGGCCTGGAGTATTCCAAATCCCACTACGAAGAAGCTGAAAAACTATATCGAAGCGCCGTGGAGGCGGCCCGCATCAGGTTTTCCGAAAATGATCCTCTGGTTAAAGTCGCCCGCAACCGTTACGCGCTCGCCCTGGGCCAGCGTTATCAAATGGAAAAACGCCGGGCCTTCTATCTGGTTCTCAAGGAGTCTTGCGTCAAGGCGTTCGGGAAACGGCACGAGGAGACCGCGCGCGTCCTAGATGAACTCGTGGACGTTGAGATGTTAAGAGCCGACTACAAACAGGCCGCTGTTTTCGCCAAGGAGGCGCTGCTGGCACGGCGCCGCACCCTGAGATCCGACCACCCGCTCGTGGCGGACTCGATCAATCGCCTGGCCTCGGCATATTATTCGCTGGGACAGCGGGCCGAACTCGCCCCACTACTCAAGGAAGCCCTGAAAATTCGCTCTGCTGCCTTTGGCCCGGAACACCCAAAGACCGCGCTCTCCCGGAAGAACCTGGAGCTGGCCATAGAGGAATAGCAGTCTTTTTGTGCGACGGTTGACGCCCGATACTATCGAAACACCATCGAACCTTAGGACATTGTGGGGCGTCACGCACCAAATGAAACCGTCGGGGGCCTGCTCGATAAACTGGATCGCCCCCTCGGGCAGCCCATCCTCCACCCCCCAGCGGCGGACGGTATATTCATCGGCGAGCGACAACCGGTTGGTCTGGGCGAAGGCGGCGAGAGAGGTGGCGAGTAAGGCGGCCAGGAAGACAGTGGGCAGTGGATGGCGGAGCCGCTGCTTTCCGGAAACCTCATCTTCTATCCACCGTCTCTGCATGGCGCGACTATATGCCTTCCCGCCGGGAAATGTCCATACCCGGCGTTCATGGGACTTGG
>CAJBSZ010000556.1 GCA_903958395.1 uncultured bacterium | reverse complement strand
GGGCGGCCGGGGCCGCCCGCACTGCCCCCCCATTCTTCCGCGTCCTTTATGACGCAGCGCCCCGCTTCCCCAACTGCTTATCAATCATCAACTGCGTCCCCGTCGAACTTCCCGCCATTTTGAGCATCGAAAGGATATCCACATCATTCGCTTCCTCTTCGATCTGTTCCGTAATGTACCATTGCACCAGCGCCTGGGTGGCATAGTCCTTCCCGGCCACGGCAAGATCCATCAACTCATTCAATGACTTCGTAATGAACTGCTCGTGCTTGAGCGTAGACTCAAACATCTCGAAAAGAGACTTCCAGGTTCCCTTCGGTTTCTTGATCTCATTCAGGACAACGCCTGCTCCCTGGCTCTGGAGATAATCATAAAACTTCAGGGCATGTCCCTGTTCCTCTTGGAACTGGACGCGGAACCACTTGCCAGCCCCTTTGTAGCCCTTGGCGGTCGCATCGGCGGACATCGCCAGGTACAAATAAGCGGAATAGAGTTCCCGGTTGAGCTGGTCGTTAATTGCCTTTTCAATTTTTTTAGTGATCATTGTCAGACCTTCCATAAACCATGCAGATTACAAAATTCCCGGGCGACAATCGTCGCAGCCTTGACGCCGTCAAAAACGGCAACGGCAGGCTGTCCGGGCTTCAAATACTGGCGTACCACGGTGTCGCCGGCGATCAATTCAATCCACTCGATGTAATGTTTTTCTTCCATCGGGTGGGGCACGCTGCCTACAGACACCTTGATCCAGTTGGGCAGGCATTCCAGAACCGGGATATGCTTCTCCTTGGAGGCATCCACGGTGTTTTCAGAAAGCCGTTTCATCTCAGCCCCACAACATGAGAGGGTTCCGCCTGAAGCGTGCACCACTTCAACAATATTGCCGCAGACTTCGCACTTATAAATTTCCAACCTGTTTGTCATTCCTGATGCTCCTTAATTATTGATTTACCGACACCCCGTCACTGGGGGGAAAAATCATCCTTACCTACGCCACAATCCGGACACGCCCAATCCGCCGGTATGTCCTCAAATGAGGTTCCCGGCGCGATTCCATGGTCTGGATCACCTGTCTTCGGATCATAAACATAACCACACACATTACACACAAACTTCATTCTTTATCCTCCACCGTTATTTACCCGTTAAACGGGACTATTTCTTTCCAACCAACGACTTCACATGTTTAACATACGCTTCCGCACCACCGGGCATATAGCCTGTCCGGGCCATTTCTTTCCCCTGGGCATTCAAGAGAAGAACCGTCGGAAACCCCTGAACATCGAACTTTTCAGCCAGCAAGTCATTCTGCTTCTTGATATCCTCAGGAAGTTTTGATGTTCGGGGGAAATCAACCAGAAGCAACACGAGATCGGTCTTGGCATACGCCTTAAACTCCTCTTTTGAAAAGACTTCCTTGTCCAGCTTGATGCACCATCCGCACCAGTCTGACCCCGAGAAATCTACCAGAATGGGAACCTGCCTCTTGGAAGCCTCCGTCTTGGCCGCCTCCAGTGATGTCAACCACCCGTCACCACCCGCCAGGGATGTAACGGCCAACGAACAGACCAACGCCAAACCAGAAAAGAATCCTTCAACACTCATTGTCATTCTCCCTTTTTACTCTTTTTCCCAGGTTTTTCCAAATGGGCGGCAAACTCACGTTCCGCTTCAGCCCGTATACGGTATCCACAATCCTTCGCCAAGCCAAATAACCCTACACAATTTTCGTCCACACACTCGGCATGCCCCGTATCAGCGACCTCAATCAAATTGGCCGCCACATCGAGCAATCTTCTCACATTTTTATTTTTATCCTGCATTCAGATCTCCATAAGAAACATAACTTCTTGAGATAAATGCAGGAGTTGTGCCAAATTTTCAAAAAAATATCATCAGA
The DNA here is from genome assembly GCA_903958395.1 of uncultured bacterium. GTDB lineage: Bacteria > Verrucomicrobiota > Kiritimatiellia > CAIKKV01 > CAITUY01 > JAABPW01. The sequence goes on along the minus strand of CAJBSZ010000556.1, from coordinate 3,999 downwards.
AGTTATAACATGTACGAAGTAAACAGGTTAAAAGTTTTCTTGGCCGGTTTTGATTCCAGAGCCAAGTGTCTCACGGTGTCGCTTGGTTGTATCAGGAGGCGACTTATCCGTTCTCATCAAGAAAACGGTAGAGGGTGGCGCGAGACACACCTAGCTGCTTGGCGGCTTCAACCTTATTACCGCCTGCCTGTGCAATCGCGGCTTCAATACTCTCGCGAGTCAGGCGTTGGCGTCCCCGCATCGGAGGCGGAGTGGGCCGCTCGGGGGCTGTCGGTATTTTCGTAAGAGCCATCGGATTCAAGGCAATAGGGGGCAAATGATCACGCTGAATTACATCGCCCTTGCATTTGATGAGTGCAAATTGGATCCAGTTCTGAAGTTCCCGGACATTACCGGGCCAGTTATAATCCAACATGAAATCAATGGCTTCAGGTGAAAAACTAATAGTCTTTCCGGCCACCAGTTGCGTCAAAAAGTGATTGGCCAGCAAGGGAATGTCGAGCCGCCGTTCCCGGAGGGGTGGCACAACCAGGGGAACCACGCTCAAGCGGTAAAATAAATCTTCCCTGAATTTTCCAGCCGCCATTTCCTTTTGGAGGTTTCGATGGGTCGCGCTCACCACCCGGACCTTTACCTTGATGGTGTGTTCGCCCCCCACCCTTTCAAAAGACCCCTCCTGCAAAACGCGCAGTAATTTAACCTGCATAGCCGGCGAAATATCACCGATTTCATCCAGAAAAATGGTGCCGCCGTCCGCGAGCTCGAAACGCCCCTTCTTATCCCGGATCGCGCCGGTAAACGCCCCCTTGACATGCCCGAAGAGTTCGCTCTCCAGCAAGCCTTCCGGAAGCGCCCCGCAATTCACAGGCACAAACATTTTCCCGGCTCGCGGCCCCTCGTAATGAAGAGCTGCAGCAACCAGCTCTTTTCCCGTCCCGCTTTCCCCTTGAATGAGCACTGAGGCGGAGGATTCCGCAAGCTCGGGAATGAGATCATACAAGGCCAGCATTTTAGGATCACGCCCCACAATTCCTGCAAACTGCTCAATGGCACCCAACCGGTGCGCCAAATTCATCTCTCGCGTGACATCCCGGAAGCAGGCCAGTACCCCCACGGGTTTCCCGGCCTGATCGGCCATGCTGTTGACAGACATGAAAATCCGGCGACGCTCGCCGCTGGCGGTTACAATTTCAACTTCTTTGTTCACCACATCTTTCGGGGGCGCACCCCCGTCACAAAACAAACACTTTGCCCCGCACAAGCCCCCGGGGATAACCTGATGGCAATCCTGGTTCAGGAGGGCTTCGCGCTTATAACCAGTGATGGCCTCGGCGGCGGCATTGAAGTAAAAAATGCGGCGATTCAGGTCATGCGCAATCACTCCGTCGGACATATTCTCGAGCACCAGATCCCCTGTGCGCTTCGATTGCAGAAACGCATCCAGATATCCCTGCTCATAAAAGTCATCCACCAGCCTCCGGATCGTCTCGCATTCCCGCCGCAAGGAGTCCAAGGCCGCTGCCTGATCCTCGGCGCGACCCGAAAAATCATCCAGATTCCAGTGCACCTGCACGGGATTGCCCGGCAACACGGCACAGGGGCCCATTCGCTGCGGCGCATAATGAAACCGAGACATCGAAAACAGCATTGCCCATCTGGCTCAGGATTCCGCCATCCCTTTCCTCGGGAACCACACGAAACTCCGACAACACGCGCCACGCCAATGGAGACACCCGTCCTGAGGAGATTCCGGCATAGTGAACGGCCACATCCGCACGGCCCCTTGCCCGGGCAAAAGCCGCCGCGATGGCGCTGACGGTGGCGTCTTGCCCTCCCACAAAAATCAATTGGTTGATCGGTTTTGTCATATTATGGATCCAAATACCCGCGCTTCACGGCATCCCGGATCATGTCTTCTGCGAATTCCCACAATACCCGGGATCCTTCCTCAACATGCTGGTTACGCTCCAGCACCTGTCCGCTTCGGACCCCGTGCGATTTCCAAACCACTCCGGCCGTTCCAAAATTATGCATCAAAGGCTGAACCCTGTCCAACGCCGCCGCAAATTTCGCCTCCGGGGTCACGCGGGCCTCGAATTCCGCCCAGATCGACATCAGATCCTGCCGCTGTTCATCCGGCAGAAGTCCAAACAGACGTTGGGCGGCAACCTGTTCACGGGCCACTTTATCACGGTTCCCAATCTCGTCATAACAATAGGTGTCGCCGGCATCGATTTCCACAATGTCATGAACCAGAACCATCCTGATCACCCGCGCCAAATCCAGCCGGGGCTCATTCGCGTGCTCACACAGCAACACGGCCATAACCGCCAAATGCCAGGAATGTTCCGCGTCATTCTCATAACGGCTCCCGTCCAACAACAGGGTACGCCGCAATACGGACTTCAATTTATCAATTTCCCGAATGAAATCCCACTGCTTTGCCAGACGAGTCCCTTCTGATACTGGTAATGGCTGTCCCTGATCCGGTCGCCGGGGTTCAGAAATCATGCCCCCGGGTCTTTTCTGCTCCACCCACTTCACGATTCGCTCGGCCACCTCGCGCTTGGACATCACCGGAAAGGGAATTGCCGGAGCATCAGCCGTGATGAACATCACCCGGTTGGTATCGACATCGAATCCAGCGTCGGGCTGGCTGACATCATTGGCGACGATCATATCCAGCCTTTTAGCCGTCACCTTGCGTCGCGCTTCGGCCTCTACATCGGCCGTCTCCGCCGCGAATCCCACAACCGTCCGGCTCCCTTTCCGGGGCTTCAGGGTCATCAGGATATCCGCCGTGGGCTCAAGCGTGAGTGTAGAGGACGCCTGGCGTTTTTTCACCTTCAGGCGGCTCACCTCGACTGGTCGCCAGTCGGCGACGGCGGCCGCCATCACCAGGGCATCACAGGACTCGAAATGGGTCGACACGGCGTCGAGCATCTCGGCGGCGGAGACCACGGACACCACGCGAATCCCCTCCGGGGCCGACAGGGAAACAGGACCTGAAATGAGAACCACCTCGTGCCCCCGGTCCCGGGCCGCAACGGCAATGGCGTAACCCATCTTCCCGGAAGAGCGGTTACTGAGGAACCGGACGGGATCCATGAACTCGCGGGTCGGCCCTGCTGTGACAAGAAAACGCATGCCGCTACCTTGCATCAAACTCGCGAATCTTTTCGCGCACGGTCGCTTCCGCCTCGGTGTAAATCTCCTGGATCATCTCGTCATTGAAACAATAGACGCGATCCTCGAACGACGTTGTTTTGATCCGGTCGAAAAGGCGCTGGCGGGCCAGGTCAATGTCCTTGCCATAGATATGGAAGGAATCCGCCTGCCAGTTCAATCGGCCAAGCTTGACTGTTTTTCCGGCACGGCGCGCCACTTCGGCGGCGATGACATCCCGGTTGAACAGCACAAAGCCGAACATATTCATGAAATTGGCACCCCAGGCATCATTGCTGCGGAACCGGATATTGCAATTCAGCCACCACACCCCGTCCTGCCCCTCAAGAATACGGTACCAAAGCGACTGGAGGCACGGGGGATCGTAGCAATCGAGATCCATGTTAGGCATCCAGGTGATCATCTGGGCCTGGCGGGTAAAAGGCTGCTTCACCAGTTTGTTGATGACGGCCTCGACCTGGTTGATCTTGAAAAAACCTGTCTCGATGGATTCGTAGTTGCGTAGTTCCTTCCAGGCACCGTAATTCGCAAGCCGTCCATGGTAGGTATACTCCCACCGCGTATCGGCCGGGTCGTTCATGTTCTTGACCCAGTGATCTTTGACGCCCTGCAATTCCATCACATACTCGCGAAGATCCTCGATTCCGCCGGGAAATGCCTTGTGGATCATGGGATCGGCCAAAGGATTCTCGACCGTGATGTTCATGGTTGAATCCAGACTGGCGGGGTCGCCGGGCTTGTCGTACTGGGTGCGGAACCGGGTTCCGTTTTCATGAAGGGCAAGCAACGCCTTTTCATACGCCTCCGCCAAAG
>CAJBSZ010000555.1 GCA_903958395.1 uncultured bacterium | reverse complement strand
GATCCCGCCGAAGCCAAAAAGCTCTATCGCCTCGTCAAACGCCTGAGAAAAACCGCTCATGACTTCAAGGGCTTTCTCTGAAGAAGCGCCCCGCCACTGGTTAGGAAAAACGGTAGCCGATTGGCCAGTAAATGCTCCGAAAGACATATGGGATCTATAGATTCTCGGCGTTTCTTGCGAGCGGGTCTGCCAACTCAAGGCTTGGCAGAGAATCGTGAATCCCCAGCGGTTCTACGACGCCCTGGCGATGGACATTGCCGCCGTATTATTGAGCGGACACTCATCAATATCGCAGTCTGTTGAGATCGGTAATGGATCGAGACACAGTGCTGCGCAAGCTTTCCAGGATGGACATCTGTCCTTCGTCAACCAGTTGCTCGACCCAAGTCTCGAATTGAGTCTCCAATTCCGGCGCTGTGGGATTGAGTTGCCAACACTGGGAGTCCCAGTCGTAGTAGATCCGGTCCAGCCGATAGGCATACGGTTTGCTTAGGCCGGCGATAAGGTGTCGCAGCATGCTCTCTTCGCACCCTCCCGCGACCAGTCCTCCCAGGAAACGCAATTCCGCACTCTGGACGGGATTCATCTTGAGAACCACTGCCGGGTCGAAACTTAGCCAGCCGTTTTCGAACAGGCGCACCGCCGCCATCCAATTCAGATTGATGCGGGCGCACAGCTCGCGTGGTGACAAGGGTTGTTGAGAGAAATCAGACAACGGGAAGAGTGTTGATTGCGTATCATGACAGTCGAGACATACTCTGGCACTCTCAATATGACTCTTCATAGCAACGTAATGTTATATGGAAACTACTTATGGCGCCACATATTTATTGAGCGGCTGGACTGTTGAGAATGACGTGGGGCACGCCGGAGAAGAATACGCCCGAGATGAACACATTGGTGTCCAGGATGACCTTCATCCGCGACCCCGGACTTTGGCAATGGCCGTCGCGATATCAGCGGTCTTCATTCCGCTGCTTCTGGCCTGTTGCCTGGCACGGCTGATAATTCCGTCAAACTCATTCATGGAAGGCATTGCGATGGTCTTGAGAATGACGACATCTTTTTCGCCGACGACAAGGAATTGTGCCCCGGTTTCAAGACCGAGACGCTTGCGGACATCTTCTGGGATCACAACTTGACCCTTGGATGACATGCGTGTTGTAGAAAATGAATTCATACTCTCTTCTCCTTGTTGTCTTACTGGTAAGACTATACCGCGCTTTTCCGAAAAAACGCAACAAACTACCTTTTTCGTTTGTTTCGCCCAGCCACTTATTCCTTGAACCGACAGCACTTTCAGCCTAGTGATTCGGGGAAGTGTTTTAGGAAGGATGAATCACGGTGGACTATTGTGCATATTGCGAGGACATATTCGTGCTGGGTGACGTTCATGCCGATTTCAGGTCTCTCGCCAACCTGATCAATCGAAAGCACCCCAGGATCGTCCTTCAATGCGGAGACTTCGGATACTGGCCGGGCTTCAAGGTCAAAAACCGCCGGGGAGTGCTGAAGGATTCAAGACCCAGGATCGGGGAAACGAAGCTCTACTGGTGCGAAGGCAACCATGAGGACTATTCATGCTTCCGGGCACATGAAACCAGCGAAGTCTTCCCGAATGTCTTCCACATGGGGCGGGGCTCGACCTTGGCACTGCCCGATGGGCGTACCGTCCTCTTCATGGGTGGCGCCCTGTCGGTTGACAAGGCATGGCGGACGCCGGGCTACGACTGGTTCCCGGAGGAGTCGATCACAACCGGCGACCTCGACAGACTGCCGGACGTCCACGTTGACATCGTCATCAGTCACACCTGCCCTGCGGAGTTCGAGATAATGGATGAGGACGTGCTGGCTCGGGACTCCTGTCAGCAGGCGCTGTCCCATGTTCTGGCCAAGTACCACCCATCCCTATGGTATTTCGGGCATTTCCACAGGTTCAAGAAGGGCTGTACGATGGGGTGCCGTTGGACGGCCCTGACGATGGCAGGATGTTCAAACTGGTGGGAGCATCTCGCCGCCAAATGAAAGGCATCGCAAGAACATATGCACATTCTGTACAACACCGATAAGCTGCCCGAGGCGATTTCGTCAAACCTACAGGGCTACTCGTGGTCGTTCTCACATTTCTTTCTGTGGCGGGCGTTCCGTCTTCAACTGGACTGCGGTGAGGGAGCCGCTATTCGCCTCGATGACCATGTCTTCCGGGCGGAAGTGCTGGCAATTTCCCATGGTCATTCTGACCACTGTCGAGGCCTGATAGGCCTTCTGGATGCCAGGGCGGGGTTGAAGGGCGATAACGACAAGCCCCTTACGATCCTCTATCCCAAGCAGTCGTTCTCAATGGAAGAACGGATACGGGAGGCTCAATCTTTCGCTGACCGGCGGGGTATGGCGTCGGTCGCATTCCGTGCGCTGGACGACGGTGAGTCCTTCGGGCTTCGCAACGGTCGTGTGCTTACGGCAAAAGCCGTGGAGCACCAGCCGGGACAACAATGTCTGGCTTTCAGGGTCGGGCGTATGCGACGACGGCTCAAGCACGAGTACGCCATACTGGATGCCGCCGAAATCGCCCGCCTCATTCGGCAGGAGCCTCGCGGTACATGGGAAGAGGAAGTCTTCGAGTGCGAACTTGCCTACTCTGGGGACACGCTACGCCCCGAGCCGGATTTCTTCGCGGGGGCACACGTACTGATCCACGAGGCATCATTTGTGTTGCCGGACGACGCCGATCCCGCCAAGGGACTACATGCCGACCTTCAGTCTGTGGTTACCGCCGCACGGGATGCAGGCGTCCGGAACCTAGTCCTGTTCCATATGAGCCGCCGCTACGAGGATGATTCCGCTTTAGATGACGTCAGGTCGGTCATCCAGCAGAGCGGTTTTGGCGGGCCTGTCGTGCTGATTCGGGGATCGTACAACCTTCCAACGGACTGATAATGCGGAATTAATGAGAGGTGCGAGATGGAGAATAACATGGATGACAGGCCGGAGGTACAGGAACTTTTCAGGCGCCTGAAAGAGGAGTTGCCGAAATTGGAGGAACTCCTTGCCAATTGTGGGCATGGTGGCTACGAGGATCGCGTGTATCGCTTTTACCACCAGAGCTT
>CAJBSZ010000554.1 GCA_903958395.1 uncultured bacterium | reverse complement strand
CCTCGGGATTGGCCCAGGGTGACACCGAAATCCGGCGAAGCCCCGGCACATCCTTGATATACTGCCATCGCTGGTCCAAGGGTTCACAACACCCGTAACAACCCAGGCCGAACCGCTCCATGATGGGCTTCTGATAAGGCCAGATGAACTCCGCAAACATGTCGGGCGAAACACTGGTCGTCTCCTGGCTCTCGCAGAATCCCCACATGTCGCGGGTTGTGATGGGGGTCTTGCCCTGCGGCAACTGACGGGTATATCCGAACCCGCCGGATCCGACATAAGAGTCATTGGCATTCGAGAACAAAAGACCGTTCTTTTCAAGGAAATCCAGCTTGGCGAGATGTCCCCGGCTCAGGAAATCCATGATCCGCTTCAGGTTCTCCGGCTCGTCATACATATCGATCATGATTTGTTCCAGCCCCCGGATATTGGCCAGAGTCCAGGTCATCCCGAGCGTCCACCACCAACTGGTACGCCGGCGAACTTTAAGGATATCACCCAGACAATCGGACGCCGTCTGAAGCAATGCCTCCGAGGCCTTGTAATCTACCGTGATCGTCGGGAACCGGAGCTTATCGAAATCATCATAGGATTTCAGGGGAGCATCCCAAGCATAGGAGCCGCCGTGGTCGCCGCCCACCTTCTTCTCGTGCATGCCCCAATCACTCTCGGCATAGACGTGACCGACATTGAAATAGGGCTCAACCACCCTGTCGTCACCCATGGACTCGCCCCAGAAGACCTCCTTGCGCAGGGCCATCTCCCACCGGCGGGCCAGTTCGCCTTGGCACTCCATCTGGTCATCTGTAACGATCTCATTCCATCCGTTTTCAGGGTCGCAGAAAATCAGGGGCAATCCTGCGTCGAGATCATTGTGCCGGATCCATCGCTCGCGTTTGACCGCCTCGCCCGGCCGCGCCGCTAATTCCGCTACGCGACCTGCCAATCGCCGGAGGAGGGAACCGTCTCCGGGGGAGAGGGTGAGGGTCGATAAATCCATTGAACTGGTTGCCAGTGAAGCCGCAGTTTGATTCGCCATGTCGTGACTCCTTTGGATCGATGGCAGGCACTATACAGCATCCGCCAGGAATCGCGTCCGCAGAAATCCGCCGGTAAATAATGGAAATGCGAACCGTCCCCGTATCACCCTTCCGGATGAAACCACGAGTGCTCGATCTCCTCCAGGGTTCTGCCCTTGGTCTCGGGCACAAACCGCAGGACGACCAACAACACGACGCAAAAGGCGGCATAAACGTAAAACGGGAAGGCGTGATTGAACTTCTGCACCAGCCACGAGCCAGGCGCATCCATAATCGGGAAGGTCTGCGTCACAACGTAATCACTGATCCACAGGCAGAAGGTGGCAAGGCCCAGGGCCCGGCCGCGCACCGCCGTGGGATAGATCTCCGACAGGATCACCCACACCACCGGACCGACGGAGAGCCCGAAACAGGCAATGTAGAGAATAATGAAGCCTAGCATGGCATGACTGGCCTGGGTGGGATCATGGAGAACCTGGGCCATGATTCCCATGCCAACCAGGCTTACCCCCATCCCGCTCGTGCCGAGCACCATCAACGGCTTCCGTCCCCACCGGTCCACGGTGGCAATGGCAATCACCGTGAACAGAACGCCGGACCCGCCAATCACAAGCTGTTGAAGCATACCCGCATCCACCCCCGTCGACTGGCTCATGTTCTTGAAAATGGTGGTTCCGAAATACATAAACACATTGATCCCTGTGACCTGCTGAAGACTCGCCAGGGCAATTCCCAAACCCAAGGGCCGCAACAACGCGGGAGAGAACAGTTCAGCCCAGGTTCCCTTTTCATCCGCCAACGAACCACGGATGGCCGCTACTTCCGACGCGGCAAAAAGCTCACCACCGACACGGGCAAGAATGGCGCGGGCCTGCGACTCACGCCCCTGCTCCAGCAACCAGCGGGGACTCTCGGGAATGACACCCAGCAACAACAGGAACAACACGGAAGGAGCGGCTCCCGACGCGAACATCCAGCGCCACCCGGTCTCGACATTCCACGCCTGATCACCGAGGCGGACGATGAAGTAGTTGATAAAATATACCAGGGCAATGCCGCCTACGATCGCGATCTGGTTCACGGCCACCATGCGCCCCCGATATCGGGCCGGCGTAATTTCCGCGATGTACATCGGCGTGGAAATCGAGGCGATCCCGATTCCAACTCCGCCCAGAATCCGGAATACGATGAAGCCCATGATATCCTTCGGCAACGCCGTGCCAAGCGCTGAGACCAGAAACAATACCGCTGCCACAAACAGGGTTTTCTTGCGTCCGAACCGGTCTGAAACCGGTCCGGCAAGCAGCACGCCCATCGCGCATCCGATCAGGACGCAGCCCGAGGCCCAGCCCTTCATGACGTCGCTCAGCGCGAATTTCACGGTCATCGGCTCGATGGCACCCGAGATCACACCGGTATCATATCCGAAGAGCAATCCTCCCAATGTCGCCACAAGGCAAATGGGGATCAAGTAGGCCAGGTTGATTTTCACGTCGCGGTGCTTTGAATATTCCATCATGGGGCTCCTGAGTGATCCATCGACATCTATTCCTCTACCGGCTGCCATCCTTGATCGCCTTGAACATCGCAAGCATATTCAATGTCGGCGTGGTTGCCTGGATGTTATGCACGGGGTCGAAAATGAACCCGCCGTCGCGGTTAAAAATCTCGATCCGTTCAAGGACCTCACGATAAACCTGCTCCGGCGTCCCGAACTGGAGGGTTTGCTGGGTGTTGGCACCGCCTCCCCAGAAGGTCAGCTGCCGGCCGTACCGCTCCTTGAGCCCCCTAGCCTCCATCCCCTCCGCGGAACACTGGACGGGATTCAGGATATCAAACCCTGCCTCGATGATGTCAGGGAGCAACTCAGCAATACCGCCACAGGAATGGATAAACGTTTTCCAGCCGCACTTCGCGTGGATAAGCTTGTTCACCTTGATGTGGAAAGGCTTGAAGAGTTCACGGTAGGCATTCACGGAGATAAACAAGCCGCGCTGGGTACCAAAATCCGTACCGGTGAGAAATACCGCCTGCACCCGATTCCCAAGTATGCCGATTAGTGTCTCGATATTCTGCAAGGCGATCTCACACTGCTTCTCAAAGATGGCCAGCACGTAGTCCTGACGGGCTGCCGTGGAAACATACCACTCCTCAATATCACGAATGCCTTTCGGGTGCTTCATCCATGGGGCGGGAACAAGGGCAATGTCACCGAATGCCGTTCCGGGCATGGTCATAGCCACAGCCAGATCCGGTTGGCGGTCAAGATCCGCCGCCCGGGCGCGGTACCATGCTGTATCGTCCTCGCTCAGGAGTCCAAATTCCTCCGTGTTGTCCGCAGGATTCAGCCGATCTTCATCAATGGGTGGCTGGCGGATGATAGAATCAAAGAAATGGGCACCTTTAGGCATACGGCCGCTGGGAGGGACGGTCATATCGCCCTCCGGATACAGCAGGTAATCGCCACTGCTGTCCACGGTGATATTGAACTGACCCGGCACCAACACCTCAGTCCCGTCGAACAGGGTAAAGGGCTTCCAGTCCCGGTTCTCGAACCCGAACAGTGTCTTGCGGGTCATGAGCCCGACGACATCAATGCCCAGTGCCGCTCGCAGTTCAGCATCCACCTCACCCAGCATCTGGTAGGGCTCAATCACCTTGACCGGGCCACGCCCGCTCCCCAGGATGGCGTCACGCAATCGCGTGACAGCCGAAACATGAATGCCGGTCACTGCCGTAGATCCGATATCCACGGGAACACGGTCGGGTTGCTGATGGGCAAGGGCTTTTGCGACACGTTCTCTACTCGTCATATAACGCTCCTCACTTATGACACATATCCTGCAATATCAGGATTTAGATTAAATGATCCAATTAACAGAGCAAGAATGCCAGACTTCCCAGAACAAGAGAATACCCTTCATCACAAAAAACATATCTGACATCACGTATTCTTCGAGGACGGCGCAGCCCAGGAACGGGCGCGGGTTTCACGGGGACTACACCCCTGGAGTTTCTTGACCAGCCGGGAAAAATGAAAAGGGCTCTGGAATCCGCACCGGTCAGCGATTTCAGCCACAGTCAACCCCGTGGCCGAAAGCATGGCGATCCCCTTCTGGGTACGCAGACGCCAGAGGTAACTGTCCGGAGTGAGCGCGGTGACACGGACAAAGCGGGTAATGAGCGCATTCCTAGAACAACCAGCCATGGCATGCGTGGTTGCCAGACAGTTGGACTGGGAGTAGTGATCCTCCATGTGGCGCAGGGAACGCACTACACAGGGATCCGCGCCAGCGGTACCGGGCGGCGATCGCGTCATGGCAAGATATTCGGCCCCCACCGCGAGAGCGAGACATTCAACGACACGTTCAGATATCTCCCCTTGGACGGGTCCGATCAAAAAGGCATCAGCCAGGAGCTTCTCAAATAACGGCGAAAGCGTCGCCTCGACTGGAGCCTGGACAAGTGCGTGGCGAAGCGCATCATCGGGCAGATCGGGACGAAACGAACACCAGGAGTGGTGAGTTCGGATTTCGGCTGAAAATCGAAATTCCTCCCGATGTTGCGGCAAAAATAGATAAACCATTCCGGGTTTTAATACACGCGCCTTTCCGTCAACCAGTACGTCACAGGCTCCATGATGGAGCAGAACAAATTCAATGTCTTTTTGAATACGGGGACCGCAAAAACCAGCGGGTTCATACACTACCTGTCCAAAGGCGGCACGGGGTGAGCGAACATGACGGTCATCCCATTTCACATGGGTTCCATCGTAATTCAGACTTTTCTTTTTCTGCACCATGACAACTCCCTGGTGATTCTCAACGAATGCTCCTGCCATAATCCGCTTTCAGCACCGCCTTGTCAGGAATAAAATATACGCTCACCCCTACCTCTTCTGAGTAAATCGATACACACCGGTAAATATTGTAATAACATGCAGAATTTGTTTCATTGTAGGACAAATTGACCATGAGACAATCCGGCCCCATTCCTGCTGATGGCAACTTAGCTGCTTTCCCGCGCGGCGGAGTAGCTCCCCGCGACCGCCTTACCCGGTTGGTGGACGAATATGGACATGGAAGCGCAAGGCGACTGCCCCAGCACCGGAATCCCGGGCTGGAAATCGTTTATCTGCGGCACGGCCACTTGAACTGGGAATATGAGGGGCGTCGGGAAACCCTCCCGCCCGACTCGGTTTTTTTTACGTTGCCCTGGGAAACCCATGGCAGCAGCTCGGAATTTGAACCCGGCCATGAATGGTATTTCGCCGTCCTTCGTTTGACCGGAAAAAATCTTAGCCAACCGGGATCGTTTTTATTTCCCCGTCAACTTGGACTTTCCGCCCCGGACAGCCGTTCCATTGCGACACATCTTCGGAACGCTCCACGCCGTGTCTGGCCGGCCACCCCCCTGATCCGTTCACTTTTCCCGTCATTAGTCCAGGAATTAGACATCACGGGCCCCTTCCATGAACGGTATGTGGCACAGTTACTGGCCCTGCTTGTGATTGAACTCGCCCGCATCCTGTCCTCCAGCAATGCTCCCTCACAGCACGTCAACCGGGCCTCTTCAACGATTAATAAGTTTCTAGCCGAGCTGGAAAGTCGCTGTGAGGAGCCCTGGATTTTGGACAGTATGGCGGCACATGTAGGGCTCAAGCGAACCCAGTTTTCCACCTTGTTCCATCATCACACGGGAGACACGCCCATCCTCTATCTGAACCGGCTGCGTATTGAAAAGGCGCGTCGCCTTCTGGTATCAACCCAACGCCCCATCACCGAAATTGCCTTTGAGTGCGGATTCGCATCAAGCCAATACTTTGCCGGGGTTTTTCGCGCGCTCACCGGTAAAACGGCCTCAGCCTACCGGCGAGGAATCCGATAGGGAACACTGGTTCACCCCACCGGCTTGGGCAGGAAAATTTCCTGGAAGAAGTTGCGTGCGTATCGATCGGTCATCAGGGACATGTGATCGATGACAATCTGGGAGAGGGACGGCCGATCGCGCTTGCCGTACATCTTTTCAATGAAGTGATGAAGTTCCCGAACGGCCAGGGGATCCTTATCCAACACCACACCCCACTGGTTCTGACGACGAGATGACAGCTCCCTTTGCTCAAAATCGAAAATCGTCGTCAGCATATTCTCGGCACGGATCGCATATTCGTTGAGCAACGGGTGAAAATAGATGTTCTTGCAGTTATAGGCATACAGCTGCCTGAACGCCTCAAAAACATCATCAGAAAACCCGATCTGGTCCGGTGTCTTAAGGTTGGTGCGGATCATATCTGTAACCAGATTATTGATAATCGTGCGGTTATCCTCCCCCAACACCTTGATCACGGCTTTGGGAAGAGGTGGCATTTTCCCAAAAACACTCAAGGCGTCCTCATAATCCCGCCCCGAGTAGGCGACCCGGTCCGCCAACCTGACCACGCATCCCTCCATTGTAAGAGGAACCACCCCGCGACGGCGGATCTTTCCCAAGGCAGGCCCCGGCTTGGCCCGGGGAGTAAGGGTTTGTTCCGTACTTTCTCCGCAATGGCAGACAATACCGTCGCGGACTTCGTAAGTCAGATTCAACCCCCGTTCCTCCGTGGAGGGACGGAACGCCAGTTGATCCACAACGCGAAGACTGTGGAGTTCGTGGGAAAATGACTGGGAAGAATCGTTCCGCTTCCACAGTTTATCCAACACGGTTTCGCCAGCGTGCCCGAAGGGGCCATGGCCCAGGTCATGACCCAGGGCAATGGCATAGGCCAGATCCTGGTTCAAGCCAAGTGCCCTGGCGACGGTCTGGGCAATGGAGGCCATGTAGAGGGAATGGTCAACCCGGGTGGACACATGGTCACTTTCGGGGGAAAATATGACCTGGGTCTTGTAGCGCAACCGGCGAAAGGCGGTAGAATGCAGAATCCGATGGGCATCCCGCTGGAAACACAACCGGATCGGGTCTTCCGACTCCTTCCGCTCACGGCCACGACTGGCTGAGCTCGGGGTGGCCAGGGGATGATCCAGGATTTTATCTTCACGATCCTGGGCGAGTTCTCTAAGCGTCTTTGTCATGGCGCATTTCTATATCAACCCCCACCCCGCCCGTCCAGACCGATAAGCGGCTATACAAAATTACCACCCGAATAACCTCACAGCATTGGTGGTGGTCTGGCGGGAAAATTCACTGGCCTCCACCCCCCGGACTCTAGCCAGGAGTTCGGCCACGGCGGGGAGATAGCACGGCTCGTTTGGCTTTCCCCGATGAGGAACGGGCGTCAAGTACGGGGTGTCGGTCTCGATCAGGAGCCGGTCGGCAGGAATTCCCCGGGCGACCTCGCGCAGGGGATCGGCATTACGAAAGGTAACAATCCCGCTGAAGCTGATCATAAAACCCAGATCGAGTAATTGACGGGCCAACAATTCCGTTCCGGTAAAACAATGCAGAACACCGATCCGGTCGGGTGCCCCGCCCCATTGCCGGGCATGAGCAGACAATAACGCCACGGTTTCCTGATCGGCCTCACGACTGTGTACAATGACCGGCAACCGGAGTTCACGGGCCAACTCCAACTGCCCGGCCATAAAGGCCTGCTGAGCTTCCGCCGTCTCCGGCGTATAATGAAAATCGAGTCCGAGTTCGCCAATGGCCGCCACATGCCCGAGCGGCGCCGAAAGAATCAACTCCCGGATGGCCTCGACCCTGACGCCGGTTCCAGCCAGGCTGCGATCATAGGCCACCGCCGCCTTGACACATTCGGGAAACATCGCCGCGACACGAAGTGCCGCCGTATTGGCATCAGGCTCGCACCCGACGGCTACCAGACGCCCCACCCCGGCGGCCGAAGCCCGCCCCACCAGGCCCGCGATTTCGTCCGGCGTCATCGCCCCGCGAAAATGCACATGGGTATCCGTCAGCATGGCGTCCGGTCATGCTCGGCCTGAATAATCGCATGCAACTCGGCATAGGCCTGATCAAGCTGGTCGTTGATGATCCGGTGCTGATATTCCCGCGCCCGGGCCATTTCTCCCTGCGCATTGGCTAATCGCTGCTCAATCACCTCCGGCGCATCCTCACCGCGTGCCTGAAGCCGGTCGCGCAAGGATTCCAGCGACGGCGGACTGATGAAGATATCGACATACGACTGCCCCAAAATTCCACCGGAAGCCCGGGCGGCGGCCCGTACTGAAGCCGCACCCTGGACATCGATCACCATGAGGACATCGTTTCCCGCCTTCAGTCCCTCCTCCACCGTGGCCCGCAGGGTGCCATACTGGTTGCCATGAACCACCGCATGTTCCAGGAATAATCCCTCCGCAACGCGCCGGTTGAATTCAGGCTCGGACAGGAAATGATAGTCCCGGCCATCCACCTCGGCGCCGCGGGGGGCACGGGTGGTACAGGAAATGGAACGGGTCATAAAAAAATGGTCAGCCAATAAGCGGTCGCACAGCGTGCTCTTCCCTGCCCCGGAAGGAGCCGACACCACCAACAACAACGCCCTCCTCACACCATCACTCATACATTACCCCTCACGCATCACTCAATATTCTGAACCTGTTCCCGGATTCGTTCCAGTTCGGTCTTGAACTCGATCACCTGACGGGTGATCCGAACCTCGTTGGCTTTCGAGCCTATGGTATTGATCTCACGGAACATTTCCTGGGCGAGAAAATCCAGGGTCCGCCCGGCCGGCTCACTGGCCTTAAACAATTCGTGGGTCTGTTTCAAATGACTGTCCAGGCGAGTAATCTCCTCCGTGATGTCAGAACGATCCGCAAATACCGCCAGTTCCTTGATCATCATCGGATCCTCCACCTGAAGCGTGATCCCCGCCTCAACCAGCCGCTTCCGGAGTGCATCACGATAACGATCCGTGACATGGGGGGCCTCAGCCTTAATCTCCCCGAGGTGATGCGCGAGTTTTTTCACGCGCTTCTGCAGATCGGCTACCAGCGCGGCGCCTTCCTTGAGGCGCATCACCACGAGATTCCTGATCGAACTCTTCAGCGCCTTCTCCAGAACCGGCCAGACCGCATCGACGTCCTCGTCCGCCCCGCAATACCGAACCACTTCCGGAAGTTCCAACAGGAGACTGGCGGAAAGATCATCCGCCAACTTCAACGCCGCCGCCGTTTTTCGAAGTTCCAGGATGTACGCCGAGGCCATGACGCGGTCAACCTTCAGGCTTTTCTGGCGCAAGGCCTCGGACACATGAATCATCACACTTCCCGTGATCTGCCCGCGCGAAACAGACCCCTGAATCAACTCCACCATCCGGGACTCCAGCGAGGAGAGTGACCGGGGCAGATTCAGTCTGACTTCCAGTTGCTTGCGATTCACGGAGGTCAGCTCCGCCTCCACGCGAATTCCCCGGCCAGACGCCGCTCCCCTTCCATAACCGGTCATGCTGCGCAATGCCATAAACCCCTCACTTCTTTTCCGAGGCTTTCAACTGCTTCAGATACGCTTCCACAAACATATCCAACCCGCCATCCAGCACGGCCGCCGTATTACTGGTTTCCGTATCCGTCCGATGATCCTTGACCATGGTATAGGGCTGGAGCACATACGACCGGATCTGGCTTCCCCAGGAAATTTCACCCTTCTGCCCGTAGAAACGCTCCATGTCCTTGCGCTTCTTATCCTGTTCCAACTCGTAAAGTTTCGACTGCAACACCTTCATGCACTTGGCCCGGTTCGCATGCTGGGATCGTTCCGCCTGGCAGGACACCACCACCCCGGTGGGCATATGGGTAATGCGGATGGCGGAATCGGTTTTGTTGACATGCTGGCCCCCCGATCCACTGGACCGGAACGTATCGACGCGCAGATCCTTGTCCTCTATCACGATATCGATGTCGTCATCCAGTTCGGCAATCACGTCCAGCGAGGCGAAGGAGGTGTGGCGCCGCTTGTTGGAATCGAACGGACTGATTCGCACCAGCCGGTGCACCCCGCGCTCACACTTCATGAACCCGTAGGCATAGGTGCCGCGCACGGCAAAAGTGGCATATTTGATGCCGGCCTCATCACCTTCCGCGATATCGAGCACTTCCACCTCGAACCCCTTGATGGAACAGAATCTCTGAAACATCCGGAAGAGCATGCTGGCCCAGTCGCAGGACTCCGTCCCCCCGGCGCCGGCATGAATGGTGACGAAAGCATTGTTCCGGTCCAATTTGGCGTTCAGGAGTGATTGCATCTCCAGCTTCCGGAAATCGGCATCGGCACGATCCAGATCCTTTCCGGCATCGCTCAAAGCCTGGGTACGGGCCGGGCCCGGAGGTTCGGCAACGGCAAGTTCGAGCATCACGCCGGCCTCTTCCAGGAATTTCTCGATTTCATCGAAGGGCGTGAGGACGGCCTTGATTTCATTTACCTTGGCCAGGTGATTTTTGGCCTTGTTGGGATCTTCCCAGAAATCCGGCGCAGAGGTTTGCGACTCCAGTTCCCTTAACGTGGCACGACGGGTGGCAACGTCAAAGATAACCTCGCATTTCATCGGTCTTTTCCCGCAACTCCTGGATGCGGCCCTTTATATCATCGTTATTCACAGTTCAACTCCACTCTCGCTTCAGCAACTTCATTTGAAGCCGGTGACTATATCGACACATCGACCTTGTTTCAACCGTTCTTTGGCCTCTTCGAACTCTGGCGTTATCTCAGCGTGTTATGATAGGGTGCATCCCATGCCGAAACGAAAAACGGTTTTATTTATTCAACTGCCTCAAGTGGATAACGATCTCCAGGCAGGACACGAGAATGTCCCGCTAGCCGCCGCCACACTCCAGTATGCCGCCGAACAAGCCGGAGAAGGCGCCTATTACGAGTTTATCCGGCTTCCCGAATCGGCACAGGACGCGGGAAACCAGTCCCTTCTCGACACCGTGACACGCCTTGCCCCCGATGTTCTCGCCGGCACACTTTACCTGTGGAATATTGAGCGAACCCTGCGACTTGCCCGGCTTCTTCACGACCGGCTTCCCAATACCCGGATCGTGATGGGCGGCCCCGAGGTGGCCTATACCCATCCTTTCCTCTTCAAACAAGCGGCCACCGAGGCACTCGTTGTCGGCGAAGGGGAAATCGTCTTCCCCGCCCTGTTACGTGCATTCCGCGCTGGCACCCCTATCCGCTATTCCACCGTGGCGATACGAACCCGTAACGGCTACCGCTGGGGAAACAAGCCCACGCCCGCCGTCTGCCTGTCGCAACACCTGCCGCCCCCTGGTTACGAAGCCTGCCGTCCGGATGCCAGGGGCATGGCCTATCTGGAAGCCTCGCGCGGATGCCCCATGCGCTGCACCTATTGCCGTTATCCCCATCTGCGCCGATCCATGTCTTTCCTGGAACCGGATGACATCCTGTCACGCGTTCGTGCCCTGCGCCGTCTCGGCGCCAGGGAAATCCGCTTTGTCGATCCCTCCTTCAATACCCATCCGCGGTTTGATGAGATTGTCCAGCGTCTGGCCCGCCTGAACCGATCCAGAACCCTGGCATTTTTTGCAGAGATCAACGCGGAACGGCTTACCGGAGCACAGGCAGACAACCTGTCGCGCGCCCACTTCGCGGATATTGAGGTGGGCCTGCAAAGTCGGGATCCGGTCGTTCTCAAGGCGATCCGGCGCCCCACTTCACTCGAAAAACTGGACACAGGAATCCGACTCCTTACCCGGCGCCGGATTAAAGTCACCCTAGATGTCATGTATGGCCTGCCGTTCCAGGACATAAACGATGTAAAACGGTCGGTGAACTGGGCGTTGAAACTTCCGTCGACCAACGTGCAATGCCTCCAAACCCTGCTCCTGCCGGGAACCGAGCTGCGCGACCGGCACAGGGAATGGCACATGAGCGCCCAGCCACTGCCCCCCTACTCAGTGACCTCAACCAGCACGATGGATCCCGGGGCCTTCAGCGAAGTGGAAGCCCTGATTGCGAGGAACCCGAAACTACGATCGGATGTTCCCACCCCGCAATTCGCGGGAAGACGGCTGGAGCTATTCAGTTCCAGGATTGAAGTCAAACTTCCATGCCCGGACGTCAAGCCGGTCATAACAACCAACCGGTGCGCCCTTCTCTTTTCGGGACCCGATCTGTTTGGTTGCCGCGCATCAATCGCACGCCTCATCCGGAGCGCCATCCGGCGGGAACCTGACAGTCTCCTTCAGTTCGTGCTATGCCTGGAACATGAGGAACCGCTGGATTTACTCGATGAATTGATCCGCGTCATCCGCAGCGAACCACCGCACCTCATTGACCGTTACTCCCCCGTCTCCCTGCCCGGTAAAATCGCATCGCGCCGCCTGATGATCCAACTCCCCCGCCGGAAACGGCTCTCCCATGAATGGGCCGCCGAGGCTGAAGACCTGCTGGCAACTGCATTTTTCTGACCTACACCCCTCACCCTGACCCTCTCCCACAAGGCTGATCTTTACCCACATCTTTTACATGCACAGGGTGGCGGGAT
>CAJBSZ010000553.1 GCA_903958395.1 uncultured bacterium | reverse complement strand
GGTGCGATGAAGTGCAGCAGGCCCTGCCAGTCCCTCCCACCCTTAATCGACCCGCTTAACCGACCTACTCTTTATCGACACCCTTACTCGGATACCCATAACCGAACGGCTTAGTCGATCCCTCCCGGCTGTCATTGAGTACCTATTCTTCAATAGAAAATCCCACGCTAATCCCGGAAGAACCTTCCTTTTAACCCTAGCGCACAAATGAATAAACATCCAGGGCGTGGCGTGCATTTCACCTGACAAATCGTGCAATGGGCCAAAACCTGTCTCAGGCGATAAAGGCTGGCCTTGTCGAATGCCACCGCGTACCCGCCGTCAGCAATATTTCCAAATGGCCACCTCTCCTGGAGGGCGGGCGTCCTCGACCGCCGTTTTGGCGCCCCTATTCGCTCGGCGGCTGGGGACATCCGCCCTCCATGGGGCCAAAATGAGAATAGCTGCCGGAACGCCCTGCCCGGTTGCATGGTTTTCACACTCTCGCGACTCAGCTTAATTTCGCCAATAGTCCTCATTTCGAAATAATGTCAAAATGATGAAGCTTCGGCTGACAAGCGGCCTGAAGTTCATCCTCCAACGCAGCTCGCCGCGTCTCCAGATTTCCAGGCTCCAGGACACAATCCCTCTGGCTTTTCAAGGATGGAGGAAGCCGCTTGCCGCCTGCCTGGGTCTTTTCGACCGATGCCAACACGACTTTCTTGACGGCCTCAAGGTCAAATGGATCCCCACCCCTGATGCCGAACACATACTTGAAGGTGGCGATCTCACGCAACTCCTCACCCATCTCATGGATCTGTCCGGCCATCTCAGTGGCTTTCGCCGACTGCCGGTACTGCGGAGTGTTCGTGACTGTCGCCAGATTGACGCCCATCCGAAGGTCATCGGCGGAGTAACATCCAATTACCTCCCCGTCTATCTTCAGTTCATAACCACCTTTCGCCAAACCCCGCACGAGCAGGAGTTGCTGATTGAATTCCTCGGTAAAAGGCACAAGCCCCAGGGCTTCCTTCGCCTTCGTCGGGGGCACGAGGGGCAAGGCCCCTTCCTTGCAATCGAATCCGATTCCCGAACCGTCACGTTTCAGCCCTGTCACCGTGCAATTCACGAGCCCGGTTGCCAGACCCGTCGCAGCATCAAGTTCAATTCTGGAGACATATGGCGACAGCCCCTGACTCTTCAGGAAGGCATAGGCCATCACGAAATGTCCCACGGGACCGGGATGAACGCGGTCGTTCCGTTTCATTCCCGTTCCCACGACGGAGAACGAAGGATCTTTCGCCTGCTCACGATGGTTAATCTCATTCATCAACCCGTATGTCTCAACGAGACCGGTCTGGTAGTCCTTTGAGAATTGTCGAACCTTCTCCGCGCAACGCCCCAGTCCGCCATTGACTCCCGTCAACACCCCTCCGTGGCCCTTTGCGGTCTCGTCATAGATGGACGGCGTCATCAATATAACCTGTGCCCCACTCCCCTTCAGTTGGTTGATGATCGCAGCCATCTTCTCGCCATAGAGATCCAGACATGCCTCGCGTGCCGCCGTGACCGAGGGGGGGACTTTAGCGAGACCGAGCCAACGCTTGGGATCCTTCTCAAGCTCCTGAATCTTGTCGCCATAGAGGTACCGTCCGACATCATTCATCCCCAACATCACGGAAACCGTCGTCGGCTTCCACGCGAGCACATCCGACCCGATTCGGAACTTGGCGTTTTTAACAATCTCTACCGCCCGGTCCCCGCCCACGCCGCAATTGTGGAAGCGTATGTGCCTTTCCGGAAACCGCGTGGCATAGAAAAGCCGGATGTCCCCGTGATACTCGCCACCTCTGGTAATGCTGTCCCCCAGAAAACACACCACTTCGCCATCCCGGAAGGGTTCTCCCCGCGCCGTGGAAACAAGATTCAATACGCAAAGTACAGCTGCAATAATCCAAGCTCTCATGTTTTTCCTCCATTTTGACTCACAACCCACCCGGCCGAACAACAACCGGCCCCCAGTCTTTCACCGTTTCACGGTTGACCTTATCGAAAGACTCGACCGTCGCGTCGCGTAATGGACCGTCGAAGAGGCGTTTCGTCAGCTCCACGAACCCTTTGCTGCTGATATGTAAGTTACCGGGGCTGTAGGCCCAGGCCTGGTAATTCATAGCGCGATTGCCGCAGTCGATATCCAGCAGGTAGCACTGTGGATCTGCTTCGACGACCTCTTTCTGGGCGGAGATGATGGCGTCGATATTGGGCGCGTTGAAAATGTGTTTACGGATGAAAACCGGGAGCTTCGGCAGACCGGTGTCTTTGCGGACCGTGGCGATGAGATTCTTCAGATTCGCAACGTATTCGCCGTGCTTCCCATCTTTCCCGTCAGCCTCCCCCTGGTCCCAGTAGAGACCAATGACGCGGACCTCAGGGTACTCCCTGCTCAGTTGCGCAATAGCATGGCGGTAATAGCCCAACCATTTGGCATACAATCCATCGATTTGCGCTGGATTCCAGTGGCGATGAAGGCTGGTGCCTCCGACCGCATGCTTGACGACAAAGATGTCATGATTCGGAAATCGGCTCTCCAGCTCTCGTATAACCGGCAACTCCATGCCATGCCATTTGCTGTTAAGTCTGGATGGCCAAAGATTCGTTTCTGGATCCACCCGACTAAAGCCCTGCTCAGGCACCCAGATATAACTGTGCGTATAATCGCCCGCCCGAATGGGCAGTCCAATCTCGCTGGCTGTGGACATCGGGGTCAACGGCCGAGGCCCCCTTGCCGTGTTCTGCCTGCCGAGTGCAGTGTATATCTGTGGCGAGAGCACACCATACCCTTCAGCATTGGATTGCCCCGCAACCAGAAAGACAATGGCCGCTTTTCCCGTCTGTTTCGCTTTCAGCTTCATTTCTGACACTTGCGTTTGTATGTCCGCACCAACAGCGCAACAGGTACTACCGACCACAAGCGCGACGGCTGCCTTGAAAAAACTCTCTTTCATTATTTCGTCCCTTCTCTTCATTAGTGTAGAAACTCGGAAACTCACCGGATCCCCAGGCAGACCGTACCCTCCACAACATCGCCAGGCTTCAGCAGACGGTCGTCTTTTTCGGCAAGCACGCGCAGGAAACTCTCGCTGCCGCCGTTGGAGTAGTCGGCAACGAGAACATGAACGCCCGCTTCGTCACGCCAGCAGCGCACGTGCTGCCGGCCCCGACCGTCAATCGTAAGGCCGCGGCCGGCCTTATCCAGCACGGTGGCCCGGAGAACATTATGCTTGGTCGAACAGAAATCGTTGTTGCCATAGGGCAGGTTGTCCAACCGCCACGGATGCGTCGGCTTGGTTCGCGGCCCGACGGAAGTCGCTTCGAAGCCCTCCGATGCCTTGACCGATCCTTTCAGCCGCGCAATGTGATCCTCCGGATAGACATTCCAGTATCCCTCGCGTTCCCACGAGAACGCCTCGCAGTCGCGTGGAAGGGTAAACACCAAGCCCACCTGGCGCGGATTCACCTGCTTGGTAACACGAAAGGCGTATTTGATCTCGATCATTCCGTTCGTCTGAAACGTGTAGGTAAACGATCCTTCGGCGTTGTCGTATTTGCCCTGCACTTTGACTACGTTACCGTTTGTGGAGATTGCGCCGCATGTCCAGCCTTTGCACGGCGCCGTGAACGGCGTCCACGCCTTGGTTTTGCCGGTCATCTGCTTCTCGCCGCCCGTGTTCAGCGGCAGCATCATCAGTTTCGGACCGGCGACCTGGCCGACGAACAGCCCGGTCTGGCCGACCAAAGCCGGGGAAGCAGCCCGAACCGAAACATCGGCCGGAGCGGCGGGCCGAGCGGCAAGCGTGAAGGCAAACTCATCGGCCACGAAACCGCGCGGATCGGTGAACTGAAGTCTCAGCGTCCCAGCCTTTTCGACTTTCGTTCGCGACTTGATGACAAGCTCGCCCTTTCCGCCGGGCGCGATGTCGGCAGCTACAGTGTCCGCCTCATTATCGAGCCGCCACTTGATTTTGTACTCGCTCAGATTGCTGAAGAGTGAGCGATTCTCAGCCTGCAACGTGATCGTGCTGCCATCCACCACCGGCTCGCCGAGGCGCACCGGCGAGTAGGCCTTCTTCATGTTCCAGTACTCGGGCTTCACGCGCCGCCATCCGTCAATCGGCCCCCAGGCGCCGTAACCCACGGTCTGGTCGTCTCCAATGTAAAACGTGTCGTCCACGCCGGACCAGATGGACTGGCCAAGGCAGCCTTTCGTGTTGTAAATGTCGTCCCACAGCTCGCGGGTATAGCGCCCCCAGATGTCTCGCAACATGGGGTCGGTGACAAGTTCAAGACGGTTGTAGGCGTTGAGATGGCAGTCTTCGCCAAGGTAGACGGGCTGGGGCAGGCCCTTGCGCACCGCCTCCGGGCCACCGTGCCCCGAATAATGGAAGTTCATGAGGTCGGTGTACTTCGGATCACTCTTGCCCCCCTTAAGGGCCTTAGCGGGGACATTTGTCCCCCACATGTCGTTGAAGATCTGGGGACGCGTTGGATCGAGCCGCCGGGCCAGCTTGGAGGATGCCTCGAAATGCGACCCCCACTTGGACTCGTTGGCCAGAGACCACAACAAGACCGATGGATGATTGCGGAACGTAAGCACCATCTCGGCCGTGGCCTGGCAGACGTAATCCTTGTAGCCATCTCCGGGCGCCCAGCAGAACGGCGCTTCGCACTCGATGAACATCCCCAGCTCGTCCGCGGCTTCCATGAGCGCCTCGTCCGGCGGGTAGTGGCTCGTGCGCAGCAGATTGACGTTGCCCTCGCGGAAGAGCTCGATGTCCCGCCGGTGAATTCCGGGCGGCACCGTGCGGCCGGTCGTCGGATAAACCTCGTGATGATTAGCGCCACGAATCTTGACCGGCAGATTGTTGACGAACAGCTCGTTGCCTCGCACCTCAATCTGCCGAAAGCCAACCCGTTGCTTCACCGTTTCCACGACCTTTCCGTCGTGTTCGAGCTGCACCGTCAGCGTGTACAGATTCGGGTGCTCGGGATCCCATTTCTTCGGCTGCGACACCGGGATGCTCGCGCGGCCCGGCGCAACACGGTTCGGCGTCAGCGGGACCTCCTTGCCGTCAGGCCCGGTCAACGTCAACAACGCCTCCGCTTCGCCCTCCACTCCGAGATCCAGCTCCAGCGTCGCGTCCCGGTAATCCCGGTCGAACCGGGTGAATACGAACAGCGAGGAAACGTGCACGTCCGGCACCACGAAGAGCCGGATGCCTCGCGTAATGCCGCCCAGCAGATGGCAGGCATACTTGGAAGCGGCGGCCAGCCTTTTGTCGGCGATCGAATTGCTGATGACCGCCAGCTTGACGACGTTCGGTTCGCCCGCCCGGACCCGGTCCGTCACATCCAACTCAAAGGGCGTGAATCCGCCGAGATGCTTGCCGGCCAGCGTGCCGTTCAGGAAGACGGTCGCGTCGCTGAATACGGCGTCGCAGCGCAGTTTGATGCGCTTCCCGGCCCAGTCCGCAGGGATCGAGAACTCGCGCTCATACTCGGCAGCTTGCACCGGTTTCACTTCAAATCCTTGCATCACCCATTCCCCCGGGACCTGAATCGGTGCCGGCAAACCGGCCGAGGACGGGTCGGACCTGAAAGTCCATGTCCCCGCGAGGTCCAGGATCGGTTGCGCAACGCCCGCCACTACGGCGGGCCGCGGGCTCAGGCGGGGAACGGCGACGGCGGGCTCCGGTAGCGCGGGGAGTGCCGTCGGGGCCGTGTGGGAGGTCTCGGCCCGGGCAAGCGCGGCCATAAAGACCAGCGCAGCGGCAATGGCACAATTCACCATAACGTCCTGTTTACTTGCGTTCATACTCCACTTTCTCCTTATTAACTGATCGAATCGACACCGGGCCCAGCAGCCCCGACGGCATAAGCGGATTGTCCGGCTTGAAACGTCTGTATGCGGTCTTCGTCACCTGTTTATCGGCAGCCAAACCGCTGTCGCCGATAAGACGGTTTGGCCACTGGTTGACCACGTCTATCTCCAGAGTATTTCCCTGCTTCCTGACAACGCCGCTGACATCAACCTGCCAGGGTGCGCACCAGACAACTCCGAGGTTCTTTCCGTTGAGACGAACCGCCGCGATGTCTCTCACCTCACCCAGATCGAGATAGACTGCGGACTCAGGACTACAAACATCAGACTTCACATCGAACGTCTTACGGTAGGTCGCTGTGCCTGAATAATACTTGATCCCATCCTCCGGCCGCTTCGTCCAGTCCTCCAGCTTCTCAAACACAGCCGTTATTGTCTCATTACTTTGTGCCTCTTTCCCCATCAACTTCCCGTCAAACAACACTTCCCACGGGCCGGGCAATTCCAGCACCGGTTGCAGCTCGGGAAAGTTGTGTGGTAGGGCGGGGCCGCCGGACCCGCCGCTTCCTGCTGCTAGAAGGACGGCCCGGCGGTCCGTCCCTACCTCTCCGAATACCACGAACAAGCTCTGCCTTGGCGCAAACTTAAGCGGCACTTGTGTCCTGCCGTCCGGCATCTGCACGTATTCCGGCAACACCCGTATTTCACCCGTCACCGCATCCCACAGCTCAGGCTGCTTGCCCGCCACCCTGAATGAAAACGCCCCGCTCAGATCGCCGTCATTTTGATTGGAGAGGAAGTAGATGTCGCGTTCTTCGTCGCGATAATGGAT
>CAJBSZ010000552.1 GCA_903958395.1 uncultured bacterium | reverse complement strand
CGTTGCTGCAAATGACGAATAGCACGCTGATTGCCGGCAATTACACCAATACCGGAACCTTTACGTTATCGATGGTGACCAACTTCGTTACGGCCGGGGCGGGGGGGTCGATCAGTCCTTCCGGCACGAACACCATGATATCGACATGGTCGGATGTGACCTATTTCCTGACCGCTGCGGTGGGTTATGGGGTGGGTTCGCTGACGAACAACGGGGTGGTCACCCATTTTTCCGGTACGAAGACGGCGACCTACACGAATCCGGCGTCGAACATCACGAACAACCAGATTATCACAGCGGCGTTTGTGTACAACGGGGTGCGGTTTGTTCCCGGTGACTACGGGACGATTACCGGAGCCTTGGCCGCGGCACAGGTGGGCGACCAGATTGTGATCAGCAGCGGGACGTACGCCGAGACGCTGGTGGTGAGCAGTAACGTCACGCTGGTCGGGTCGAACGTGACAGGAGTGGCGGGGTTGACCGTGCTGTCAAACCAGACGCTGGTATTGAGCGGGTTTACCTCCTTTTCGGTCTCCGCCCTGGCCATCCAATCGGGCGGCACCTTGCAAGTCAGTAACTCAACGGTAACGGTAAACGGAGTGACGTTGACTGGCACGTTCACCTTGAATTCGCAGTGGGGGACGTCTCCTACGCCGGCATCCTTGAACTTTTCAGATGATTTTGAATCCTACTCCACGAACATGCCGCTTGCCCTGTGCGGTGGGCAAGGGTGGGGGGCCTCGGACAGCGGGTCGATCATTCAAGGCTCGGTGTTCACCAATGGCGCCAAGGCGGCGATGGTGGTGCAACATTCGGCGCTCTCCAATACGGTCAGTGCCGCAGGTGTGAACAAGGTCTGGACGGATGTCTGGCTAAATGATTCAGCCGCAAGGGTTCCGGGGTTCCCGTATCTCTCGACGAATGCCAACCGGGCGGTCATGCTGTTTGTGAATACGAACAACAATGTCGTGATCTGGAACTCCAATGCCTGGGATGAATGCGTTTCCAACGCGGTGGGTGGGCTGGCGCCAACAGTGGCCACCGGAATGTGGGTTCGCGTGTCGGTCTTCGAGGATTTCACGGCGCAAAAGGTGGCGCTATTTGTGAACGGCCAACTCCTGCGCCAACAGGTGCCGTTTATGTCGCCTATGGCCAGCTACAAGGGGCTCAGCCTAAGTGCCGGGGCTGGCGCGGCGTATCTGGATGACGTTCAGGTCTGGACCAATATACCGGCCACCTTGACAAACATGCCCATGAGTGACCTTGACCATGACGGAATTCCGGACGCGGTGGAGATTGCCCGGAAGGGAACACTATACGACCTGCCTACAGGGACGGTGTTTCTAATTCAGTAAGATCGTAAAGACAACAGAAAGGAAAACCAGAAATGAAATACGTTGCCATATTCCACGCCAACCTCAACTATGCCTACCTCACGCCCGACCGGTACGAGTTCGTGATCCGCAAGAGCTACGAGCTCATCTTCGATGTGATGGAGGAGAAATTCCCGAAGGTGAAGTTCGTCTTCGAGGCCTCTGGCTATACGCTCGACGAGATCGCCAATCGGTGCCCGGACGTGTTGGAGAAGATCAAGCGCGCCTGCCAGCAGGGCCGGTGCGAGTTTATGGGGTCGCCCTATGCGCACCCGATG
>CAJBSZ010000551.1 GCA_903958395.1 uncultured bacterium | reverse complement strand
CACGCGCTGAGTCAAGATCGGTAGTAACCGAAAGGACAAAGCAATGGACCGCCTCACAGTATTTGACAGCATCACTCCCGCAAACAGGATCTACGCTTCCAAGCGTATCCTCACGATTGCAAGCCGCCTGGACGTTACGGGCCGGTATGCGACCGTCGATGAACTCCCCGCCAATATGGGGGACACCCTTAACCTTCGCCGCTACCAGGAATGGCCGGAAGTCACCGCGCCCATGTCTGAGTACCTGAATCCGGAGTCGTTCATCCCGACTTACGAGGATTTCCAGGTTACGGTTGAGCCCTATGGACAGTCGATCCGCCTGACTTCCAAGATCGCTGACATGCATCAGGATCCCGTTGGCAAGATTCAGGCCGACCGCGCCGCCCAGAGCGCAGCCCGGACCGCCATGAAGGTGGACTTCAACGCCCTCAAGGCCGGCACGAACGTTTCATTCGGCGGTACGGGGACGACCCGGCTGACGGTGAACGGCGCCATCACCAATAATCTGCTCAAGGGCACCCTGCGGCAGTTGGAAAATGACGGTGCGACCCCGATCACCCGGCGTCTTGCCGCTGGCCCCAATGTGGCGACTGAGCCGGTCCCGGAAGGTTTCGTGATGTTTGGTCACGTCAACCATCTGGCCGACTTGGAAAACCTTGACGGATGGGTTCCTGTCCACAAGTACGCCCAGGCCAACAGCGCCGACCCCGGAGAAAAGGGAGCCGTCGAAGGTTTCCGGTGCATCTTGAACCGTGACGCCCCGGTGTTCCTGGCGGCCGCAACCAGCGTTTCGAGCACGGCGTTTCTCTCGAACAAGGGCAATCCCTCCGGCGCGAGCTATCCGGACGTGTACCCCTTGATCGCCATCGGGCAGGATGCCTGGAGCCGCGTTCCGCTGAAAGGCAAAAACGCCATCGTTCCCATCGTCCTGAATCCTGGCCATCCCTCAATCGGGGATGTCATGGGCCGGTTCGGTGCGGTGAGTTGGTGGGCTTATTTCGCCGCCGTCATCACCAATCAGGCGTGGATTCACCGCGTGGAGGTTGCTGCGACAGCGCTGTAAGCATTGAAAAGTAGCCCGGTCAAGGCGGCCGGGCGAAGTTTCTCAAAAAAGTCAAAGAAGGAAAAAAGGAATTATGAAAAAGTTCATCGGAATTGTTAAGGCAACAACGGCGACTCTGAATGTCGGCCTCGGGTTTATTCCCCGCAAGGTGCGCGTCACCAACCTCACGGATCTGACGGAGCACCTGTACGCGACCGATATGCGTGCCGGCGTTCTGGCGGAAACCCATTACGGCGTGAGCCGGGCCAAGGCGGGCGACCTGGCGGCAGTGACCACGGCGGCGGCGGGTATTGTGCCCTACGCTGGCGGCACCCTGCTTACGGCGGCGTCTACCACCTGCCTTGTCCGCAATGACAAGGATCAGCGGGCCGACGGAGCAACGTCCACAACCCCGATCAGCACCTTCACGGTGGGGAGCACGTCCAACAAGACGGGCAACTTCAACGTTGACGTGTCGAGTAGCGGCGTTGTTGGGGCCGGTTCAGTCATCATCATCAAGGGTGTGGAATACTACATCGTGGCGGTGGTGACAGACGGTTCCACGGGTGGAGCGGCCAACGAAGTCACGTTGAGCGACCTGCCCGCTGGCGCGGTGGCTGGCTCGGTGTACTCGGTCGATAAGATCCGCAGCCGGTTCGACCTGACCGGCGCCCCCTCTGGCACAGTGATGCCCAATGGTATCACCATCGGAGCGAGCGCCACGGTGAACAACACCGACGGAGACGTTCTGTTGATCGAAGCCGAAGACTGCTAAACGGCAAAACCAAGAAGCATTGCAGGGGGAGGGCGCAATCTCTCCCCCTGTTTTCAAGGAGATCAGTCATGTCAGACGAAGCGAATGTCGAAGCGGCTCCAGAAGCCCCGGCGGAAGCCAAGCCGAAAAAGGTCAAGGTTCTGCCAAAGATCACGCGCAAGTTTCGCAATCGTGAGAGCGGCGCATTGATTACGGTTGTCAGCGACCCGAATACCGATACCCACGTCGAGACCGTGGAGCTTGGCGGTAAGGTCGTATCGGTCACGAATCACGCAGGCATCAGTCATGGCTGGGCGCGGTTCGATGAGATTTTAGAGAAGGGCAAGGACAAGTAGTTTTTGCGATTGTGTGAATAGTTCAGCAAACTCCAAATAAGGAAGGCAGGCGAACATGGGCGCGAATGAGACGAACGGGAACGCGATAAAGGCTGCGATCAAGCCGGAGCGCATCAGGGACGAAGCGACTGGCAATATGACCGAACTCTGGACCGATGAAAACGGGCAGAGATGGGAAAAGGTCACCTACGGGGCCGATAACGGCAGGCAGAAGCCAGGCACGTTCACCCTGACAAAGATCGAGGAACTGCGGTTCTTCTATGGCCGGTTCCAGGCGGCATCACAGGCCAGCGACCAGCAGATCGTTAAAGTCTGGTTCAAGGGGCACGGCAAGCAGTACAAGCGCGGCGAATTGGTTATCGTTCCGTCTACCCATCTCGGGGTGTGCGGGATCGCCAATCAGGAGCGTTTCAAGATGGAGCCGGGTCAGCCTCTCAAGAAGCTGGCGCCGTACAATCCCTATGGTTTCACGGTTGATTTCACAATGGGCAAGAATGGGGAAGCCACCGCTGAAGAGTACGAGAAGCGAATCAACGAGGGCACCGAACAGAATAGACAGCTTGCGGCCAGGGGCGTTAATACTTCTCAGACATAATCTGGGCTGGCCCTGGTAATCATCTGTCGGAAAGAGAAGGACAGCCATGGCCTTACAGGTCGTCAAGTGCGTCGATTTACTCCCGCGAATGATGCGGGATATCACCAACTACAACCCGGCATCGGCGTTATTCGCGCTTCAAGATGCCGGGCGCGAGTTCTGTAATCGGTCTGAAGCGTGGTTTGAGAAGCTGACAGCCATCAACATTGTGGCCGATCAGCAGGAATACACGCTTTCGACTGATTATGTAGCCCAGTTTAAGAGGATCAAGGAAATCCACATCCTGACCTCGGATGATGTCACCAACGCGCGGGAAGGGATGCTGCTTGACCCCGCTTATTACAAGTTGATCCTTCCCAATACCCTGAAATTCAGGACTGGGTTCATTCCGACAACCGCGGTAACCGGCGGACTCGTAGTTGAAATGGTATTTACTCCAACCATGGGGACGAACGAACTCCCAGCCTGGCTCATGGGACGGTGGGCCGAAGGCATTATCGGTAAGGCCATGAGCGAGCTTTTGGCTGTTTCCAATCCCAATCGGGCGCAATCCTACCTTTCCACCTATAACGCCAAGCTCGGGGAAGCCATGGTTGACAGCATGGACGATATTTCACCCTATTCCGGGTCTGGTCACGTCATCCAAGTTCAGGAGTATTCACCATGAGCGTAGGAACATCAATAGCAGCAGCGGCATTGACCCGCTCAATCAAGCGCCTTGTCATCACTGGGGATCCGATCTGGTTCCGGAAACTGGTCACCATCACGCTGACAGGCTCGGTATCCACCCCGGCAAACCTGGTCTTTCTGGTCTACAGGGGCGCAACCCTTGTTGCCCTGGTCGATGGGTTCACCGGTCCGGATGCAGCCGCCACGGGCTCGCTGGATACCAATACGGCCGAAATTGAGGACGCCATGGACGGGGCCGATAAGGGCGAAATCCGGCAATTCAGCGTCTATGTCTACGATTCTGACCCGACAAGCCTCGAATTGCTCGGGATGGGAACCATGGACATCTACGCCACCCGCGACTATTCTGCCACGGCGCCTATCCCGCCCTTGTCTGATACGACCGTGTTTATCGGTTCCTTCGCGTTTTACAACGGGAAAACCTATATCCGGAGTTCAACGGACGGCCTGTATTACGAGTTTGCGGCAGCCGGGAGCGGATCCACGGCGACCGAAGCACTTTCGACAACTGGAATCACCATACCAGGGAGCCCATGAAAACTATCACCATTGCACTTGCATTGCTGGCCGGCGCGGTCTGGGCCCAGGACTTCAACT
>CAJBSZ010000550.1 GCA_903958395.1 uncultured bacterium | reverse complement strand
GAACGGGCAGCCGGTCACGTACACCTTTGCGGTAACGAACTCCGGTGATGTGGCACTGACCAATGTGACGGTGAATGACCAGACGTTCGGGGTGTCATGGAACCTCGGTACGATCGGCGTTAGCGGCTGGACGAATCTCACGTTCTCAACGAATCTGACGGCTGACACGACGAACACGGCGATAGCGGTGGGGCAGCCTGCCGAACCTGGGATCGGCCCCGTGACTAACGCGGCGCAGGTGTCGGTTGACGTGGTGCATCCGGAGATCGGGCTCCTGAAGACGGCATCCTCGGCCTTTGTGACAAACGGGCAGCCGGTCACGTACACCTTCGCGGTCACGAATTCGGGCGATGTGGCGCTGACCAATGTGACGGTGAATGATCAGACGTTCGGGGTGTCATGGATGGTTGGCCCGCTGGGTGTAGGCGGCTGGACGAATGTCGCGTTCTCAACGAACCTGACGGCGGACACGACGAATACGGCGGTTGCGGTGGGTCAGCCTGCCGAGCCGGGGATCGGCCCCGTGACCAACGCGTCACAGGCATCGGTTGACGTGGTGCATCCGGCGATCGGGCTCGTGAAGACGGCGTCGTCGGCCTTTGTGACGAACGGGCAGCCTGTTACCTATACCTTTGCGGTAACGAACTCAGGCGATGTGGCGCTGACCAATGTGACGGTCAATGACCAGACGTTCGGGGTGTCGTGGAACCTCAGCACGATCGGCGTGGGCGGCTGGACGAATGTCACGTTCTCGACGAACTTGACGGCGGATACGACGAATACGGCGATTGCGGTGGGTCAGCCTGCCGAGCCGGGGATCGGCCCCGTGACGAACACGGCGCTGGCGGCGGTTGACGTGGTGCATCCTTCGATCGGGCTCCTGAAGACGGCGTCGTCGGCCTTTGTGACGAACGGCCAGCCGGTAACGTACACCTTTGCTGTAACGAACTCGGGCGATGTGGCGCTGACGAATGTGACGGTCAATGACCAGACGTTCGGGGTGTCATGGAACCTCGGTACGATCGGCGTTAGCGGCTGGACGAATCTCACGTTCTCGACGAACCTGACCGCGGACACGACCAATACGGCGGTGGCGGCGGGTCAGCCTGCCGAGCCGGGGATCGGCCCCGTGACCAACACGGCACAGGCGTCGGTTGACGTGGTGCATCCTGCGATCCAGGTCGTCAAGACGGCATCCTCGGCCTATGTCACGAGCGGTCAGCCTGTGACCTATACGGTGACGGTGACGAACATCGGTGATGTGGCCTTTACGAATGTGGCGGTAAACGACACGACCTACGGGCTGTCCTGGGCATTCGGTCCATTGGCGGCGGGAGCAGGGACGAACCTGCTATTCACAACGAACGTAACGATGGACGTGACGAACGTGGCGGTGGCTGTAGGTCAGCCCGGCGAGCCGGGAATCGGGCCTGTGACCAACAGCGACGATGCGGTGGTCGATGTGGTTGCGCCCGGTGTGGTAGTGACCAAGACGCTGGTCAGTCCCTCTGGTCGTCCGGCGGCGGTTGGCGAGACGGTGACGTTCGCGATTGCGGTGACGAACACAGGCGATGTGGTTCTCAATACGGTGCCAGTCACGGATACATTCAATACGAACCTGCTGTCGTTCGCCTCGGCGACGCCTGCAGCGAACTCGGTGATTGGCCCGGTGGCGACCTGGAGTGATGTCGGCCCGCTGGCGGTAGGCGGCAGCACGGTAATCACGGCGCGGTTCACGGCGGTGTCCTCGGGTTCAGGGGCCAACACGGCGATCACGGCGCCGACAACGACCAATGGCGTGCCGGTACCGCCGAGCACGAACAGCGTGCCGCACTCCGCAGTGAATCCGGGTTATGTGTTGACCAAGACGCTGATCAGTCCGACCAATCGGCCTCCGATTCCGGGCGAGACGCTGACGTTCGGAATCACCCTTGCTAATACAGGTGAGGTTGCCCTGGTGACAGTGCCTGTGACGGATGTTTTCAATACAAACAATTTGTCCTTCATGAGTGCGTCACCCGCCGCAGTTGTGGTGGGCGGTACAGTCATTTGGACCAATGTTGGTTCGGTTGCGCAAGCGTCTTCGACCAATCTGACCGTGACCTTCGCGGCGATTGCGGCCACCAGTCCGGCTGTCGATACGAATGGCGTAACTGCAGCGCCTGTGACCGCCACCAATCATCCGCCGGTTCCGGCCGCTACAAATGGCGCGACTTATCGGATCGACGCTCCGGCGGTGATCGGCGGGTGGATGTGGTGGGATCTCGATACCAATGGCGTGATCAATGCGGGAGAAGCCTCGCTCACCAATAATCTGGTGACCCTGCGTGATTCCACCAATGGAGTGGTGGCGACCACGAGAACGGGGACCAATGGGGTTTATGCCTTCACGAATCTGGTGCCGGGGACTTATACGGTTGGATTCAGCTACACCAACGGTTGGTACTTCAGTCCCACCAATGGAACCAATAACGCGGCGCTAGATAGTGATGCCAATCCTATGACAGGTATTACGCCGCCTGTGACTGTGGCTTCCGGGGCGACGAACATGACGTTGAATGCCGGGGTGTTCGTGGTGGGAAGCCTTGGACAATACGTCTGGGTGGATGTGGATCGGAACACTATGATTAACGAGAATCTCTATAAGTATGGACTCAATGGCGTCCGGGTCAGTCTTTTCAGGATTGTGGGGGCATCGAACATCTTTGCGGGGACGGCGATTACAGCCCCTCAAATTGTTGGATCGGTGACGAATAACGGCTACTTTAATTTTACTAACCTGCCGTTTGGCCTTTACAAAGTCGCGGTCAGTAATGGCGTGCCACCCAATCTGACAGATCCGACAACGCCGTCACAATATATTATCAGCCTTGGCTATCAGGCCATCGTGCTGCATGCCAACTTTGGCTATATGTATGCAGCGACGCCTGTCGAGCTGAAGTCATTCACAGCGGCCTATGATGGCATGGGAGTGGACGTGCAGTGGGAAACTGGAGTGGAACTCGAAAACCTCGGGTTCAATTTGTATCGCTCGACCTCATTTGATGGAGACAGAGTGAAGCTGAATGGGAATCTCATTCCAGGAATGGGAAATTCACAAGGGCAGGCATATGAATGGCGGGATTCGGTGCCAGACACGAAGACCACTTATTACTACTGGCTGGAAGATGTTTCTTGGAAATTTGAGACCAAGACCCATGGGCCCGCATTATTGCGAGGAACCGATCTCGGCGTTCAAGGCGCTATCGGCAATTTCGAGGTGCCCGCGGGTGGCTTGTGCCGGATCAGTTACGCAGTGATGAAGTCGTCCGGATTGCCTGTAAATATGTTGGATCCCGCCCAACTGCAGGTCCTTGTGGGTAGGCAAGAAGTGCCGATTTATGTGAGCACAACACAGCCATTACTGGGTGAGGGTGATTATATCCTCTTCAATACCCCTGAAGCGGGTCTGGCTCAAGAATGCACGGTTGCGCTTGGCACGAATGTCATGCGGATGGCTCTTATTCAGGCCCGACCATCGCGAGTGGTCGGTGATGTCCGGGTTGATCTAGCGGACAAGGGGCAGACAGTGGGTTTCCTGGTGGCGACGAACTATGTGCGATATCTTATCGCTGACTTCATAAAAACTCCGGTGTGGGTGCTGGATGTGACGAAGCCTCAGCAGGCAAAACTGTTGTATGGGTTCTCCTATATCCAAGCCACCAATGGATTGTCGGCGGTTTATCTCAGCTATCCAGGAGTGTCTTCCGCCCGCTGTACGGCCGTAGGGGATCAGGCCGTTTATGATGTGCCTGTGATCCGGAAGTCGGAGTAGGAAAAGGCATTGAAAATAAGAAGCATAATGCTGCTCTTTTTAGCAGTGAGCTGCACGGGGATGGTGGCGGCCGGACTGGGGGATCCGCAGCCTGCCGTTTTGACCCTTATTCCGATTCCAGAAAGCCCCAACCTGAAAATCAGTATAGCGTTTTCTGGGTTTGAGATTATTGAGGGTGCGTGCGGGGCTTCCTTGCGTATTCCAGGTCAGGCCTCGACGGCCACGCCAGGGGCGCCGGATGTGCCGGGTATTCCCAAGCTGGTGCCCGGGATCAAGGGTATGCGGGCTGTTCTGACGCTTCATGGGTTTGATCCAACCAATGTGCTGGATGTGATTGTGGCACCAGCTAAAGGATACACGCGCGAGGTGCCTGAAGGCTCAGGGCGGGTTTTACCTCCTCAACGCCAGCCTGATCCGGGGATTTACAGAACCGCTGAGTTCTGGCCTTCCGAGCTAGGGAGGGTGGATGAAGCCTGGATCGGTACTCAAAAAGTTGTCCGGGTGGAATGTTTTCCTGTACAATACAACCCAGTCTTAAAGACAATACGTTTTTACCGCAGACTTGAGGGGGTCTTGCGATTTGAACGAATAGAAAATAGCCCCTCACCTTAATCCTCTTCCCTAAAGGCAGAAAAAATAGAGTGGAGAGGGTGTAATTTGAGTCCGAAAAGGGTGCATGAACCATTTTCTCCGAAATATCATTTTGATGATCCTGTCAGGCCTCAGCTTTTCCCTCCGGCCCTCCGCCCAGGCCTATGATTATTCCCTTCTTCCGCCTATGAACGGTCAGGACTCCGACTTTGCTGAACGGAGGGCAGGCAAGGAGGTCAATGCATCCATCCGGCTTGGTGTGACACAGGAGGGGCTCTATCGGGTTACATATTCCAGTCTGACGAATGCCGGGGTGGCTCAAACAAATTTGGTGGGCTCCATGATGCGACTGTTTTGTCGGACTCAGGAAGTCGCCATTCTGGTTAGCAGTTCAAACCAGTGGACGGCTTCCGATTATTTTATATTCCCCGGTAGCGGGTATGATGGATATTATAGTGAAACAAATGTGTATTGGTTGGGGTTTGGAGAGGGCGGGAAGAGGATGACCACGCGCTCTGGCGCTCCATTGCCTGCTGGCACGCTGGTTACATCGTGTCGAAAATACAACCTTCATCATAAGGATAATTATTTTGATAATGGATATCGTCCCGCTGAAGACTCAATAGACCATTGGTATGATTTCCCCATGGACGAGTCCGTAATCGGGCCTGGACAAGTGGTCATGGCGACAGATTATATTGTCACCAATCAGTCTGCGGTGTTCAATGCTGTATTGCTGGGCTATTCTGATAGTCCGGGGATCAATCCCGATCATTGCATGGTGGTGAAAGCAGGCAGTTATGAGATCGGGCGTTTTGCGTATGATGGCAAGACGACGGAGGTTGTGTCCGCCGCATTTCCCGCAACCTGGTTGCAGGCGACGAATGCCCTAACCTTTACGCCCACGTTGACCAATGGTGCGATAAAGGACAAGGTCTGTCTAGAGCGGTGCAGCGTGACTTATACCCGGGCATTGTATTCAGACCAGAATACGCTGGCCTTCGAAGGGGTGCCCGGGACGAATAACTATCTGGTTCGCGGCTTTACCCAGAGCAATTCGTTTCAAGTGTTTGATGCCACAGATCCTTGGAACGGAGTGCTGCTAACTAATGGACAGATCACAAACACTGCCAGCGAGGGGGTTGCCGTGCTTTTCGGAGATACGGCACAATCCACTTCCCGGTATTTTGCTTGCCACACTTCAGCGGTCAGAAATGTGAGTTTCGTGCAGCGGACATTTTTTCGTGACTTGGCCTCCACTAATCATCAGGCTGACTATGTTGTGATCTGTCCCTATGAGTTCCGACAACAGGTATACCGGCTGTTGGCCCTGCGTCATGCACAAGGACTTTCGGTGGCGGTGGCCCCGTTACCTGACCTGTATAACGAATTCGGCTATGGGCTGGCGGATGCGGCTGTGATCAAACAGTTTATCGGGTATGCCTTCCACCGCTGGGCGCGTTCGCCTCGGTATGTGTTATTGGCCGGTACGGGAACCTATGATCCCCGGCACCATGCCAGTCAGGCTCCTGATTGGGTTCCGGTCTATCAGGGCCCCTGTTATAATATTGATCTGGGTCGTAATTTATGGACATCCCTCGATAACTGGTATGCAACCGTACAAAAGGACGGGACGAACGATTACAATCCGAATGTCTTTATTGGACGTATCCCTGTTGAAACAATCACTCAATTGTCAAATGTGGTGAACAAGATCGTGGCATTTGAAGGAGTTCCGACCAATGGTCCGTTACGGAACTGGGCAATGCTTGTCGCGGATAGTGATGACGCCGCTAACGGATTAGACTTCGATGCCGCCAGCGATGAATTACTGGTCAGCAATCTGACTGGTATGGAAGTTAAAAAGGAGTACAAGGCAACATTTGGGAGTTCTGACGGGGTTGTGAGTGAAATTAATGATGGTAAATTATTCGTGAACTATTTTGGGCATGGGGGTGCGGGATTCTGGTCATCTACTCCGTCTCTTCTTACGCTGGCGTCGGTCACGAACTCCCTGAATAATACGTATTATCCAATAGTTACTATGCTGACCTGTCTGAATGGTGCATATCAGGACCCGGCACTGTGCCTTGTTGAGGCTTTTCTACAGGGACCGCACGGGGCTTCCGCTTGTGTTGCGGACAGTGGCCTGACTTCTCTGATCGCCAGTCAGGATCTGGCGCAGGGATTTTATCAAGCATTGCGGGATCCGAAGAAAAAACGGATCGGGGACGCCATGGAGGCCGCCTACAAAAATTTATTTTTAATGCATAACAACACCCGTGAGGCTCTCTTCTATGAGCTTTTCGGCGACCCTGCCATGTTGGTGAATCCTTAGTGTAATTATGTTAGACCCTGAAACAACTTGGATTCCGGGCGCGCTTTCCCGTTGGCTTCATGTTTCAGAGAATGCCTTGGCCTGCCCAGTTGACATCGATCCGGAGCGACTCGGTGATGTTCTTGAGCGAAACAGGCTTCTCCCCATGTTCCGACAGATGGCCATAATCTGGCCTTCAGCCTCGGGTTGGCAGGAGTTTCAGTCACGCTTGGATTCGGCTTACCAGCATAGTCTCCTGCAGGGGCTTCAGCAGTTGAGAACCGGACACCATGTGATGGAGTGCCTTTCTCTGTACGGGATCAAAAGTGTCGCGGTGCGTGGCCCTTTTCTGGCAGAAGATGTTTATGACGACCCGGCGGCGCGAATGAGTGCGGATATTGACATTCTTGTGTCATGCGGCGACCGCCGCCGAGCCTGGAAGGCTTGTAAGGCGGCAGGCTACCGGTCTCTGGACTGGGAGTGTCCGCTTTGGCCCTTTGATAAGCACCGGATCCATTGGAGGCTGCAACGGAAAGGGGATCCGGTGGTGTGTGAGCTTCACTGGGCAGTGGAGCCCGTCTACGGGGCCACGACGCTCGATTATGAAGCACTCGTGAATGACCCAACCCCCACCCGGCAGTTTCTTCTGCTATGCCTGCATGCGGGGGAACATGTGCTGGAGCGCTTCAGCGGGACGGTTCGACGTCGCTCACCGCAGGCGCCGAGCCCTACTCTGGAAGAGGCGATGGAGCAGGGGATGTTATTCCGCTGGCTCGATGTGGCCATGTTTATGCGAAAGTATGCCGCCCAGTTGGATTGGGCTGAGATTGAGCGTCACGCCCGGGATCGGCGTGTGAGTGCCAGTCTCGCGCTCTGCCTGCGAGGCGTCCGGGATTGGTTCAACATGCCACTCCCAGAGCGAGTCGGGGGGCTTCTGGTAAAGTGGGAGGATGCTACTGTGCTGGGTCCGGCAACAGGCATTCGGTGCCGATTGGAAGAGTGGTGGGAGCGGCGCGCCTGCCGCGCGGTTGGGCTTAAGACTTCACTGGGGGATGTCATGTACTATCTCTGGCCCCAGGCTCCCTTTTTTGAGCCGGTCAGAGGGCTTCCTTTAGCGTTGAAAAGGGTGGGACATGTTTTTAAAGCCGGAAGCGTCTTGCTGGCGGCTTTGATGAGCTATACCTGTTTTGTCCTCATTACGGGCCTCAGGCGCCCGCTGAGACAGCTACTCGCCGGGTGGGCGTTGTTGGTCGCCCTGACGGGATCCGTTCATGCTCATGAATTCAATGACGATTGTGGCGATACTCCTGCCACAGCGAAATCCATTATGATGGGATCAAATCTTGTCGGATGCATCGAAATTGATGTGGATCAGGACTGGTATTACTTCCAGTCCTCCTATTCCACGAACAAGGAAATTGTGGTCACGGTGACGACGGGGACGCTGTGGAATAGCACAGCCGGACTGGCGGCGCCGGATGGCGTTGTGACTCTTGTCAGTACTGATTCAGTTTCCTCGGTCACCTCCCGAGTCACATGGATTCATATCGGGCCGCCTGCCACTTATTTTGTCCAGGTTTCGGGTTTCGCCAGCTTTACGACGGGAACCTATACGATTGCGGTCAATGAGTTGCCCTTTGACGATAAGGATTATGATGGGATGCCGGATTCGTGGGAAATTGCCTATTTTGGAAACACCAACCAGCCAGCTTCGGGAGTTTCCGGGGATTATGATAATGACGGAAGTTTCAATATTGATGAGTTTCGAGCCGGAACCCATCCAACCAATCAAAATTCCCGGCTTCGGGTAACAGGATTCATTGCAACAAACGGGCCTTCTTCTGTGTCATGGGCTGCGGCGCCCTACCGCTATTATGATGTCGAAGTCTCCACAAACCTGATGGGAGGCGGGTGGAATTACCTTGGCACGGTGACCAATCTCAATGCACTGGGAACACTACGGTATGACGACCCCACCGTTCCCGTTCCGCCAATTCGTTTCTACCGTGTCCGTTGTTTGTAGTTATGATTACGAATGACGATATTCTCGACCTTCTGTCCTCTGCAGTCCAGTCAGGCACGGGCGTCCGTCTCGCTGTTTCCGGTCGAAGTATGGGGCCTTCCTTTGAATCGGTGTCGGACATCCAGGTTGTTCCGTGTGATTTATCCGGCATTCCTCTCGGCCGGTTGGTTGTGTTTCAACGGGGCGGGAAATGGGTTGCCCACCGTGTGATGTGGCGGCGGGGCGGGGAGGATGGTTCAGTCTATCTCACAAAGGGGGATGGTCTTGCCAAAATGGATCAGCCGGCGGTCCAGTCGTCAGAAATTAAAGGCATGGTTTCCAGCTTGGGCTACAAGGATGGATCCATTGTTGATCTTTTGTCGATTCCGGCTCGACTTCAAGCCGGCTGGATTGTCAGCCGTTACTGGCTGGGTCGTTTCATATCACGGTTCGACACAGGTCCAGCGCCCGTACATCCGGCGTGAAACTCAGTTCATAGGCGGGCACCTTCTCCAGAATGGCGGCACAGGCATCAAGTGTGCGGGCGGGCCCGTCGGGAATATAGACTGGGACAAACGCCGCGGTCATCATTCTTCCCAGACTTTCGGCAAGGGGCATGGGGCGGAGCTGGTTCATGAGGGCCTGTTTCAAGAAAAAGATGGCCGCCAAGGGGCCCGTTGCAGGGTTGACCTGGTTCTCTTCCCCGTGCCAGGGGCTGGCTCCGGCGCGGACCAAGCCATTCCGCGGGTGTAGTAGATTCCGTTCATCGTTCAAAATGGTGGCCCCATGCTCACGCCAGAGCCGCGCCAGTGTGGTTTTCCCAGCCCCTGACATGCCTGAAAAGAGCATCACTTTCCCTTCCGTCATGACGCAACTCGAGTGCATCATTACCCCTCCCATATGGCAGAGTCGTCCGATGATAACGGCCCGATCCTGAGGGTGGTAAAGCGGTCTGATTTGGACGGAACAGCAAGCCGCATCGGGAACCCAGAGTTCCCCGCTGGAAAAATCCGGACTCAGACGAGCGGCTTTGCACCACCCCCCGGCACCTGGATCTAAAATTTCGATCTCAATGAACTGCTCACTATTTACGCGAGTCCGCCAGATTCCGTTGTCCCAGAAGCAGGGAGGTGCGGAGGAATCAGCCGGAAGGCGGGTGTCGGTCAGGTGTGCTTCATAACTCGCATCCGGAGAATGGCCCTCGGGGACGGTGAGGAACTGCGCATACTCATCAGGAGAACAAATATAGGAACTCTCTGTCGGGGAAATAATCCGAAAAAGAATTTCAGCCAGAGAAAATTCCAAGATAGTCACTCGGGGGGGGGTTAAGAGGGGTCAAAAATGGCCGCGGGCTCTCTCCAGGGTAACAGTTCACAGCAATTTCCGGTTACGTTTTCTTTCACGTTGGCCTGCTTGCTACAACTGCTGAATGTGACCAGATTCTGATCCTCAAACTTCACTTGAGCTAAAGCAGGTGGCTGGTAGGTTTTCTTGACTTTATTCATAAGTTTCATCCTGAAGGTGATGGCCTGAAAATTAGCCCATTTGGTTCTTTAGAACAACAGGAAATTATCTATCGCTCAAGCGCTCTCTCCTCTTTTGCAAGCTCGCAAAAGAAGGAGAGCGGGGCTGCAGGACGGCCCCCCTCCAACATGGACAGTGCCACACAGCTTTGACAGTGCGCCCGGTCGGAACAAGCGTCGCAAGCCCCGCCGGGTGCCGGCTTCCGGCGAAGGCGGTCAATGTGCGCATGCCAGGCTGATTGAGTGGGATGGGTCACAAGATCAAAGGGATCCTCCCGCCAGGAGATGCAGGGGTGCGCCTGGTGCTGGTCATCGATATGCACAGTCATAATCCCTGCCCCGCACTCGAAGAAAAACTTACGGGGGGCTAATGTCTTTGTGGAGGGGGGCGTGTGAAGTGGGTTAGGGCGTCGTTCCCGATCCCGGTGTCGAAACCGCGCGATTTCAGCGGGAGTCAGCCGTTCCGCTAATGGCAGGGTATCCTGATTCAGGCAGGGATGAATGAGTGCATCGTATCGAAAGTCACAGCCCAGCCCTGTGGCCCATTCCCGGATCTCGTCCAGTTCATGGGCATTGGCGCGCATGATCATGGACTTCAGGCGGACGAGCAGGCCGCGGTTGAGTAGCCCTTCTACGGCATGCCGGAAGCGTTTGTAGGAGCCGTGAATGCCGGTCACTGTCTCATACACCTGTTCGCTGTGACCGTAGATGGTCAGCTCCAGACGGCGGGGCGGTGATTCTGCCAGGAAGTCCATCAGGGAATCATCCAGCAAGGTGCCGTTTGAAAAGAGGGTCATGAAAAAGCCGTTTTGCTTGGCTTTCAAATAGAGCGGTTTGAAATCGGGCCGGGAGAAGGGTTCGCCGCCGGTGAAGACAAGAAAGAGTACCCCCAACTCCTTCAGGATATCCAGAACCCGCTCTATGTCCTTGGTCGATTTTTGTGGTTTGACGGCTCCGCAATAACCCAGATAACAGTGGCGGCATTTTAAGTTGCAGGCTGCGGTTAGATCAAGAGAGGCTGAGATCGGGAAGGCGTCAGTCGACCAGTCTGAGGCATGCAGGGTGTCTGCGAAGTCACCGGCTGGGATCTGATGTAACGCGCAGGAGGACATAATCGAGTGGTTATGGCTTCAGGGTGACGGCTCCGATGGCGGCGAGTTCATTCAGGATCCGGTCAACATCCTGACGGGCGGTGGCTTCATCCACTTCGTACTCAGCCAGCAAGCGGGAGACGAGCTTGGCTTCGGTGGTTTCGCCATTAATTTCTTGCCAGAGCATGCTTGCGGCTTCGTTCAGGGTGTAGAGGGCATCCAGCCGGGCAGGGCCGGTCTTCATGGGAACCAGAATGAGATTGTCCCGAACCTTCCGCTCAACAACATGATCCGTTTTCGTGATAGTTCTTCGCATCAGTGTCTCCTCTGCTCCCTCGCCCTTCAGGGGAGAGGGTTGGGGTGAGGGTCGGAATTCTTCTCGTCCCGTTTGACCTCATTCCAAAATTCGTCAAGTTCCGCCAGCGAACACTCGGTCATCTGTTTGTTTTTGGCGTGAACCCGGGCTTCCACGGCTTGAAAGCGGCGGGAGAATTTGCGGACGGTAGCGGCCAGTAGTTCCTCGGCGTGCAACTTCTGGAACCGGCTGAGATTCACAACCGAGAACAGCAGATCGCCGATTTCCTCGGCAATGTGCTCCTTGTTTCCGGAGCGCATCGCTTCCTTGGTCTCCTCAAGCTCCTCCTCGAGCTTGGCCATGACATCGTGAATGGCCGACCAGTCGAACCCGACGCGTGCTGCCCGGCTTTGAACCTGGTGTGCCTTCATCAGGGCAGGGAGATGCTTGGGAACGCCGTCCACCACGGAACGCCGTCCGGTCTTCTTTTCCTTGCTCTTGATCTCCTCCCATTTCTTGAGGACATCCTTGGAGCCGGTGACCTTGTCGTCGGCAAAGACATGGGGGTGCCGGCGGACAAGTTTCTCGACGAGAACGGTGCAGATGTCGTCGAATCCGAACTGACCCATTTCCTGTCGGAGTTGCACCTGGAAGACGACTTGGAGCAGCATGTCGCCAAGTTCGTCCTTGTGTTTCTCGGGATCGCCTGAATCGATGGCGTCAATCAGTTCGTAGCATTCCTCGATCAGGAACGGCTTGAGTGTTTCAAGGTTCTGCTCGCGATCCCAGGGGCAGCCGCCCTCCGGATCCCGCAGCTTCCGCATAATCTCAAGGACTTGATCAATGGGGCGTGTTGTCATGGATCCTCTTGCTGGTTCGCATGGCGCAGAATTCAGGGCCGCACATGGAGCAGTGGTCGGCTTCACTCTCTTTGCAGACGCGGGTGGATTCGTAGCGTTTCCGGGCGTGCTCGGGGTCGAGGGAGAGGGAAAACTGTTTCTTCCAGTCCATCGCCATCCGGGCTTCGGCCATGGCGTCGTCAA
This sequence comes from uncultured bacterium, assembly GCA_903958395.1. Lineage (GTDB taxonomy): Bacteria > Verrucomicrobiota > Kiritimatiellia > CAIKKV01 > CAITUY01 > JAABPW01. The sequence goes on along the minus strand of CAJBSZ010000550.1, from coordinate 7,626 downwards.
TATCCCGGGCATGGGGCAGGCCGCGAGCCACATCGCCGGCATGGGCCGCAATGCGATAGGCGATGACGCCCTGGTGGACTTCTTCTTCAGTCGGCAGGCCAAGGTGTTCTGCGGGGGTCACATAGCACAGCAGGCAGGCACCGTAGGTGGCGGCGGCCGTGGCGCCGATGGCCGAGGTGATATGATCGTAACCCGGTGCGATATCGATGACCACGGGGCCGAGGACATAGAAGGGTGCGCCATCGCAGAGTTTCTGCTGGCGCTCCATGTTGTCCTGGATCTGGTTGAAGGGAACATGGCCGGGGCCCTCGACCATAACCTGAACGCCTTCCCGGCGGCACCAGTGGACCAGCTCGGCGAGGGTATCCAGTTCGGCGAATTGGGCTTCGTCGCTGGCATCCGCCAGGCAACCGGGCCGGAGGCCGTCGCCAAGAGAGACGGTGACATCGTATTTCCTGCAGATCTCGATCACTTCGTCCCAGTGGGTGAAGAGGGGATTTTCGAGCTTGTGGGTATTCATCCATTCCGCCATCAGGGCGCCTCCGCGGCTGACGATGCCCGTTTTTCGTTTCATAGCCATGGGGATATGGCGACGGAGCAGTCCGGCGTGGAGTGTCATGAAGTCAACGCCCTGGCGGGCCTGTTCCTCGATCACCTGCAGAAACAAGTGCGGGGTAAGATCCAGGGTGTTGCCGTTGAGGCGGGAGATGGCTTCGTACAACGGAACCGTTCCGAGGGGAACGGGACTGGCTTTGAGCATTCCTGCGCGGATGGCAGCCAGATCAGAGCCTACGCTCAGATCCATGACGAAATCGGCGCCAGCCTTGAGGGCGATATCGAGTTTCCGGAGTTCCTCGCCAGCGGCGGAGCGTTCGGTTGAACGGCCGAGGTTGGCGTTGACCTTGGTTCGGAAGGCGCGTCCCGCGATGGCCGGGTGCGTCATGGGGTGGGCGGGATTGGCGGGCAGAACGGCACGGCCGGAGGCGATTTGATCGCGAACCAGAGTGGCCGAAACCCCCTCGAGGCTGGCAACAGTCTCCATAATCGGGGTGATGGTGCCTTTTTTGGCTTCAATTAACTGGGTCGTCATTCGACAGCAGATCCTTTCTTTGAAAATCGACAAATACAGTATTTGTTTTGATGCGCAGAGTCAACGAAGGAGGCCCCTTTTTCCTTCCTTGTGCCTGACTGGGTGGTGTGATACAAATCCCGCCCTTTAACCAAGGGAATACTGAATCATGGAAGCATTAGCGCACATTCCGATGGGGGAAGATCAGTTCGAGGAATGGTTTCTGACCCAGGTGGGTGCCTCCGGTATGCCGGTGGCTGATATGCAGAACGCCTTGCGTGAGTTGCGGCGGGCCGGAATGGCTGACCAGACCAACAGTTGGGCGGAGCTCATGGAAGATACCCTGATTGAGCAGGGGTGTCTGGATTAGGCCGTCAAGGTTCTCGGGATGCGGGCGGAATGGAATAACGGAAATGTCGCGTTCCGGGAGGTGTGCGTCAAGAAGCTCACCGCGATGTTCCGGAATGATCCTGTCCGGAAAAAGTTTGTTATCAGTCTCGGATTGGATCGCGGAATTTCCCTTGCCGAATGTTTCCGCCGACTGGATACCCTTCAAAACATGAAGCCCGGCCTCCTCTGTGTCGACCGAACCTGGGGTGTGGGCATGGTCAAGAAGGTGGATGCCTTCTATGAGCGGGTGACGATTGATTTTTCGCGGAAAATGGGCCATGAGATGTCGTTCGCCTATGCCTCCGAAACGCTTCAACTGGTGGATGACGCGCATCTTCTGGCCCGGAAATACCGGGATGCCGTGGCACTGGCCTCGTTGGCCGAGACCGAGGCGGCGGAACTGGTTCGTATCGCGCTCCGCAGTTATGGACCCTTGCCGGTGGCCAGGCTCCAGGAAATCCTATCGGATGGCATTATCAAGCCGGACGGCTGGAAAACCTTTTGGGATTCCGCCCGCAAGGCCCTGAAGACCGACCCCCTGGTGATTATTCCCGCCAAACGGAATGAACCAATTTCCCTGCTCGACAAGGCGAAGGCCTACGATTCCTCCTGGTTCGCCCAATTAGCGGCCGAGCGCACGGCGGAAGGGGTCTTTGCCCGACTGGAGAGTCTGTCCGACAACGCGAAGCCGGCAGACCTGGATGCGGCCAGTCTCCGGATTGTGGGCGAGCGACTCGCCTTCTTGATGAAGGGGTTCGGGGACAAGGACATGAGCATTCGTGTTCAGATCGTCGTACTGGCGCGTCAATGGACGGTGTCACTAGAGCATGTGAATTGGGAGCGGGAAGCCGGAATGCTTGTCGAGCCGGCTATGTTCATGGCTGCCGCCCAGGCGATTACCTCAAAGCGGCTTGATGCGATGTTGAAGCTGCTGGTTGACTACAATAGCGCCCGCCTCTACGAGACGATTACCGAGTCCATTCCCGCCATGACGATGAATGTACTCAATTCCTGCGTCGGCTTTATGCTGGATCAGGGGCAGGATTCTGCCTGTTCCGCGGTGTTTAAGGAATTGGTCGGCATGCGGAAGGCCGGGGTTGAAGTTTTGTTCTGGCTTGCCCGGCGTCCTGACCGGTTGGAATCCTGGGGATTGGGGACGACCGGGGATCTGGCATTCCAGATTCTTCTGTCCCTTGAAAAAACCTACAACGGAGAGCGGCTCAGAGCGGCCAACCAGTTGTGCGAACTTGTTCAGCAGCGCGAATGGCTGGAAGCCGCCTCGCACAGCATGAATGAGGTTCAGCGGACCAGTTTTGTCAGGTATTTATATGCCGCCATGGGAAAACTGCCCGTGGATACCTCGGCTATGATCGGACGTATGGTGCGGGTCTATCCGCAACTCGCCGAAATTCTGGTTTCCAAGCGGAATGAGGCCGCAGAGGCGACTGCCCCGAAGGGCGGCCTGACCTCGTGGCGATCCTACCGGCAACGCCAGAAACTACTTGAAAAAATCGTCAATGAGGACATTCCCAAAAACAGCCGCGATATCGGGGTGGCTCGCAGCTATGGCGACCTGCGTGAAAATTTTGAGTACAAGGCAGCCAAGGAACAACAAGGCATCCTTATGCGGCGCAGCGGAGAATTGGATCAGGATCTGAGCACCGTGCGCGGAACCGATTTTTCCAGCGTTCCCGTCGAGGTCGCCGGGATGGGGTCATCCGTCACGCTCCAAATGGCGGACGGACATACAGAGCAGCATCATATTCTTGGCGAGTGGGACCAGGATACCGAAATGAAGATCATCTCCTGCAGCAGCCGGATGGGGAAAGTTCTGGCCGGTCATCGGGCGGGCGATGAGCTCCTGGTTCCGGGTGACCAGGGGGATGTCCTGTGTAAAATTATTGAAGTGTCGTCTCTGCCTGAAGCGGTTATAATATGGACTCGGGAGGGTTGAGGGGTAGGGATTGACAGCGGTGTGTGCGTTTGATATTGAGGCGTGCTTTTTTCCAGACGGGAAAAGGCAGCATAAGAGAGTAGGATAATTTTATGGCAAAAAAGACAATCCAGAAGAAGACTGTTGTAAAGAAAATTGTGGCAAAAAAAGCAAAGGCTCCGGTCAAGAAGGCCGTCAGCGTCTCCAAGAAGCCTGTCGCTAAGCCTGTCGCCAAGTCTGCCGCCAAGCCTGTTGCCAAGCATGTTGCCAAGCCTGTTGCCAAGCCGGCCGCGAAGCCTGTCGTCAAAATGATTGTCAAGCCGATTGTTAAGTCGAAGGTTGATAAGAAGAGCCTGATCTTTCTGAAAAATGTTCTGATCAAGACGCGGGATCGGCTGACCGGTCAGATCTCCGCATTGTCTGATGATTCGCTCAAGTATATTGATGACGCCTCCTCGGAAGATCGGACGGATGACTTCGACCGGGAGTTTGCCCTGAATCTGGCGAGCAGCGAGCATGACGCGATTTTTGAGATTGATAACGCGCTGCGCCGCATCGAGGATGGAATTTACGGGGTGTGTGATTCCTGCAGCTGCCAGATTGAAAAACCCCGGCTTCATGCCTTGCCGTTTTGCCGGATGTGCATCAAATGCCAGTCCGAGCAGGAAAAGGGCCGGAGCCGGTTCCGGCCGTTCGGAGAAACCCTCGCCCAGGGGATCGAGCCCGTTGCCGAAACGGTGGAGTCTGAAGAGGCGGAGTAATCCTCTGACATCATGTTGGTATTACTGCTCAGTGTCGTAATCATCATTCTTGACCAGGTCACCAAGCAATGGGTGACGATGCAGTTTTATCTGGGTGAGAGTGTTCCGGTTATTCCCGGTTTTTTTAATTTCGCCTATGTCCGTAACACCGGGGCCGCATGGGGAATGCTGGGAGGCTTGAATGGCCTTCTGGTGGGACTATCTCTGGGCGTCCTTTTAATCCTGATTTTTTTTCGCCGGTCATTCCTGACCGATACCCTGATTCACCGCCTGGCGTTGGCGTTCATGATCGGGGGGATTGTGGGAAATCTGCTGGACCGGGTGCGCCTCCAGTATGTCGTTGATTTTCTCGATTTCTACTGGCGGATTCATCATTTCCCTGCCTTCAATGTTGCCGATTCCGCAATTTGTATCGGCGTTGGGCTCTATATGCTGTCCACCTTGTTTCCCTCCCAAACAAAAGCCCCGGAGTGAGCACTCATGCCGACTGCGGTTCACTCGTGTGCCTATTTTCTGGTGGGTCCCACAGCAACCGGTAAAACAGCGGTTGCCCAGCACTTGGCGGAGCGCCGTGGCGCCGAAATCCTGTCCGCCGATTCCATGTTGGTCTACCGCGGGATGGATATCGGCACGGCAAAACCCTCTCGCGAGGAGCGGCAAAGGGTCCGGTACTGGGGGGTGGATGGGGTGGCTCCTTCAGAATCCTATAATGTGTCTCGTTTTCTGGATGAGGCGCGCCGGTGTTTTGAGTCCGCCACAGCCGCCGGGAAAAGCGTGATTGTGGTGGGGGGAACCGGTCTCTACATCAAGGCGCTTCTGGTGGGTCTGGATGAGCTTCCTTCCGCAACGCCGGAATCCCGTGAAAAGTGGCAGGCTGTCTTCCAGAAACAAGGGGTGGCCGGGTTGCGGGTGGCCCTGGAAGCTCTGGGGCCGGAATGGCTTTCCGCCCTGCCGGAATCTGATCAAACCAACGGGCGCCGGCTGATCCGGGCTTTGGAGTTGATTGAGGCGGGCATGGCGGCACCACCCCGATCCTGGATGGCCCCTCGCTCAGAGTCGGTTATCACGGGGCTGGCAATCGAACGGGCTGTGCTGGTGGGAAGAATTGAAGCCCGGGTTCATGCCATGTATGATGGGGGGCTTCTGGATGAGGCCAGGGCCCTTCTTGAGAAAGGGTGGGATCCGGCTTGCACCGCGGCCCAAGCGATTGGCTACGCCGAGGCGGTCGCCTGTTTAAAGGGGCAACTCTCCCGGGGTGAGGCCATTCGCTTGACGGCCCAGCGTACCCGTCAGCTTGCTAAGCGCCAAATGACCTGGTTCCGCAACCAATCGGCCGTGTCCTGGATCATGGTGACCGCCACTATGACCGTTGAGGATATCGCTTCCCGGGTGGCTTCCGACTGGGATCAGCACGGGCCGCAACCGGTTGTGCTGTCAGGTTGACATTCACGAGTCGATTCAGTATTAGTACTAAAAACAAATTAGTACTATTATGTCAAACCCTCTTTACGCTTCTTCAGAAACGTCACCCTTGTGTTACCGGGTCTGCGATATGCCCCTGCGGTTACGGCCGCGGGAGGCTGTGGAACGGCAGGGAATCGAAAATGTATCCGATGCGATCCTGCTGGCCATCCTGCTGAGAACCGGATCACGCGGGGTGAATGTGATGGATCTGGCGGAACGGATGCTTGTGAAACATGGCAGTCTCACGGCATTGTCCCGGATCCCGGTTCAGGAATTAAGCTCTGATAAAGCCCTGAAGGGGCTGGGTCGGGTGAAGGCTCAGATGATCAAGGCGGCCCTTGATCTGGCCCGGCGGATGGCGGAGGAAACACGGGATGAGCGTGGCGGTTTTGTGAGGACTCCTGAGGATGTGGCGGGGATGATGCGGGAATTGGCGCGTGGACTGGATCATGAGCGCTTCTGGGTGCTGAATCTGGATACCCGGAACCGGTTGAAGGGACATCCCCATGAAATTTCAAGAGGGATCCTGGATTCCAGCCTGGTTCATCCCCGGGAAGTGTTCAAGCCCGCCATTCAAGGCGGGTGTGCGGCGATTGTGCTTGTTCACAATCATCCCTCGGGCGATCCGACTCCGTCCGCAGAGGATATCCGGTTGACTCGCCAATTGATTCAGGCAGGCCAGGTTGTCGGCATCAAGGTTCTGGATCACATGATCCTGGGGCGTCGCACCCCTGATCAATTCCGCGATTTTTTGAGCCTTCGAGAATCAGGCACAGTGGAGTTTGGAGATTAGAGGGTGCATGAGGGTTCAGGGTTCGGGGTTCAGGCGAATCGTGCATCCACACCGTGTTTTCCTACCGTGCACCCCAACTCCTGAACCCTGACCCCTGAACCCTGACCCCCTCTCTTACCCCTTCCGTTGCTCCCACGCACGATCCATTTCCGCCTGAATGGCCAGGGTGGCTTCCCGCGGATCTGCGGCTTCGACAATCGGCCTTCCGATGACGAGATAGGTGGAGCCGGCTTCCACAGCGAGGGTGGGGGTGGCGACGCGTTTCTGGTCGCCAACATCGGCGCCTGACGGACGGATTCCCGGGGTTACCAGGATGGGCGTGTTTCCGAATTTCCGCCTCAGAAGGGGAGCTTCATGAACTGAGGTTACAACGCCGTCAATCCCGCAGGACAGCGCCAGATCCGTCAAAGCCAGCGCCTGTTCCGCGACCGTGCGTTGGATGCCGAGATCAGTGAAATCGTCCTGATTCAGACTTGTCAGGGTTGTCACCGCTACCAGGCGGGGCCGGTTGGGGCCGAATGCCGCGGCGGCCTCAGCGGCGGCTTTGAGCATGGCGCGGCCCCCGATGGCGTGGACGGTCATCAAGTTGACCCCCAATTTGGCAGCCGCAGTGACCGCGTTGGCCACGGTACGGGGGATGTCATGGAGCTTGAGGTCGAGGAAAATGTGTTTTTCCCGAAGGGAGAACGGCGTTAGTATGGAAGGGCCCTCGGCCGAGAAGAGTTCAAGACCCACCTTGAACCAGGTCAATTGGTCGGGAAGTTTATTCAGCAGGGGAGTGATCTCCGCAGCGGACGGGACATCAACGGCAATAATGATTTCAGGCTTCATGGGTATTCCTTTCGGCAAAACGTTCGATTATTGCGGAAGTCATCGTCCGATTCGAGAAAAATTCCAGCGGGTTGATAACTTGAGTGTGGGAGTGGGATAGCGTATAAGGGGCGAATGAGGTTTCTTCTCTATAATGTGAGATATGGTGCCGGAGTGGGGCGGCGGTTCCATTTTCCGTTTCCGGGATCCGGGTATTTGAAGCGGACCGGTGTCATGCTCGATCAGATCACCGGGTTTATCCGGTCCCAGGATCCCGATGTTGTCGGCCTTGTCGAGGTGGATGGCGGCTCTTTCCGCTCGCATCGGAAAAACCAGGCGGAGACGATTGCGGCCGCCCTTGGGCATTATCACGTCTATGAATCCAAATATGGGGAGCGTTCGTGGG
>CAJBSZ010000549.1 GCA_903958395.1 uncultured bacterium | reverse complement strand
GCCAAAGTCCTGGCCGCAGAGGCCATCTATTTGCGCCGTGGGATGGCCGGTGAGCAGAATCCCTGGGTCAAGCAGGCTGACGCCATGCGTAAGCGCCTGGAGGAGATTGGCAGTGGCGATAAGCCCCTGAAGCCCGGTACCTCTCCCCAGGGACCGGCTGGAGTCGTGATTACTGAAACATCCCGGCTGAATACCGGGGATTGTCTGATGCTTTGAAAGGAGACCATTATGCCTGAGAAACGAACCATTGAAACTATCCGTGCGGCCGTAACCCTGATTGATGAAGAGGGGAACCCCGTTCCCGGTGCTCCCGAGGAAGGATCCGTGATCCGGGTGAAGCGTGCTGGGAAAGCCATCATCCCAATCCAGGAGATCATGCAGGAACTCCGGGCGGCTTATCCTGGCATCACCTGGACCTTTGGCGAAAGCAAACCGATCGTCGTCTAAAATGGAATCACCCACCATATCGCAAATCATCCGCACCTACTTCGAGGATGTCTCGCAGTGGGCTCGCGAAGCGGGGGGAACTCCCTTCCTGGCGCGGGATCCGGCGGAGCCTTATGAGCTCATCGCCGGAATGGGGCCGAATGATTTCCGAGTGGTGTTGAATTGGGCGGGCGATAAGGAATTTGGCGGGAACGTCCTCCAACATCTGGACAAGCACAGCATCGAGGTGTGGATCGGGCGGGGCCGTGGCCTCGCGGCGGATCCCAACCGGAGCCTGGTCTACCCTGATGGACAGAAGCAGGCCTTCCTTGACCTGGTGGAGGCATGCAAGCAGCGGATGCTTGGTCTCAAATTCCCGGCAGAAGTAACGAAAAAGTACACCGTCTATGTTGGGACGGACCCGGTCACCACACCGGATGGAATCTCGATGGCAGCCTACAAGTTGAGCTTTACGCTCGATGTGGCGGGCCGGGCAGTGACCTATAGGCAAGTCGAATCGTTTAACGCATAAGGAGAATCATCATGGCACATACATTTATTGTGGGCGAAGACCTGTTCAGTTTTGCGGATACCAACTGGGAACTGGTGAAGCGGAAACGCTCCAACCAGGTTTCCAATGCCGTGGCCAAGGGCGGGGATGGCGAATACATGCCCGACACCGAACAGAGTTACGATGAAAAGCAGGAAACCACTCTGACATATCGGGCGAAAGTGAAGACGGCCGCCTTGCCCGTGGCAATTTCGCTCGGGCTGGCCTGTACCTCTGGGTATATCCCGCTCAGCATCAAGGCAACCACGAAGAATACCGGGCATGCCGAAATCGAAATCACCGGTCATAAGCATGGTGTCAACACGCATGATGTAAATTCTGTGGATATCTCCACCACGGTTGATGGCTGGGGTGCCACTGACTTTTGCAGCGCTGCTGCTGATGAAGGTTGCCAGAGCGGATCCTACTCGGCCTCGATCGAGCACAAGGATGGGCTCACCAAGGCAGGGAATTTCCTGGTCGGTCGGAGTCAGGGCTGCAAGGTGGATGTGAGCGGATCCTATATCTCTGATACGG
>CAJBSZ010000548.1 GCA_903958395.1 uncultured bacterium | reverse complement strand
CCAAAACAGTTATGCGAGCAATTTTCTCAACGCACGCGGTGGAAGATGATCCACGCAAGATCCGCAGCACTGGCGAAAGCCTGTGTCGTCCGCAAGCCGGCCCTGTATCCGAGGCGGCTTCCTGGCGTCGGCATGCCTGTATGCTTGGTTTTGCCGCATTGGTTTTGCCGGTTCTCTTCCGGACCAGCCGCGAGAACTACCTGCTGTTCCACGGGATTGTGGAACTGCTGGGCGTGGCTGTGGCCTGGGGGGTGTTCCTGCTGGTATGGAACGCGCGGCGTTTCATCGCGCACGATGCGTTTGCCTTCCTGGGCTTGGCCTTGTTTTCCACCGGATGGCTTGATCTGCTTCATACGCTGGCCTACAAGGGAATGGGGGTTCTGGCCGCGGTGCATGATGCCAATCCCGCCACGCAGTTGTGGATCGCGGCGCGGATCCTGGCGATCAGCGGGTTTCTCGCATTCCCGCTCCTGATCGGCCGCCGTCTGCGTTTGCCGCTTCTGGCTGCCGGGTATGGTTGCGCGACGATTCTGGCGGCGGTCTCCATCCTGGCATGGAAGGTTTTTCCGGATTGCTTTGTCGAGGGGCGCGGGCTGACTCCGTTCAAGCGTGTCGCCGAGTATTTGATCTGCATGGCCCTGGCTGTCGGGCTTGCGTTCCTGTGGCGGCGGCGCGACCGGTTCGAGCCCGGGGTTTTCCGCGGCCTGACTGGCGTCTTCCTTGTCACCATCGCGTCTGAATTGTGCTTCACGCTGTATTCCGATGTGTACGGGGTGCTGAACTTCACGGGACACATCCTGAAACTCCTATCCGTTTACCTCCTGTACCGGTCGCTGATCCAGGCGAGCCTGACTTTGCCGTATGTGACGCTGTTCCGTGAACTGGATCAGGATCACCGGGACTTGAGGAAGGTCGAGGCTGAACTGCGGCAGAGCGAGACACGCTTCCGGAACCTATTCGACCTCCATGCCGCGGTTAAGCTCCTGATCGATCCGGAAACCGGGGCGATTGTGGATGCAAACCAGGAGGCTGTGAAATATTACGGATGGTCGCGTGACGAGATGCGCGGAATGCGGATTCAAGAGATCAACACGCTGTCGCCGGATGAAGTGGCCGTGGAAATGCAGAAGGCGAAGGAGGCTCGTCGCAACTACTTCGAATTCAGGCACCGGCTTGCGGATGGCTCGATCCGTGACGTGGCGGTGTTCAGCAGCAATGTCGCTGGAATGGGCAAGCCGATGCTACACTCGATTATCCATGACATCACCGAGCATAAGAAGGCGGAGACGGCGTTGCGAGAAAGCGAGGAGCGCTTCCGCTCGCTGGTCGAGCAGGCCCCCGACGGTATCTTTATCCAGACGAGGGGGCGGTTTGCCTACGTTAACGCTGCGATGGTGCGGTTGTTGGGCGCCACCGGTCCGGAGCAGTTGGTGGGTGAACTCGTCGAAAGCCGCATTCATCCCGATTTTCTGGCCGTGGCGAGGGAGCGCATGCGGCAGTTGAATGAACAGCGACTGCCCCAGTCTCCGGTGGACCAGATGTTTGTTCGGCCGGACGGTTCGCCCTGCGATGTGAGCATTACCGGAACTCCCTTTGAGTTTATGGGAGAACAGGGCGCGCTAGTGTTTGTCCGGGATGTATCGGAGAGGAAGCGACTGCACGAGAAGCTGGTGCAGCAGCTTCAGCTGGTACAGGCCATCCTGAACGTGACGCCGGGGTTTCTGGTCCTTAAGGATCGAAACAGCATTTACCGCGAGGTCAACCCCGCGTTCTGCCGGTTCCTCGGCAAACCGCGGGACGCCATTATCGGCAAGAGCGACGGGGAACTGTTCCCGCCGGACGAAGCGGCGGCCTATCGCGCGGGCGACGTCACCGTCATGGAGACCGGAGTGGCAGAGAGTCAGGATTGGCTCGTCACCGCCTCAGAAGAAAAGCGCTGGCTTCATGTGACCAAGTCGGCCGTCCGCGACGAGAATAACACCGTCACAGGCGTGCTTTGCTCGGTCGAGGACATCATGGATCGCAAGCGCGCGGAGATCGCGCTGCGTGAGAATGCCTCGATGCTGGCCAAGTCACAGGAAATCGGCCACATCGGGAGCTGGCAACTCGAACTGCCTTCGAATCGCCTAACCTGGTCAGACGAGGTTTACCGCATCTTCGGCTGTCAGCCGCAGGAGTTCGCCGCCAGCTATCAGGGCTTCCTCGGTTTTGTCCACCCGGACGACCGAGCCGCGGTGGCCGACGCATATGCCGCTTCGCTGCGCGACGGAAGCGACGCTTACGAAATTGAGCACCGCATCGTTCGCCCGGGCACGGGTGAAGTCCGGCGTGTGCATGAACGGTGCATACACGAACGCGATGAGGCAGGCGCAATCATCCGTTCCAACGGCATGGTGCAGGACATCACTGAGAGGAAACTGGTTGAGGACGCGCAGCAGTTCATGGTGCAGTGCGGTTTGCCGGTCGGGGGTGAGGATTTCTTCGTGTCCCTCGCGCGCTTCCTGGCAACGGTGCTTTCGGTGGACTACGTTTCGATCGGCCGCCTGCTCGGCACTTCCGCGGTTGAATCACTGGCCACATGGGACAGGGGTGCCCTGGCGCCCAATGGCTGCCGCGAACTCGAGGGATCTCCTTGCGGTCTGGCCATGGGGGCCGGTGTCTACCATTGCCCTGCGGGCGCCCGGCAGGCGTTTCCTCGCCATGGGCCGCTCGAGGAATTGGGTGTGGAGAGCCTGTATGCGGTCAGGCTCTCGGACACCCACGGGGAGCCCATCGGCTTCATCTGTCTCGCGGGCCGGAGTCCCATGCCGGACCCCGTTCCCGCGCAACTGGTGCTCGGCGTTGCGGCTCCACGCGCGGCAGCCGAGCTCGAGCGGCGACAGCAGGAATCGGTGGCGGAGGAGAACCACAAGCGCCTGATCTCCATCATCGACGCGATGCCGGACCCGGTCTATGTCTCAGACCCGGAGACCTATGAACTACTCTTTGTGAACAACGCCCTGCGATCGATCCTCGGTGAAGTGTCCGGGCGTCCCTGCCATGAGTATCTCCAAGGTCGCGATTCCCCCTGCCCCTTCTGCACGAACGACAAGCTCTTCGGCGCCAACTTCAGCCAGCCGGTGGAGTGGGAGTTCCAGAACCTGAAAAACGGCAGGTGGTACCGGCTTGTCGACCGCGGCATCACGTGGCCCGATGGACGGCGCGTGCGCTTCGAGATAGCGATGGATCTGACCGTCGTCAAGCAGGCGGAATTAGCCCTCCGGGAGTCGCTGATGGAGAAAACCGCCCTTCTTAAGGAGGTCCACCACAGGGTCAAGAACAACCTGCAGGTTGTGGCCAGCCTGCTTGGCTTGCAGGCCCGCCGCCTGGACGATGCCACGGCGCGACATGTCCTGCAGGATTCCCAGTCCCGTGTTCTCTCCATGGCGCTGCTGCATGAACTGCTCTACCGGGCCGGTAGTTTGGCCCATGTCGATTTCGACTCCTACACCGAGCGGCTCTGTGCCGCCCTTTTACGCACCGTGGGGCCGGTGGCGCAGCGTGTTCGGATCGAGCGCAGCGTCGGAGGCATCCGGTTGCCGCTGGAACAGGCGGTGCCTTGCGGATTGATGATCAACGAATTGGTGACGAATGCGCTGAAGCATGGATATCCCGATGACCGCCATGGGCGGGTATGCATCGAAATGAAGGTGGAAGACCACAGGATCCGGCTGGGGGTGAGTGATGACGGTGCGGGCCTGCCGGACGGCTTGGACATCAACGCGCTGCCGACGCTCGGACTGCGGCTTGTTCAGGATCTCGCGAGACAGTTGCAGGGAGCATACCGCATGGAGCGGCGGGAGGGCGCGGAGGGTGGCACGGCGGTTAGTGTTGTTTTCCCCGTCAATGGCTGGCAGGACGCCGGAGGTTCAACATGAGCATGAAACGTATTCTGATTGTTGAGGACGAGGTTATTGTCGCGCGTGATATCGAGGAGCGCCTGCTGGCCCTCGGTTACGAGTCCGCGGGGATCGCCAACACGGCCGAGGAGGCGCTGGCCGCCGCCGCGCTCGGGAAGCCGGCTCTCGCCCTCATGGATATCCGTATCCGGGGTGACATGGATGGCATTACGACGGCGCAGGAACTGAGCCGCCGCTTCGGGATCCCGTCTGTCTTCCTGACGGCCTATTCCGACGACAGAACCCTCGCCCGGGTTAAGGAGCTCAATCCGTATGGTTACATTCTTAAGCCTTTTGACGATCGTGATCTCAAGTCCGGGATTGAGTTGGCGTTGTTCCGGAGCGAGGCGGAGGCGCGGGTGCGTGTCAGCGAGATGCGTTTCGCCTCGGCTTTCGAATATGCCGCGATCGGTATGGCCTTGGTTTCGCCTGAGGGGCAGTGGCTCAAGGTCAACCGGTCGCTTTGCGACATACTCGGATATTCGGAGGGGGAGTTATTGGGAGGAAGGTTCCAGGATATCACCGTACCGGAGGATTTGCCTTCGGATCTGGAATTTGTCCGTCGGATGCTGGTCGGGGAAATCGCCACGTACCAGATGGAAAAGCGGTACCGGCGCCGGGATGGACAGGTCGTATGGGCGTTGCTGAGCGTCTCGCTGGTGCGCGATACGGAAGGGAAGCCGGTCCATTTCGTTTCCCAGATCCAGGACATCACGGGGAGAAAGGAGGCGGAGCACCAACGAACCACGATGCTGGAGATCCTGGAGATCCTGAACACGATCCAGGATCTGCGCGAGGCGGCGATGCGGTTGATCGGGGTGATCCAGCGCGAGACTGGGATCGAGGCGATCGCGATCCGGACCGCCAAGGGAGGGGACTTTACCTATCTGGCCCACATGGGGTTCCCCAAGGAGTTTGTGGACGCCGAAGACCACCTTTGCGCCATTGGCCGCGATGGATCTCCGCTCATCGGCCCCGATGGCAAACCGCGGCTGGAATGCACATGCGGCCTCATTCTGGAAGGGCGCTTGCCGAAGGGAGGTTCGACCTCCCCGGGCGGCAGCGTCTGGACCAACGATCCGGCTTCCGTCGCGCCGGTCCCCGATGGCGGGGACCCCCGGCTCAATCCGCGCAACCTGTGCATCAAGGAAGGCTACAAGTCCATTGCCCTGATTCCCATCCGGTCCGGTTCGGGGGTCCTGGGACTGCTGCAATTGAATGACCCCAGACCCGGGCAGTTCTCGGAAGGAAGGATCGCGTTTCTGGAACGCCTGACATCGAGTATTGGCATTGCCCTAAACCGGCGGCAGGCGGAGGAGCGCCTGCGGCACAGCCTCGCGCACTTGGGTCTCACGCTGGATGCCGCCAAGGCGGGAACATGGGAGTGGGATTTGCAGACCAACGAGAACATGTGGTCTGAATCGCTTTGGAAACTGTACGGACTGGATCCCGCCACGGACCAGGCGAGCTACGATTCGTGGCGCAAAGTGATTCATCCGGAGGACCGGGACAGGGCGGAGCAGACGGTTCAGAAGGCGGCCCGCGATGGCGCGGAGCTGAATGCCGAGTGGAGGGTCCGGTTGCCGGGCGGGGAGATACGCTGGCTGGCTTCCCGGGGGAAGCCGTTGAAGAGTCTGGACGGCAGGGTGGAGCGGTTCCTGGGCATGGTCATGGATGTGACCGAACACCGGGAAATGGAAAGCAAGTTGATCGAACTCAAGGTGGCTGTCGAGCAGGCTTCGGACGGGATCGCGATCTCGGATATGGAAGGGGTCATCCGGTTTGTGAACAAGACGTGGGCGGAGATGCACGGTTTATCCCCGGAAGCGACTCTCGGCAAGTCGCTGACCGTCTTCCACACCGGGGCTCAGTGGAAAAACGAGGTCCAGCCGCACCTTTCCGTGCTGAGGCAGCAAGGACATTATGCCGGGGATGTTTGGCACATGAGGGCGGATGGATCGGAGTTTCCGACCTTCATGAGCACGTCGGTCCTGAAAACTCCGTCGGGTGTCCCGTACGGGATGCTCGCCATTGCCCGCGACATAACGGAACAGCGCAAGGCGGAAGGAGAGCAGAGGAGTCTGCAGGCACAACTGGTGGAGGCCCAGAAGATGGAGTCCATCGGGCGACTGGCGGGCGGCGTGGCGCACGACTTTAACAACAGTCTGTACTGCGTGCTGGGATTCTCCGAACTTATTCTAGAAAAACTTGACGCGAAATCCCCGCTCCGGTCCGATGTCGAACAGATCCTGCAGGCGGCAAATCAGGCGGCGGATGTCACGAGGCAGTTGCTGGCTTTCAGCAGGAGACAAGTACTCCAGCCAGGCCCGACGGATCTGGACGTCCTCATTGTCAAACAACAGAAGATGCTTCACCGCATTATCGGTGAGGATATCAAGATCAATTTGGATCTGAAGGCGGGTGTCGCGTTGGCCATTGTGGATCCCTCTCAATTCCAGCAGGTTTTGATCAACCTCTGCGTGAATGCCCGCGATGCCATGCCCCAGGGCGGTCCGCTGGTGATTGCCTCACAGGTGGTCAAGGCTCCGCCTGGGGTGGATTCGCCGGTGATCAAGGCGGGGGCGCCCGTTGTCAAGGTCTCCGTTATCGACAAGGGGGTTGGCATGCCGCCCGAGATTATCGACCGGATCTTCGAGCCCTTCTTTACCACCAAGGAATTGGGGAAGGGCACCGGTCTGGGGCTTTCTGTTGTGATGGGGGTCGTCAAGCAGCACGGGGGGTGGGTTGAGGTCGCCAGCAAGCCCGGCGCAGGTACCAGGTTTGACGTATTCCTTCCCTGCGCCGAGGTTACCCCCGTTTCCGAGGACGAAAATAAGACTCCTCTGCCAAGGGGCCATGGCGAGTGCATATTGCTGGTCGAAGATGATCCGATTGTCAGGCAGGTCGGGGCGACCCGGCTTAAGAATCTGGGATACAAGGTTATAGAGGCCGAAGGTGTCGAGAGCGGATGGGCGCACTACCGATCGGCACCGGGGCCTGTCCGTGTGCTCCTGAGTGATGTGGTCCTGTCTGACGGGAGCGGAGTGACGCTGGCGGAACGGATTGCCGCGGACGACCCCTCGGTCCGCATCGCGTTTTCCAGCGGCTATGCCGACGAAAGGTCACGTGTCACGGAAATCAGCGCGCGCCACTGGTCCTTCATTACAAAACCTTATAACAAGCTGGCCCTGGCCCAGTTGATCGACTCCCTGCTCAAAGGAGACGCCGGATGATGTCAGTCGCCAGCATAGTGATCATCGAGGACGAAATCCTTGTCGCGAACATGCTGGAGACCTGTGTCGGGCAGCTGCCGGGGGTGCAGATTGTCGGAACCGCGTATAATGGGGAGAGCGGCCTGCAATTATGTCTGGGAACCAGGCCGCACCTGGTGTTGCTGGACATCGAAATACCGGGGCAGAACGGGCTGGATGTGGCCCGGCAACTTCGGAGTAAACTCCCAAAGACCCGAATTATCATCGTGTCGTCCCATTGCGAGCCCTATACGGTTCATGAACTGAGTCGGTTGAATGTGGATGGTTTTGTGGATAAGGGGGATCCGCTGAGTTTGCTTCATGAAGCCATCAAAAGGGTTCTGGCTGGGAAACCGTTTTATTCCAAGGCATTCGATGCGGTGCGGCTGGAATTGCGACATCACGCCGAGTCCTATCAGAAAATTATCTCACCCCGCGAAATGGAGGTGCTTATCCTGTTGGCGGAAGGGCTCGGCGACGAGGACATAGCCGGGCGCATGGGTATCTCGTGCAGCACCGCCTCCACCCACCGGCGGAACATACGTAATAAACTTGATGCCCATAACGACCGGGATCTTCTGAAGTACGCCCAGAAGGCAGGATTGGTTCCCCTTACATCTGAAAAATAATCGACCTTTCGAGGGGGGGCGGTGATACCTCCCGGACAAATGTTGGCATTTGTGGACCGACCACCTCTTTACCGGACTATTGATCTTCGATCTCCCTATTGACTCTCTACTCACCCGCTACGCCTCCGGCGGTTTGGTACTGGCGGGCCGCAAGGGTCGTGCCAGTCACCGCCATCGGTCCGGCCTCAAAATTCCGGCCCGACCGCTGTCGGCGCCTGCTACGCCCGCCGTTGGCGGGGCACGCCCCTTGCTTCATTGGCCCGCCAGCCCTATGGAAGAGCGCGCCGGAGAACCGGCGCTTGCACCGCTACGCGGCCTTCGGTCTGCCTATGGACTCAACAGGCACAGCTCCGCGCATCGAGTGTCACTTGTGCCTCCGCGAGCCGGTCGTACAGCCCTCCTTCGTCAGGCTGGCCAACCGGCTCGCTACGTCCCAAGCACCACTCCATGCGCTCCGCCAAATACAAGCCGGAGTGCGGTGTTCAATCCGTCCGGTGCGAGGCGCGTACCGCGCTGATCTCGCCCCGGGCGGATTCAACACAGCCCCATCTCAGCGCGCCGGGACCCGGCGCTCATACCGCTACGCTCCGCCTCCGTCACGGCACCTGCTTCAAAAGGCCAGGTGCCGCGCCGTCAGCTCCGCTACGCGGCCTTCGGTCTCTCTATTGACACCCTATTGTCCAGGGCGCTTCAAAGGGCCGTTCGGATCGCCGCTTATTGTTCCAACTTTCACCCATGAAGCGTCCGCTTCGCGCTCGCGACCCCAACGGATCGTGCGCTTTCGCCGTCGCGCCATATTGCGGAGGTTCGTACCTCACCCCCGCAAAATGGCAAATGTGCGGCGGCTCGTGCTCGCAAAAGCCTCGCACCCGCTCACGAACCGTCGGGGTCGACTCGTCCCGCCGGAGGCGGGATCCGCCCCATGGGTTCAGTTTCCACAAACGCGTCGCCCGCCCGTCCCTTTCAAGCGCCAAGAACTCGCCTACGGCTCGAAGCCGCCTACGGCGGTCGGTGCTGGCGGGCCGCAAGGTGCGTGCCAGGCACCGCCATCGGTCCGGGCTCAAAATTCCGCCCCGACCGCTGTCGGCACCTGCTACGCCCGCTAAAGCGGGTCACGCACCTTGCTTCATTGGCCCGCCAGCTCTTCAGAAGAGCGCACCGGAGTACCGGTGCTTAACCGCTACGCGATGCCCGGCCCGGGACCTGCAAAGAAAAGAAAAGGCCAGGTGCCGTTCCAGGGCATCGCTCCGCGTCCTTCGGTCTTTCTATGGACTCTCCATGGTCCAAGGCGCTTCAAAGGGCCGGTCTCCTCGCCGCCTTATGCTTCAACTTCACCCCAAAGGCGGCCGCTTCGCGCTCGCGGATCCGCCGGAGCAT
>CAJBSZ010000547.1 GCA_903958395.1 uncultured bacterium | reverse complement strand
TGCGGCTAATACCCCCAAAAAAAATGCCGCAACACCTTTCCTGGAGGGGGATTGGAGACTGTTTAGAATTGTGAAACAGAACAGGAATGTTCTACTCTTCCCCTCTTCCTTCCGAGGAGGGGTTTCGCGATTTTCAATTGGGGTACTCGCCATTTGAAAATCGCGAAACATTTTCTTCCCTACCCAGTGCCAAGACGAAAAGCTCTCCCTCGAACCCTCCGTTTCCTCAAGCGAAGCGGGTGGTCACACTCTTCCTTGTCTGAAAGGGGTGAAAGCCGGCTCTATTCGGCCGGAAGGGTTTCGAGTTCGCGGGAGGCTTTTTCCCACTTTTCAACCGTCTCGGCGAGGGTGGCCTGAATTTCATGAAGTCGGCGATTGAGCACAGCGTAATCGGTGCCGGGCGCGGGCTTCATGAGTTCGCCCGATAACCGGTCCTGCTCCAGCTCCAACTCCGTAATCTTCTTCTCCGCCGACTTGATGCGGGTTTCAAGCGGGCGCCGGATCCGGCTCAATTCCTGCCGTTTCTCCGCCCGCTCCCGCCTCAGCGCCTTCCGATCCCCACCCGTCTCTTCGGCCTCGTCCCCTGAACCCTGACCCCTGCCCCCGTTCCCCGGCTCCTTCCCCTCCGCCTCCATCTTCTCGTGATAGTAATCATACCCGCCCGGAAATCGCCGGACAGTCGGCGGGGTCATCGCCAGGATGCTCGTGGCCACATTCCGCGTGAACTCAATATCATGGCTCACGAAGCAGATGGTTCCTTCATAGTCATGCAGCGCATTCTCCAGCGCCTCACGGGAGGGAATATCCAGATGCGTGGTGGGCTCATCCAGAAGCAGGAAATTCGGGGGATTCATCAGCAGCCGCGCAAACGCGACCCGCATCTTTTCGCCACCGCTCAGGACCGCAATTTTCTTATCCACCGCATCACCCGAAAAAAAGAACCCGCCCAGAACGCCGCGCACCTCTCGCTCCGACAGGTTGGGCGATGCCGATTTCACGGTTTCCAGAACGGTCCGGACTGGATCCATCATTTCCGCAAAATCCTGGGCTTGGTAGCCGATCACCACATTGTGCCCCATCACCCGCCGCCCCTCGTTCAGGGGCAGCCGTCCGGCGATGGTCTTGAGCAGGGTCGTCTTCCCCATGCCGTTCAACCCCACCAGTCCGATCTTTTCACCGCGTTCAATCCGCAACTCCAATCCGCGCAAAACCCAGTTCTCGCCGTCATAGGTCACACCCGCCTGGTCGAGACGCATCATTTCCACGCCACAGAGCGGGGGCCTCGGAACCTTGATCCGGGGGGCGCGCATGACAACGCGGGGGATCTCGATCTCATCCATCTTCTCCAGCATCTTCATCCGGCTCTGGACCTGGGATGATTTCGTATTCTTCGCCCGGAACCGCTCGACAAACCGTTCAATCTGTTCACGACGCCGGTCCTGGTTGCCGCGCGCGGCCTCCAGCTGCGCATGGCGCATCCGGCAATCTTCCTCATACTTGCTGAAGTTGCCCGCATATCGCGTCACCATGCCCCCCGCCACTTCCATGGTCACCGTGGTCAGCGAATTCAACAGATAGCGGTCATGGGAAATCAGGATCATGGTGCCCTTGTAATCCCGGAGATAGCGCTGGAGCCATTCCACAGCGGGAATATCCAGAAAGTTGGTGGGCTCATCCAGGAGCAGCAGATCCGGGTCGGCCACCAAGGCGCGTGCCAGTTCGGCGCGCATCTGCCAGCCGCCGCTGAATGAGACAAAAGGCGCGTGGAAATCACTGGCCTTGAAGCCCAGTCCGCCCAGTGCCGCCTTGGCGCGGCCGCTCAGGGCATACCCGCCCTGATGCTCGAATTCGGACTGCAGGACGCCCAGCCGACGGACAATCCGGTCGCGCTCCACTTCGTCCGCCCCGCCGAGCCGTTCTTCCAGCGCTTCGATCTCACGCTGGTTCTCCATCAGGGACGGCAAGGCATTTTCGGAATATTCCAGAAGATTGATATCCGGCGACGACGGCTTGAGTTGCTGGCGGAGATGGCTGACCCGGATATCGCGGGGAAGCGAAACCTCACCCCGATCCTGGGTCGACTCATCCGTCAGAAGTGAAAAAATCGTACTCTTCCCGGCGCCATTAGGCCCGACAATCCCCACCCGTTCGCCGCGATTGATGCGGAATGACACATCATTCAGCACCTGCTGTGCCCCGAATCCCACAGAAACATTACGAAAATCAATCATAGAAGCGCGAAAGATTACCGATAACCCCCGCAAATGAAATATAAATTTGATTTTATCGCCATCTGGCCTATTCTGAGCCCGTTTTCTGGACTGAACTGATTCTCAACGATAGGACACTGACGATGAAAGCGAAAATAAAAAAACTGACCCCATCCGCCAAAAAAACCGCCGTCAAATCCGGCACCCTCAAGGCGGCAAAAGCACCGGTGAAAAAAATCTCGAAACCCGCGAAAAAGATCCCCGCCGCCAAGGTGGCCATAACGGAAAAGCCCACCTCTTCGGCCCTGGAATCGATTCGCCAGGAAGTGGCCGCCCTGCGCACTCATCTGGTGAAGAGCATGGCGCCCGTCACCACGGGAACCCTGGAGGAAGTGGATGCCCTGCGCCGGGTTCTCAATGACCTGATGGAGGCGCGGATGAATGATGTCATCAGCGAACTGGTCGGTATCCGCAACACCGCCGCCTCGTGCGGAGGCGAAGCCCGCCGTGTCACGGAACAGATGGACACCCTCCTCTCCGATCTCGGCGCCATGAAGTTCGAGGCCGAACGCCTCGAGCATGTGGATCCCCTGATTCACACCGTGACCCGCGAAATTTCGGATAGCCATCTCCCCGATGGCGTCGTAACGGAAACCATCCGGCCCGGCTTCCATACCGGCCGCGGCATCGTGGTGGCCAAGGCCCTGGTGGCTGTCAACCGGAGGTCCTGACCATGGCTCGCCTCGGCATTGATTATGGAACCACCAACACGGTGGTCGTCTGCGCCGACCGGGGACGATACCCCCTGGTTCCGCATGTCACCGACACCTCGATCGGCCGCGTGGCCCGGGAGGTGTTCCCCTCGATGTTCGTTTATGACACCACCACCGCCACCCTGCGGTTCGGCGCCGAGGCAGAGCGGTCCCTGGCTGAGCCGGGCGCCGCCCAGCGGTATATCCCCATCCGCTCCATGAAGCGGCGTTTTCGGGATTATGTGGATGGCATGCGCTTTGCCGGCGATGTTATTCCCGGCGGGCTCGATATGGGTGACACTTTCCGACAGTTCACCCAGGCGGTTTGCGCCTCGGTACGAACCTCGGGAATTGTCGCCCCGGGCGAACCGCTTGAAGCGGTCCTCACCTGGCCGGCCAATGCCAATGGGGCCCAGCGCCATTTCACCCGTAGCGCCTTCCGCGGTTCGGGTTTTTCTGTCATCGGCACGCTTAATGAGCCTTCCGCGGCCGCCATCGAGCTGGCCGACCGGCTCGTCCATGGAAACCGGGCCAAGGCGCGGCAGCTGAAGATGACCGTCGGGGTTTTCGACCTGGGCGGCGGCACGTTTGACGCCTCGGTGGTGCGAATCCATGCGACCGATTACACCGTGCTGGGCTCCTCCGGGATCGAAACGCTCGGAGGCGACGATTTTGATGAAACCCTCGCCCGGCTTTTCTGCGAAAAGCTGAAACTTGATTTCGACGGACTCACCCACTTCCATCGCACACTTCTGCTCATCCAGTCGTGCCGGGAAAAGGAACGGTTGAGCACTGGCCAATCCCGCAGCCTGACTCTGGATCCCGAGGAGATCGGGCTTCCGGGCAACGCCGTCAAAGTGACCGCCGCCGCCTTCGAGAAGTGCCTGTCTGAACAAATCGAGCCTGCCGTCGATAAACTGGCCGAGGTGATTACGAGCGCCGGGAATGACGATCTGGAGACGATTTACCTGGTGGGCGGCTCATCGCGCCTGCCCGTGGTCAGCAAACTGATCGCTCGCCGTTTCCCCAAGATCAAGCTGTTCACCACCGATAAGCCCTTCAGCGCCACGGCCATGGGTGCGGCCATCCACAGTTCCGAAACCGTTCGCGTTCATGAGGTCTTTGCCCGGCATTTCGGGGTGATCCGCTTGGCCGACCACGGAACCCGTGAGGTGTTTTCTCCGGTCTTCCACGCCGGCCTCCGCCTGCCCTCCCGGGGTGAAGCCCCCATCAGCACGGATATCCGCTATCAGCCTCGCCACAACATCGGGCGCCTGCGCTATCTGGAATGCACATCCGTCGACACCGATGGCAAACCTGTCGCCGGCCTTCGCCCCTGGTCCGAGATCCTGTTCCCCTACGACTCCGGCCTGGCGGTCAATGAGTCGCTGCACCCGGACCGGATCAGCCCCCGTGAGGATCTGGCCACCGAAGCCGTCGAAACTTATACCTGCGACAATGACGGAATCATCACGGTACAGATCAGCCGGGGTGACGGCCAGTCGCGCACATTTGAAGTGTTCAGGGGGTGAGGAGAGGGGTTAAGGGATTAAGGAGAATGCTTCTATGAGCAACGAGGGGAGGAATAAAATGATTGAAAAAGAGATTCCTCTGGTTGCGAGTGATCCTTATCTCAAGCCGTTTGAGCCGGTGATCCGGCGCCGGCTGCAGCATATCCGGGATACGGAACAGCGCCTGACGCAGGGGCAGATGTCCCTCCCCGACTTTGCCGCCGGGCATGAATACTTCGGGCTGCATCGCACAGAGGACGGAGCCTGGGTCTTGCGGGAATGGGCGCCCAACGCCGGATCCATTGCCCTCATCGGGGACTTCAACCACTGGACTCCCGAAACGGATTTCTATTTTCGCCGGCTCGGCACTAACGGGGTCTGGGAACTCAAACTTCCGGCCAACCGCCTCAAGCACGGGGATCTGTTCAAGCTCCTCGTGTCATGGCCGGGCGGGAGCGGAGAACGCATCCCCGCCTATGCCCGGCGCGTTGTGCAGGATGACACCACGAAAATATTCAGCGCCCAGGTTTGGTGGCCCGATCAGTCCCACGTCTGGAAACACGGAAACTTCCGGCGCTCCAATGAGGCGCCCCGCATTTACGAGGCTCATGTCGGGATGGCTCAGATCGAGCCCCGGCTCGGCTCGTACCGCGAGTTCCAGGAGAAGATCCTGCCCCGCATCGTAGAGGCCGGTTACAACACGATCCAACTCATGGCCATCCAGGAACATCCCTACTATGGCTCGTTCGGCTATCATGTGAGCAGCTTCTTCGCCGCATCCTCCCGCTTCGGCACTCCCGAGGAACTGAAAGCCCTCGTGGATGCGGCCCACGGCGCCGGACTCGCCGTCATCATGGATCTCGTCCATTCGCATTCGGTCAGAAACGAACTGGAGGGCCTCGGCCGGCTCGACGGATCCGCGAGCCAATATTTTCACGAGGGAAACCGGGGCGATCATATCGCCTGGGATTCACGCTGCTTCAACTACGGCAAAACCGAGGTGCTCCATTTCCTGCTCTCCAACTGCCGGTTCTGGCTCGATGAATACCACTTCGACGGCTACCGCTTCGACGGGGTCACCAGCATGCTCTATTATGACCATGGTCTGGGCAAGGCCTTCACGAACTACGAGGATTACTTCGGCGCCAATGTGGACGACGATGCGCTCGTCTACCTGACCCTGGCCAACAAGGTCATCCACACAGTCCGCCCGGATGCCCTGACCGTGGCCGAGGATGTCAGTGGTATGCCCGGCCTGGGAACGACCGGGGAAGCCGGGGGAATCGGTTTCGACTATCGTCTCGCCATGGGCACACCCGACCACTGGATCAAACTCATCAAGGAAGTGTCCGATGAGCAGTGGCATGTGGGCAATCTGTACTATGAGCTGACCAACCGGCGGCAGGACGAAAAAACCATTTCCTATGCCGAGTCCCATGATCAGGCGCTGGTGGGCGACAAGACCATCATCTTCCGGCTGATCGATGCCGACATGTACACCTCCATGAGCGTGTTCACCCACAACCTGCGGGTGGATCGTGGAATCGCCCTGCACAAGATCATCCGGCTCGTCACGCTGGCCACCGCCGGCCACGGTTACCTCAATTTCATGGGCAACGAGTTCGGTCATCCCGAATGGAT
>CAJBSZ010000546.1 GCA_903958395.1 uncultured bacterium | reverse complement strand
TTCACGCGCTCTCATACCACCCTCACCCCCACCCTCTCCCCTCAAGGGAGAGGGAGAAAAAGTCACCGACCAAACAATTGAAACAGTACCAACAGGGCAATCACTGCGATGGATTCGGCAAACACCAGCGAAATAATCATCGCCTGCAAAATCTTCTGGGCGGCGGAGGGGTTGCGACCCAGCGCCCGGATACTGGCATAGCCAATGGTGGCGATGACCGCCGATGGCCCCAGAACCGTCAAAAATATCACCAGGAATATTACAAAATTACGCATGCCTCTCCTCAAGCAAAATCACACACTCGTCATTCGAAAACCGGACCATCCCCTTCTTGATCGGAATGCGCGTCTTCCAGTCAATCACAATCTCGCCCTCTTTCAAAAGACTAATAATCGGAACATGGTATGCCAGCAACTCAAACTCGCCGGCATCCCCGGGCAGAAATAGCGTTTCAACAGGCCCCTCAAAGACCACATGCTTGGGATTGAGCACCTTGAGGGAAAATGTTGCCGCCACGGTCAGCCCCCCGTCCTGAAAAAGGCCACCAAGATCGCGTTCAGCCTTGACTCCAACTCCGGCGTCAACCCCGTCGCCGCTTCCGCCACCCCGCCCAATTCCGGATCTTTCGTATGAGCAAACGCCCCGATTTCGCCCCTGAACCGCGTCCACTCCGTACTGTCCAGATCCTGAAGAGTGCCGGAGCGAAGCGCATACAGAATCAGCAGTTCCTCCGCCAGGCCGGCAGGTTTCTGTTGAGACTGTTGCATCATGGCAACCAGAACCTGCCCCCGTTTCATGACCGCCTCGGCTTCCTTGGACATCCCTGACTGGAGTTTGCTCAGCCGCGCCACCTCGGTATATTCCAGATAGTTGCGCCGCAGGTTTGAACTCAATTCCCGCAGGAGCGGAGGCTGGGCGCGCCCCCCTACGACCGAGAGCGACATGTTATAATCCACCGCAGGCCGCATGCCTTCGCTGAACATGGCGGTACTCAGGTTCACAAGCCCGTCACAAATGGAAATGAGGTTGGAGGGGATATAGCCGGTCAGATCCCCCTGCAGAGTATCCGCTATACCGAGAAAGGTCATGGAGCCGCCCCCCTGTTCCTTGTTCAATTGCCCGGCCCGTTCCATGAGCTGGGTCTGGATATAAAAAATATCACCGGGATAGGCCTCACGGCCCGGGGAACGCTCCAGGAGCAGGGAGATCTGGCGGTAGGCCCAGGCATGTTTCGTCAGGTCATCAAACACGATCACGACATGCTTCCCCCTGCGCATCAGGTAGTCGCCAATGGTGGCGGCGGAAAAGGGCACGATGTACTGCTCCCCGGCGGTGGAACTGTCGGTGGCCGCCACGATGATGGAATAGGAAAACGCACCCTTCTCGGACATGACCGAGAGCACCTTCTCAAGGGCCACCAGCGCCTTCCCGATGCAGCAGTAGATGCAGATGACGTCGCGCCCGGCCTGGCTGAGAATGGCGTCCAGGGCAATGCTCGTCTTGCCGGTCATGCGGTCGCCCATGATCAACTGGCGTTGCCCCTTCGCCACGGGCACCATGGCGTCGACAATCTTGGTTCCGGTGACCAGGAAATGCTCCACCGGAGCCCGCTCGACAATCAGGGGCGAAGGGGAAAACACAGGCCGGATGGTGTCGGTCCGCACCTCACCCTGGTTGTCAAACGGATTGCCGAGCGCATCCACCATGCGCCCGATCAGGGCTTCCCCGACTGGAATGGAAAAGGGTTCGCTGGTGGCCGTCACCGTCTGCCCCAGCCGGACTCCGGCGTCATCCCCGAGCAACAGTGCCAGGACATCCTCCTGGTCATACCCCATGATGATTCCCTTGTTTCCCTCGCCGAAATCCACAATCTGCCCGTTGAGGCAGGAAGGAAGACCGGTAATGCGGACAATCATTTTCTTGATGTCTTTGATCACGCCCGTCTCGGAAAATTTAATTTTAAACGGTGCCAGTACCATACGCGGTGAGTTGCTCATTAAGCCCCTCCTTAATGTCTTCCGTCAGATCTTTTTTCTCCACCAGTGTTTCAATCAGGCCCGGGTTCTTCTTCCGGATGGCGGCCATCACGCCGACCTGGTAATCCGCAACCTGCTCGGGCATCAGGCCATCCATAAAGCCATTCGCCAGGGCATAAAGAACGATCACCTGCGTCTCGATGGGAACCGGATCATTTTTATCCTGCTTCAGGATGGCGGCAACCACCTTGCCCTTCCGCAGGCGTTTTTCAACCGCCTCGGACACCCCCGCCTTGATACGGGTCAACTTCTCGAGCTCCTTGAACTGGATGTATTCGAGGCGCAATATGCCCGCCAGTTTCCGCATCGCAGGCCATTGAACCTTGCTGCCGATACGAGACACCGACAAACCGATGTCAATCGCGGGCTTGAAGCCCTCACTGAACAGCGGAGTACTGACATAAAGCTGCCCGTCGGTCATGGAGATGATGTTGGTGGGAATATAACCCGTCACGTCGCCCTGCACCGTCTCAACGATGGGCAGGAAAGTCATGGAGCCAGAGCCCCGTTCGGGGCGCAATTTCCCCGCGCGCTCCACCAGTTGGGAATGCAGGTAGAAAATATCCCCGGGATAGGCATCACGCCCCGGGGATCGCTCCAGGAGCAGGGACATCTGGCGATAAACCCACGCATGCTTGGTGAGGTCGTCAAACACCACACACACATCGCGCCCCAGCTCGTTCATGAAATATTCGCCGAGACTGGCCGCGACATAGGGCGCCAGGTACTGTTGCCCGACCGAGGAGGAGGCGGTAGCCGCCACGACAATCGCGTAACTCATCACAT
>CAJBSZ010000545.1 GCA_903958395.1 uncultured bacterium | reverse complement strand
TCAAAACATGACCGCACCCCCTCCTCTTCAGCCACGCCCGATTTCCCTGCTCTCGGTGGTCATCCCGGCGCGTGATGAGGAGGGTTGCATCTGCTCGACCGTCGAGCATCTCCACCTCGAATTGCGATTGCATAAGGTGCCCCACGAACTCGTCGTGGTGGACGATGGCAGCGCCGACGGAACCTGGAAACTGCTCACGGAGCTACAGACCCGGCTGCCCACCCTGGTCCCAATCCGGAATGAGGGCCCGCACGGCTTTGGCCGGGCCATCATCTGCGGACTCGATCACATGAAAGGTGACGCCGCGGTCATCATGATGGCCGATGAATCCGACGATTGCCGCGACGTGGTGCGCTACTGGCAGGAGCTGAACAAGGGTTGGGACTGCGTGTTCGGGAGCCGGTTCGTAAAAGGCGGCGGGGTCATTGACTACCCCAAATTCAAGCTGTTGATCAATCGCCTGGCAAACTTCTTCCTCAAAACCTTCTTCGCCATCCGCCTCAACGACACCACCAACGCCTTCAAAGCCTACCGCCGCGAGGTCATCGAGGGTTGCCGCCCGCTCATCTCCCCGCACTTCAACCTGACCGTGGAGCTGCCGCTCAAGGCGATTGTCCGCGGATTCTCCTGGACCGTCATCCCCATTACCTGGCGCAACCGCCGCGCCGGCGAGGCCAAGCTCAAGCTCCAGGAGATGGGCAGCCGCTACCTCTTCATCTGTCTCTACGTCTGGCTCGAGAAGTATTTCAGCCGTGGCGATTACCGGAAGCCGAAGTGACCCACCGCCGCGTCGAATGCCTGGGGGCGAAGCGGAGTTCACTCCATTCCTGACAAATGTCCCTTTTGTCCCATCAAGCCGCCGCTTCCCTTCGACGCTGCTGACCGACGCTCAACCCGTTGTTCCAGGGCCTCACGGCACCTTGCGGCCCAACATCTCCTCGAACTCGTCCCAATCCTGCCGAAATACCCCCCACTGTTCTTCGGTCAACCCGTGGCCAATGGTTGCCCCCCGGACATTGGCAGAGCAATAGTGTGCCACACTACCATCATCATGAATAACGGCCAGGACACCTACGTTCGCCTGAGGTATGGCGCGGGTTTTGCTGACGCCACGGCACACGACCTTACCCAGGGCAAGGAACTCCATTGCCGGACCAGTTCGGCTCACGACCATCGGTCCCCGCAAGTCACCCGAATACATTCCCAACCCCGTTTGCGATGGTTCGTTAAGTGCGCCACCAACCACTCCAGCAACCGACCACAGGGTCGCCCAACTCGAATAATCCACCGCCGAACAGCCCAGCAACGAGGAATACTCTGGCAGAGCATAGGTTCCGCTATAGACAAATAGATGGGCCGAGTCCCGCTGAAACGCCCAATTCGCGCCGAAGGGCCTTAACTGGGTGTCCCCGTAGCCGGTTGAGCCGTCCCCGATGACACCGCTCGCATCGTGGGTCATGCTCCCCTTCCAAAGGACGCTGTAGTTGGTGCATTTGAGATTGAGCGAGTGGGAGGCACTGGTGCCGCCCACAAACGGGTAGATGGCGTCACAGTTCGTCCACCAGCCGTGAGCTTTGGCGCTGCGGGCGAGAAAGTTAATGGCTGTCGGAATCGTGTTGCTTGCGTCAAGGGGAATACCAGCCCGCGCCAAAAAGTTCGTCGCGTCGGCGTCCCACAACACCCACGGGGCCAAAGCAATGCGATAAAAACGGCAACGGAAACTGGCAGAATTGGGATCAGCAATTTGGAAAGGGAGCACGGGGGGGTATAGGTTCAGGATGGGGGTCCAATCGTTTAGGTTGGTTGAGGCCAGAATGGTGTAACCCACGCCAGCATCACCCGAAACCGTAAACCGGTTTTGTCCACCGCTCCGTTGCGGCGAGGTGATAATGGGAGCGACGGGACGCGTGACCGAAACGAAAAAACGTTGGGTAGCACAGATGGGTACGGTGCCAGATCGG
>CAJBSZ010000544.1 GCA_903958395.1 uncultured bacterium | reverse complement strand
GTCAAGTCCCGCTCATGCCACTCCTTGAAGAACTGGTGATAGTCATTCCCTAGTTTTTTTTGTGCCCAAACATCGAACGCTTCATTCATCACCATAAAGCCCAGGCGGTCGCACATCGCGTAGAATTCCGGCTCGCGCGGATTGTGACTGGTGCGGATCGCATTACAGCCCATCTCCCGCAGGATTTCCAACTGACGCTCGAGCGCGCGGGGAGAAATGGCGGTTCCGAGCGCGCCAAAATCGTGGTGCAAGCAGACCCCCTTGATATCGACATGCTCACCATTCAGGGAAAAGCCCCGGTCGGCCGTAAAGTCGCAGGTCCGTACGCCCAGCGGCGTGGTATACATATCCACCGTCTTTCCGTCCGCTTTGACCGTTGAGACAACCTGATACAGGTCGGGCGTGTCGGGAGACCAGCGTTGCGGCTGAGTCACGACAAAGGACTGGTCGAACGGATGCTTCGCCCCCCCGGCCACGCGCTGCCTGGATTCCGCAGTCGCCACCGCAGTGCCCTGTGGATCAATGATCACGGATGTGAGGATCACTTCCTCGGATGCTCCCGATGTATTCTCCACCTCGGTGCGCAGACGAACCGTTGCCTTTTCCCTGGAAACGTCAGGTGTCGTGACAGTGGTACCCCAGTGAGCAACATGCACCGGATTCATTTTCACAAGCCAGACGTGGCGATAGAGCCCGGCTCCCGGATACCAGCGGCTGCCGTTCGGTTCAACATTCACGCGAACCGCGATCTGATTTTTCTCAAGACCGTATTTCAGATACGGCGTGAGGTCATAACGAAACCCGACATATCCATTCGGGCGACGCCCCAGAAGATGCCCATTGATCCACACCTGACTGTCCATGTAGACGCCGTCGAAATCGATGACGATGACCTTACCGATGTCGGATTCCGGCAAGGCGAACGCTTTGCGATACCATCCGATCCCGCCGGGAAGATAACCGACCGATGAGCCGCCGGGCATTTTAGGATCATACGGCAGTTCAATGCTCCAGTCATGCGGCACATCAAGCATTCGCCACTTGGAATCATCAAAGTCCTGTTTTTCTGCGCCTTCCACATCACCGAGATGAAAGGTCCAGGCCTCGCAAAGCGCTTCTTTTGTCCGAGTGCTCCGAGGGTCCGGCGCGCAGAGACTGTTGTCGGCCGCGGCCAGAAGAAGAATCAAACCCATCAATAAACAGGTCGTTCTCGCTGCCGGCAAATATTTGTATATTCTTATCATTTCAGCACTTCAACAAGGGAAACGTTGCGAATGGCGATTGAACCGTCGAGACCGCCTATGGCAAACGTCAGCCAGGTCCGCGACGGGGCATCCCCTCTGGGCTCACGAACTTCATGCAGAGTCGTGTTGACCGTTCGACCCTCTTTCAGCTTGCCGCCCTTTGTCGCTCTAAGCCATTGGCGGACCCACACACCGTCCGTGTCGAATTGCCCGGTAAATTCGACCACAATGGTTTCCCACGATGCCGTAGGTGTGAACAATTTGCTAACATGCCCGAGTTTGCCGGGATCATGAAGGGCAACCAGATACTGCCCGGCTCCTTCTCCTTTTGCCTCATATGTCAGCTTGTATTTTTTGCCTTTTCGGATATTCACCGCTTGATTCAAGGTGATATATCCAGGACTCGAGGCCTTTAGTTTACCGAGATGGAATTCTCCCTTCTCGATTTTCGCGTCTGGAGGTGTGACGCCAACCTCACTGGGCGCGGCCATTTCCCAGTTGGCAACCCCCTTGGAAAAATTTCCATTCTCCAGCATCCAATGCCTGATCGAAACCCGTTGTTGAACCCGTAACAAAACGAATGTAAGCAACATCCGAATAACCGTTTCCATTCACGGTAAGTTTAAGCCTATCCTGCAACGAAGCAGTATTCTTAAGGAAAGTTCCACCTAGCGTTTTTGATGCTGAAGTGAGTGTAAGGGAATTTGTAGCAGAACCGGTTCGTACAACGAATCCTTGAAGCGATGCAATGATGCCGGGGAAATCGCTTGTACCAATCGAAAGTGGGTTATAATTTGCTCCGTTCCACACATAAGCAAATGCATTTAAATCGCCGCTGAGGGTACACAATTCCGGATTTATCCCCGAAGGATATGGGTTTCCAACCAAATGATAGCCCGATTCGTTGCCTGGAGGTGTGGTGGGATTAGTGTATGACAAATTGGTATAAGCTACCGGTGTTGGTTGCAAGGCTCCTACAAAACTTAAAGTGCGGGTATTTCCTGTTGGATAATTGATGCTATATCCTGTTAATGGAAGTATTGGGTCATTGAGAACCAAACTTGCCCAGGTACCATTAGGCTCCAGGTATTTTTCTAAATTCGAACCATTGAACACCGATGTTGACGAATTGATAACATTGGTTGTAATTGGCGAAACAAAATGATGCTTTATTTCGGGTCCTGCAGTTATGTCACGTTCAATGGTAACATCGCCGGTAATGGTTCCATTAGTGATAAACGAAGCACCTGATGCAACTGTAAATGTTCCGGAACCAACGTTGATGCCACTATTAGTGCTAAAATTCCCTCCAATTGCAGCGGTTGCGCCTGTAGCAAAAGCAATATTTATTCCGCCTGCTACCTGAGCAATACTGAGTGCTGAACCTACCGGAACATCTAAATCAACTCCTGTTTCCCCCTTAATAGTTAAAGTTACTGGTGCTGAAGCTTGAAGTTCAAGGTTGGTATTGTTCGATAGCAACAATTGCCCTATGGTTTGATCAGGTACATTGGTAACAATTATATTACCTCCGCTATTAAACTCAAGTACATCGTTGATTTGTGGATTTGTACGTGTTGGCGACCAGTT
>CAJBSZ010000543.1 GCA_903958395.1 uncultured bacterium | reverse complement strand
TGTTACTAATGTTCCTGAAATAATCTGGACATCCTCCAAGGTGGACCGCGACCTCCGGGCGCGGTCAGACGCCGCCCGGAGGTCGGCGTCCACCAGTGGATGTCTGGATTATTATGAGAACATTAATAACTGATTGAATCGACACCGGGCCCAGCAGGCCCGACGGGAACAGTTGACTTTTCTTCCTGATATTCACGTTGGGCCGCGGAATAAGCACATCGACAGCGGCGCCCGCCTCGACCGCCGTGGAAGAATGAATCAGCACTTGTTCGCCATATTCAAGTCGATCGGGAGAGTCTTTTTTACCATCAGGAAGCATAAACAGTTCGCAACTTGCGCTGCCGACACAAACGCCCAGCTCGATGCCGATCCGTCCAGCCTCGCGGGCCGCCCAGCGAACCGACTTGACCCAGTCCGGCGACCAGGGAATATTGCTCCACGGCAGTTCGACCTTGAGCACCCCGGCGCCATCGTATTCGTCGGTCTTGACAACCTGATGAGCCGTCTCGCCGTAAATGAGCTTCTTTCCGCGATAAACCCGCTCGGCGTTACGCTCCGGAGTGTAAAGCAGGCACATCGAAATGCCCTTTGCCTTCATCTCCTCCAGGTCCCGCGTGATCACCGCCTCAGGAATGGGGCCGCCGGGCATGGGGTCACCGTAGATGGCCGGGCGCACCTCAGCCGGCGGATTGACGAAGCCCTGCGAGAGCGGATCTTCCGCCGCTCCGAATGCCGCCGTCATCGATAAACTTGTCAATCCAAACCCGAGTATAAGTGCTGTAGCGGCCATTTGCTGTTTAGTCATAAAACGTCGCTTTTTCATTGCCATCCCATAGAAATCCTAATCGTAATCGTAATCTTAATCGTAATCGTAATCGACTGCCCCAGAAAGGATTACGATTACGATTATGATTACGATTACGAAGGAGATTTCAACAATCACAGTCTCGCAATCGACTCAAAAACCTCAGCAAATACAAGCTTTTGAGATCATAAAACGCTGCCTATGGGACGCCAGTGTTTAATTCTATTCATTCCCTTACTTCCTTCACATCCCTGGGCCGATCCAGCTCCTGAGGCACTTCCATCAGGATCACCCACCCGTCGGTCTGGAACTCGATTTCCTTCCGGCCGTTGCGGTTCATGTCCCACACGTAGCGGTACACGTAGCGGTTGTAATGGTTCAGACAGGCCCACTTCGCACCCTCGAACCTCACGTCCATCAACAGCGTGCCGTCGCCGTCGTAGCACGCCACATAGGTCGGGCACCGGGCTTTCTTACCCTTGGAGATAAACACCTCGTCCAGCCCGTCGCCGTCGGCGTCCGCAGCCCATACATGCTCGGCAATTCTGCGGCCTTGCTTGTTATAACTGTGATTATGCGCGTAAACCGGCTGACCGGCGGATTCCGGCTTTAAAGACGGTGCCCCTGCCGTCGGTATAAGACGTTTACCCCGGCAGTCAATGGCCCGCATCAGCCACTTGTCCGACCGCGGCGCAAAGAAGATTTGCCGGCCCTTGTCCCCCGGCAAAAAGTGGCCACTGGCAAACATCTGCAAGTGTCCCGCGGGATCATCCTTTTCCCGGACCTTGATCGCACCGGTGATAGCGTCCACGATCAGGATGTCGCCGTCCAAGGTGCAGCCGCTCGTCTGAACACAAATCTCGAGCCGGCCATCCCCGTCAAAGTCCTCGATCAAAAGCCCATCCGAGTGCTTGCCGCCGAGGTTGTAGAGCAGCTTGCCGTCATGATCCAGTACGTAATTACCGCTGTCGCTGGGGTGGATGATCTCGCTAAACCCGTCTCCGTCAAGGTCTGCGGCATACAGGATATTCCCCGACAAGATGTTCTTGCCGTAGGTGAACACCACGCGGCCTTCCGCGGTGTAAACCCTGATTTCCCCGCGCACCAGCACGACGATGTCCCACTTCTTCCGGTCAGAGAAGTGCCCGATGTACCAGGGCTTCTCGCCGCCTTCCGATATTCCCAGCGGAATCTTCTTCTTCACGGAGCCGGTCCGCGCATCGAGAAGCCAGATCGCGTCGTTGCCGAAAATCACGACCTCGAAATTCCCGTCGGCGTCCATGTCCTCGCACCACAGGTGGTTGTCGTTGCCGGTGGACTCGATGCCGCCGACGCGCCACAGTTCCTTCATCCCGTCCGAAGCCGTCGCCGCGACGCTGTTCGTATCGTTTCCAAAACACTCCGGCTCACCGTCTCCGTTGATATCGCGAAGGGTCCAGTTCCCGTATTGCCCCGGGGTTTTCCAGGCCCGGACAATCCCCGGCACCCTCCGCAGGTCTTCGGCGGACTTCATCTCGGCCATGTTGACCCCGATGTGCGGGCCCTTCACGACAAATGGCGCCACGGAACCGCCAGCCTTTTGTTCCCCACTTCGGGCCTGCCCGGCCACGGCAACGGCAACGAACCCCGTCACAACTATACTCAACAACTGTTTACTTGCGTTCATACTCCATTTTCTCCTTGTTACTTGTTAACTGATTGAATCGAGACTGGGCCCAGCAGGCCCGACGGGAACAATTGACTCTTCTGCGTGTACTTGGTCATGCTGGTCCGCGTGTAACGCTTCTCCTCGGGCAGGAATGAATCGCCGGTCAACCGGTTGGGCCATAGATTCACCACCGTCACGTCCAGATGATTGCTCCCCGTGCGAATCGCCTCTGTCACGTCCACCCGGAAAGGCTTCGTCCAGAGTACCCCGAGGTTCTTTCCGTTTAAACGGACTTCCGCCACTTCACGAACGTCTCCAAGATCGAGCCACAGGCGTGGCGAGTTATTGCTGACCACTGGCGCAAGATCGAAGACTTTGCGGTACACCGCTTTCCCACTGTAATACTTGATGCCTTCCTCGGGCCGCTGCGTCCAGTCCAGCAGTTGATCGAACTCAATCCGGGCCGGGCCACCCCATTTCGGATCGAATTCAACCGTCCAAGGGCCCTCCACCTTCGCTACAAGCCCGTAATCCTGCCAGTTCTTGCCGGGTCGCGCAGTTTCAGATGTCGGCTTGCGAAAAACCACGAAGACTGAGCCAAACGGGTCGAGCCTGAGCGGCAGAACCGTGCGCCCGTTCTCCTGCCGGAAAGCGCCGGCCTCGCGAATCGCTCCGGTCACAGGATCCCACAATTCCGGGATCCGCCCGCTCACTCGGAAACTGCACTCGATCTGCTCCACCGGCTGCCAGCGGCTCGTCACAAAATAGATATCGCCCCAGTCGGCCGTGCGGTGGATCCAGTCGATGACACCTTTTGTGCTGACTCCACTACACATGAAATCCGGTTGCGTGCCATTTTCATGAAGATAGTCCAGTGCCGGCTTGCCCCAGACAACACGCCCTTTGCCGACCTGCCGGATGCCGGCTTCTTCCCTCTTTTC
The DNA here is from genome assembly GCA_903958395.1 of uncultured bacterium. Lineage (GTDB taxonomy): Bacteria > Verrucomicrobiota > Kiritimatiellia > CAIKKV01 > CAITUY01 > JAABPW01. The sequence continues at coordinate 1,625 of CAJBSZ010000543.1, read as the reverse complement.
CCGCCCCCACAACCGGTCGGCAAGCGCCGTAAATTCAGCGGGATCATCCCTTACACCAGACGGTTCCTGCGGCCGTTCCCCCATGACCGTAGCACCCGACTCAACAAGCGACACGAGCTTGCGCATCAGTTCGACAGTCACCGGCCCGCCTTTGTCCATCGCCAGCATCCGATAGCTCATGCCGTCGGGCAGAATGATGCGCCCGTCTTTGACGCTCATGCGCGTGAGGATGACTTCCGAGTTCACGCGATCGTAATCGTGCAGGCCCTTCAGCGAGTCCCATGACTTTTTGCGTGTCATCTCCTGGCACGAATCGTTATCAAAGACAGCCACATCGGCGGCGAACAGGCCCTGCCTCAACATGTACGAGCAACGGGCGAGGTAAGTAAAGAATGCAGGGGATTGTTCCCACCAGGTGGTGTAACGGTTCAGGTACGTGCCGGCCCAATAAACGATACCCGGAGCGGCGTCCGGCCAGGCCGAGATATTGTACCCGTGAATGCAGGGGCGCGTCAGTCCGTCGCAATACGCCTGGTCGACACACTGCTTCATATAGAAAGGCGTTTCCCGCCAGGGATCGTTTCCACCGGTGAACGCCTCGCAAAACACATCCTTCATTCCGTAGGCATGGGCCGCTGCGGCGGCATCGCGGAGTAGAAAACGTTTGGGGTCGTCAACCCCGCGATGCGAGCCGGGCATCCAGAATTCGGCCATCGGCACGTCACACCGGGAAAGGCTTTTGAGCCGGTCGGACTGATGCTGATGCGGGCCCGTGGCTTCGGCATAAAATTTAAGGCCATTGGCATGGGCCAATTCACGATGCTTTCCGTAATGATTATCGGCAATCAGATCCTTTATCGTTAATTCGTAATCGCGCCTGAAGCAGGCACTCTGGCGCGCGTCACCGATCACCCGGCCCGCAAGGACAGGCAGCCACGGCTTGATCTCGTAACCCCGGCGTTTGAGGAACTCCTCGGCAAACCTCGCGGTCCACGTCTGCGACTTGCCTTCGTAACTGTCACATTCGACAAAGGCGACCCCCTTGCGCTCCTCCGGAGTCATCTCCGCGAGCATCTTCCCCGTTTCAACCGCCCATTTTTTTTCCAGGGCCTCGGCACTGAGATGATCGATGCAACCCTTGGACAACACAGTGTGCCCGAAGCGCAGAATCATCCATCCGCCGGTCGCGCCTGCCGCAAGCGCCGGAGCATCCCAGATCAGGCGACCGGCGGCATCCATATGACGGCTCACGTCGACGACCTGCGCCGGATTGATATCCCCGTTTGCCGGCACCGCCAACACTGCGGTGTCACGGTAAAACTTCGGCGCGCCGTCTTTGGTCTGGCGGGCCTTCCCTGCCACGGGAATGATTTCGTCAATATGCGCATCAGCCTTCACGGCCTTCAATGCATACACGAGCGTCTGTTCGCCATATTCAAGGGGCAGATTAAACAGTTCGCAACTGATCCCGCCGACGCAAACGCCCAGCTCGATGCCGATCCGTCCGGCCTCGCGGGCCGCCCAGCGAACCGACTTGACCCAGTCCGGCGACCAGGGAATATTGCTCCACGGCAGTTCGACCTTGAGCACCCCGGCGCCATCGTATTCGTCGGTCTTCACCATTT
>CAJBSZ010000542.1 GCA_903958395.1 uncultured bacterium | reverse complement strand
GGATCTACGGGTTGATGGGCCTGCTCGCGGCCGTCTTCGTGTGGCGCCTGGTTCCGGAGACTAAAGGCCGCTCGCTTGAAGACATGCAAAAGCTCTGGAAATAATAATTCAGGGTAACTGTCAACTCGGCAAGGATTGTTGTCGCAATCCGTGAGGTGTGTTTTATGGGGCGCATGGTCAGTTCCGTACGGCACATTCATCCGATACCCGACTTAACCGGCCTTTATTCTATTTCCCGGCGCGCGCCATGCATTCATTGTCACCAACTACACCGCAAGCGAAGCCGAAATTGTCAGGGCGCTCTGGGTGACGGATAAGTTTCTGTGCTCCCTCGCCTGGTCATTCACATCCAGTCAGTCCGTGCGGGGTGTTTGGCCTTGCGGCCTGCGAGACGGGCAAGGCGAGCCAGTTCACCCTCAATTTCATCAAGGCTCCACTGGAGATTGACCACCATGCCCTGCAGGTCGGTCTTAACATCGTGCACATAACGGGGGTTCCGGATTCGGGTCTCGTAATCCCACGCTGGATCCCGCCGCTTATTCCGCATCTCGTTCTTCGTCGCTTGGGCAGTTGCCTTAAGCTGCCGAGTCAACCATTGTATCAGGGAAACGGGGCTATGGTCGCCCAAACCGGCCTCACCGGCATCACATCGTGCCAGGTGCCCCATTCGCCATCATTCTCAAAGGCGTCATCACCGAAGATATCATCCAACTCCGGATCCTCGTCACCGAAGAAGGGGTCAGGCTGTTTGCCTTTGGCGCGGGTCTGCTGTCGCTTGAGTTCAGCCTCCTCGTGCAGTCGATCCTCCTCCTGTGCCGCGTCGGGGTGGGCACGGCGCCACAGGACTTATCCTTGCGGTGATTTTGAGCGGGCTTGATGGGCTGGGCCCGGGATCCGCTGGCGGCGTAAGTTGTACGGTATGGTTTCATTCGAGTAGCAGACTGTGCCAAAGAGAGAGCTGGGGGACAAGCGAATGTGGCTATTCATATTCCATTTGAACTTCCGCCCCAGAAGCGTATTTTATGGGGAAACATTAAAGGAGCCAGCATGCCGAACATCGCCAAAGTCCTGAGAGAAGAAATCAGCCGTATCTCACGCCATGAGGCCAAAGTCGCCGTTACGCCCGTACGTAAAGCAAATGCCAAAGTCAGACCGGATGTGGCTGACCTGAAGAACCGGGTCACCACGTTGGAGAAGGAAGTCAAGCGGCTGAACATTGTGGTCATCAATCTGGTGTCCACCCAGCCCGCCCCTGCTGCGGCCCCCGTGGACGACAAAGTCAGGATCCTGGGCAGGGGGGTAAAGAGCCTTCGGCGGAAATTAGGGCTCACTCAGGAGGAACTAGGAAAATTGACAGGGGTTTCTCTTGGAGGCGTTCGGGCTTGGGAGCGACAGAAGGGAATGTTGAAGCTCAAGGATGCATCCAAGGCGGCCATTATGGCGATCAAGGGCATCGGCAAGGCCGAGGCCAGGAAGCGGCTCGATGCGATGAAGCCGGTGAAGAAGGTTGTCGCCAAGGCCAGGAAGACCGTAAAGGCCCATCGCCGCCGGAAATAGCGGACTGTGGACCACATATGTGGGGTTCCGACAGGGTGCCACTCAGATGAAAATAAGTGAGCGGCACCGGCGAACCTATTCGCTGTGTGCCGCTCAGGCTCTGGAGAGTCCCCACAAGGTCAGCTTAGTTTATCCAATTTTCTTGGCCGGAAGCCGGCCTTGGCTTAGCTGTGCCTGTGTCTCTCCCTGCAGCCGCATTATACCGCTTCCGGGCAGTGCCGTCTATGGGACGATTAACTTTTCTTTTGGTGGATTACACGAGGTCACAGGCGTCCGGCGGCATCCAGTGGGCATCCTTACAGGTGAAGAAGATCACCAACACTTTGGCATCACTGAAGTCCGTCAGGCTATAGGTCCGTCCATCCGTTGCGGGCAATTTGAATGACGGAGCCGTTGATTTGAGTTGCAGTGTGAACATGGTTATTTCCTTTTTTAGCGTTTAGTTGCCTGCCGCTTACCATTATGGGAGATTTTCTCATTTTTCTCTTTAGGCTTGGTAACCGGATAAAGATAGGCGGCTACTTGAGCGGCTGTTGTGGTGGATGACCCATAGGATGGACGGATCGTGATGGGCAGCTCGCCGGGACGTTCAACCGTATAGCCACCGCCACAAGTGGAGCGGATGCGGGTTGGTAACTGCCCTGGAGTGTTGACGGTAGCGCCACCGCCATAGGTGGGGGTGATGGTGACCGGTAGCTGTCCGGGGATCGTCACTGTGGATCCGCCACCGTAGGACGGGCGCACATAAACGGGCAACTGACCTGGCGTACTAATTGTTGCGCCACCCCCATAGGTTGACTGCACTGTGGTGGGAAGCTGGCCCGGCTTGGTGATGGTGACGCCACTGGAAGTGGAGCGTACGTAGGTTGGAAGCTTGCCGGGCTCCTGGACGGTGTAGGACTGGGCCAGAGCGACCGACACACAGGCAGAGCCGAATAGAAATACGATACGTTTCATGGTCGATCCTCCATGGGGCCATTATGACCCTTACGGGAGTGGCACGCTATTCAATTAAGAGGGTGCCGGCGGGAGCAGGTGATCAATTCAAACCAACTGGGTGGTGGTGGGGTGATATCAAAGAGGGGATAAGATGAGAAGGGTCGAATGAACATTGACAGTCGATGGATGTTGGAACCAAAATGCCCTCATAAGGAGATCCCTATGAAGAAGTCCACGCTCGGCCTTGTTGTCTGCCTAGTTATTACGGTAATTATCTCTGTCGTTGCCGTCATATCGGAGAAAAAAGCGAAAGCGGAGAGGGATGCCTATCTCATCTCTCAGAAGCATAACGAAAGGAGGGAAAGATGCAACTATGGCGGTGACGAGATGCATGAGCCGCCGGATCCTCCCTCTGCAACCCTGACAAATAGAGCCCTTGGAATACCGTAAGGCCTATAAATATGTTTCGGTAAATGGAGTTATATGAAACGTGATCATCGAAAAGTTGTGATGGCGCTTCTTCTCATCGTCACCACCGTTGTTTTGGGGTGGGCTATATTATTGGTTGCCAAGGGAGTAGATCTTTTGGCCATGTTTCACGTCGCCGCTCCCAGTTCTGCGGCTTATAGGGTCATGTTAAAGGACGCGTGTGCTGATTCGCAAAAACTTCTCTATTTTGCAGTCATTCCGCTGGCGGTTATGACAATCTTGTGGATGATGGCATTTCTGCGTGAGCGCAGGAAAAACAACATTTTGGAGGCGCAGCTTCGTCAACAAAAGGGCGGGGGCGCTTCCCTCTGAGGCTTATCAGTGGCCGGCGTGCCACGCATAAAGGTCAGCGGATCGGTACGATGGGTAAAAAAGGAGCCATGGGCGCTCCTTGACCTTTCTGTTACCAGCACCTGTTAGGATTCTGGTCCTCCAGCGGAAGTCCTGTCTCTTTGTCGACGCGTAGGTTTACCGGACGGTCGGGCATGACTTCCCTGACCCACAGTAGGGCGTGACCGCCATCGGTCTCTCCCTGATAGCTCATCACTTCAGTCCAGCCTTTCAACTGGGCGGGAGTTACGTGCTTGACCCGTGCCGGTGCGCCTTCATCGGTCGTCTTCCAGCAACCCTAATATTGACTCCACCAGACGTTAATGGTGGCGTATCATCGGGAATTATGGGCAGTTATGCCGAAACTGAAGTATTGGCATATAACCCAGCAAACACGTATGATCTTCAATGTTTACAGGGGTCTAAAGTGGAGCCAGCTGTGGGACTCGAACCCGCGACCTGCTGATTACAAATCAGCTGCTCTACCAACTGAGCTAAGCTGGCCCAAAAGAAAGCGGGACAATGCCAGAAAAAGCGTTCCCGTGGCAAGTTCATTAACCATGTTGGAAATGACCAAAACAGCAGATTGACATTTTTGGGGCCATTGCTACTATGCGCCCCTTCTTTTACGACCCATTGTTCCGGCGTAGCTCAATGGTAGAGCGTCTGGCTGTTAACCAGAATGTTACAGGTTCGAGCCCTGTCGCCGGAGCCATTCTTCCGTTTTTGACTTCCCGAGACTTCATGCGCCAAAACAGGACTATCCCCTCTGTTTTCAAGGGGTTCATCGACTTCTGACCTGTCGCAACCTGTGACCGGTTGTGACGCTACAGGACCTGAAAAGCCTGAAGTTTGTGCGTACAGTTGTGCGTAAGGGTGTGCGTCGGGTTGCCTGAAGCTCGGCAAGAGGCGGACCGCTTCGGCCACCGGAAGCTGGCTGGCATCGGTGTAGGTACTGCTGGTCAACCGGGGATCGCTGTGCCGCATGAAGGCCATGCGGATGCGCTCGCCCACTCCCACACGGGCCAGATTGGTATTGGCCGTATGCCGCAGGGCGTGGAAGTCAACAAACTGTCCCTGGTCGTTCCGGTAGGGGATGCCCGCCTTCACCAGATCTTGTTTGAAATCGATCATGCGGCGCATCCGCCTGAAAACCAAATCAGTGAGTTGCGCCGTCTCTGGCCGAATGCTGTGTAGCGCCGTGATACCGTATCAAAGCGTCTGGTGCTTCTAAGAAAGACCCATGGCGAGATTCAGCAGGAGGTCGATATTGCCGTCAATTTCGTGCCCATGGTGCATGGCAGACAGGCATAACCATGATAAAACGTGTGCAGATCCACATACGGGGCCGGGTTCAAGGAGTCTGCTTTCGCATGTATGCGCAAGAGAAAGCCGAATGTCTGGGCCTCACCGGATGGATCCGCAACTGCGATGACGGCTCTGTCGAGACTGTTGCCGAGGGGGAAGAATGGCTTCTGAAAGACTTTGTCGAGTGGCACCGCCTCGGGCCACCTCACGCCCAAGTGGATTCAGTTAATGTCCATTATTTAAACGCCACCGGTGAATTCAGGTCCTTCACCGTCACCGGATGATCCGGGCAGATTTGAGGCTTATCAGGAGCCGGAGGCTCATCATATAGGTCACGGGGTGGGCGGGAGGGTACGCATTCGCCTGGCCGATCACCCTGGAGAAAAGGGAGAAATTAAGGGGTTCGGTCTGATATGTGCAAGGGGATCATCACCGCAGCCGAGGAAATGTCCATGAGGGCGGAAGAGACTGTCAGGTAATCTTTCCCTGAATAATCACCCCGAGAGCATGGGGAGCGCTGGCTGGACGGATGATTCGGGGTAGGAATTAAGGGGTTCGGGCACTAAAATCCGGTACATTTGTACCGAAAAACGGTCCCGATGTACTGGTTTTCGGTACAAAGGTACCCGTTTTCAGGGCTGGTTTTGTGAAAAACCGGGTGTAGCACCTCGTGAGGGTGTTGTTTTTGCGGATTATGCGGATTATAAAACGGGTTTTCCCGGCAACCCCCTACATAAGAGAAATATAATTACTTTAGCCAAAATGGCGTTTGGTAATACGCAAACTCCGCAAGTTGGGCGGGCTCCTGATGGTGATTCTGGGTTTTCTTCTGGTAGCTCGTTGCCCATCCATGTGGTAATTAATTTGGAAGCAGGATAACTCCTGCTTCTCGGGTACAGTTGCCACAAGACAAAACGTTGCTCTTGGCAGCCGATTCCAACAGGCGCATGATCATGTCCAAGAATGGGGAGGGGAGACGAGATCATGAGCATGGATCCGCCCATCAACAAACCTTGCTTTATGATAGACCACATGGTCATCAGGCTGGGAAAATACCTTCGCATTATCGGGTATGATGCCGACTGGGACACGGGAGTACGCACCCATGACCTGATCCAACGGGCGAATGCGACAGGCAGGATATTCGTCACCCGGAACACTCATCTGGCAGAGCAGTATCCCCCGGTGCGCAATGGGATTATCCTGTCCGAGACCGACCCGGTTCGACAGTTCAGAACGGTGGTTGAAGAACTTGGGCTGGACACGCAATCCGATCTGTTTAGCCGGTGCATCCGGTGCAACGTTAAGCTCGATACGTTGGTGGATAAAAACGAGGCCAGTGCACTGGTTCACCCGAATGTGTATCAACGGCAGGAACGTTTCTTCCGATGTCCCCACTGCGGAACGATTTTCTGGCACGGCAGCCATGTTGCCAATACCTGCCGGAAACTGGGCCTCGCCGTCACCGGGGCATCAGGGCAGATTTGATGCTTATCAGGAGCCGTAGGCTCATCATATAGGTCACGGGGTGGGCGGCGACGATACGGGTGTCGCTTAAGCGACAAAACCATCAGGGGTCGATCGGAATAAAGATGTTGCGGCAGCACGAGTCGGGTGCTTCACTCCATCTGTGCCAATCCCAATCAATCCAGCCTTGAAGGGCGGCCATCTCCTCTGCCCCCTTCCCGACTCCCGCCCAGAGCACGCGGGGGCGATGGATGGGGCCAAATGAGCCCGGAAAGAGCCGTGCAAGATCCTCACGTGTCTGGCTGGATGGCTTCATCATCATCTCGGAAACACGATAACACCTACTCCTTGGATCCTGCTGCCACAAGACAAATGATAATATCCAGGAATAGGAAGTGGAGACGAGAGCATGAGCCCGGAACCGCCCATCAACAACCCGATGACACACGACGATGCGGGCTGGCAGGCCGCCCACGCGGCCATGGTTGAACAACTCCGCTCCAATCTGTTCATCCATGGAACTCATCGTGACCCGGCGATCCAGCTTGGCCCCGGGATGATTGAAGTAGCGCTTCTCCTCGTTGAAACCAAATGAGAATTGTTGAAAATTCTTTATTGCGCTCGACTCGCTTAAGATATTTGCATAATTCTCAGGATGTCCTTCGTGAGTAGTGTACTGGATTAGTGAATTAATCTTGTCCTGTTTTGAGAATTGGATAATAGTGAGGAGTGGTCGCAATGAAAGCAATGTGGGGTAGCGTCTCGGTGGCGGCGATGGTGCTGGGTTTTGGGATGACCACCCTGGTGCAGGCACAACAGGCGAAACCTGCGATGGCAGCGCCCGCTCTTGAAAAGTCCGCTCCGGTTGAGGCTGAATGGAGCAATCCGCTTCCTTCCGGACGCTTGAACTTGGGGATTCACTTCGGGGATCAGCAGACGGAGTCCTTTGGCGACATCCTGGTGCCGGTCATCCAGTTCGAGTCCGGCTTGATGTTCGTCAATCCGCGCGGAACCTGGAACGACAGCGACGGTCAGGAATTCAATATCGGGCTGGGCTACCGTCATTTGTTCCCGGATCGCAATATCATCATCGGGGGCAATCTGTTTTATGATCTCCGGAATACCTCGCTGGACAACACGTTCAACCAGTTCGGATGCGGGCTGGAATTCCTGAGCACCTGGGTCGATGCCCGCGTGAATGCGTATTTGCCCGAGACCGGGAAGAAGACGGCGGATCACTACGCCACCGCAACATCGAAAACCCAGGAACAGGGGAGTTACTGGTACGCGCCCACAGGGCAGGGGCATTTGATCACGCAGTATGGCTATGACGTCACCTCCACCTATGATGTGAAGACGTTGCAGCATTATCAGATTTCCGAGCAGGCTATGGATGGGTTTGATTGTGAAATTGGAGCGTTGTTGCCGATTCCCGTTGTTACTGACTTTGCGGATGTCAAAGTGTTTGCCGGGTATTACGACTACAATGCCCACTATGGCGATGATATCACCGGCATGAAGGGGCGCCTGGAGATCAAGCCGATGCCCTCGCTTTATTTGGACGCCGCCTGGTTTGAGGACAGGGAGCTTCTGGGGTCGAAGTATTCCGTCGGGGTTCGACTCTCGGTTCCCTTTGACCTGGCGAGCCTGAGCCGTGGCAAGAATCCGTTTGCCGGCGCCCTGGATGGGTTCAAGCCTGGCCCCGTGAAGCCGCCCTTTGCCTCCCGCATGACGGAAATGGTGGTTCGCGATCTGCATATTCGGAGCGATATGTCCGATCCTGAGGAAGTGATTTCCGATCGCCGGATCCTGGAAAAGAAAATGACGAGCCTCGACCGGAAGGATTTCAATCTGGTGCTGGCTTCGGGTGTGACTTTTGTGGATGACGACAACCGTAGCGGCGTGGAGGATGGGTCCTGGGAGAACCCCTATCGCCAGATCAATACGGGCGTCCAGAGTGCGATCGGAACGATGGTGTATGTGCGGGACGCGACCCAGCAGTATTACGAGAATGTGGTGTTGCGTGATGGCTTGACCCTGTGGGGTAGCGGCGCCCTGATCTACGGGCAGGGTGCCCGGTATCTTGGTGGAATCTATCCCATTGTGAACGGTATGGGAACGGGGCCCGCCATCACACTGGCTAATAATGTGACGGTTGCCGGGTTCCAGATTACCCAGCCGGATTCTCCCCGGCCTGCGTTTAAGGAGCCTGCCGCCAATGTAACCGGAATCTACGGTAAGAATGTGACTGGCGTCAGTGTTCGTCACAACATTATCAGTGGAAGCATGGAGTCTGGCGTCATGCTTCGATCCGATGCTATTCCCTCGCTCCTCGCCGAAATTTCAGACAACCGGATTGAAGGCATGTGGGGGAACGGAATAGACGTACAGTCCCTCGATACGACCGGGGTGGATTTGACGCTGGCAAACAACAGTGTCACCGGGTCGGGAGGAAGTGGCGCTTCCCTCATTTCCCAAGGGGGCGATACCTTCAGGGCACGCGTGTCGGGTGTCTATTCCGGAAACTTATTGGATGGGATCAGTGTCGAAGCCGACAATACTAAAAAGGCAGTGGCGGTGTTTGTGGACACGAGGGTCAACGGAAACGGCAGAGATGGTATTCGGGCGAGCGTCTCGGCGACATCGCCTCAACTCGGAGAAACGGGTGAGGCCATGCTGGGCGGAATCAATATTATGGCCGACGACAATAAATTATCCGGATTGAATCTGAAGGTCAGGAGTGATTCCAGGACCGCTTCTTATCTGGTTTTGGCTGGCATTGAGGCCAATCGGAATGTTGGTGGGTTGGGTATTGATGTCGGGCTGAGTGGCGGGGGTATTGGGAGAGCCGCCCTGACGGATATCCGGGCGAATCGAAATGGAAATGACGGAGTTTTCATTCAAACCGACTGCACGTCACTTTCCGACGGAAACAGCCATGTTTGGATATCTGAAAATGCGGTTCAGGAGATGAGGCTTCATGGCGGCGGGATTGACTTTCTCGGGATGGATATTATTCCCAGACTTTCTTCGGGCGGCGTCGAGGTTAATGGCAATGGCGATTCTGGAATTCATGTCGCTGCACGTAGTCAGGGTAATAGTTTTGTCGACATCGGGGATGTTGCCGCATCAGGGAACATCCATTACGGAATCCTGGTTGAATCCGACAGTATTGACGGACAGGGCGCTGTTAATCTCCATGACAACACGACCTCCGGCAATGGAGTGAATGGCCTTCGGGTGGTCTTGAGTTCCACAACGGATGGCGCCATCGCGATCCTGAACAATGTGGCGAATGGAAACGGGTCTGACGGGATCAGTATCGATACCACGGTGGGTCTCAATTTGACTCTGACGGGCCGCTCCAATGTGGCGAAGAACAACAGTGGAGACGGCATTGATCTGGCGATCGAGAGTGATAGTGGCACGTATGACTTCGGCACAGAAACCGTTTATGGAAATAATTCCATGACGGGCAATGGTGATGTCGGGATACGCTGGGATAATACTGGGGATGGCGAGGATCTTTGGGCTCAGAATAATTATTGGGGCGGGTTGCCGGATGTTATCGGGAATGTTGTTGCGGATCCGCATCTGACGGATGAGCCGGGCGTTCCCTGACGAGTTGACCGGTTAAAAGGTGACAATAAAAGCGATCCGTCGCACGATGCATCTCTTTCGATGAACATGGGACTCATGAATCGCGGATTGACCATCTTGCATGTGGATATGGACGCTTTTTATGCGGCCATTGAGGTGCTGGATCATCCGGAATGGAAGGGGAAACCCCTGGTGGTTGGATCCCCGCCCGATAAGCGCGGTGTGGTTGCGACCTGTTCCTACGAGGCCCGCAAATTTGGCATTCATTCGGCCATGCCCTCCCGAACTGCCGGAAAGCTCTGCCCGCATGCGGTATTCGTGGAGCCGCGGATGGAGCGGTATTCCGAAATTTCAGCCCGGATCATGACCGTTTTCGAGGAATTCACCCCATTAGTAGAACCTCTATCGCTGGATGAGGCGTTTCTGGATGTCAGCGGGGCCCTGCATATCTGGGGCGATGCCGTGACGATTGCCCGGGAACTCAAGGCGCGTATCCGCTCCAGGATCGGCCTCACCGCGTCAGTCGGAGTGGCGTCCAATAAGTTTCTGGCCAAGATTGCGAGCGACATGAATAAGCCTGACGGCTTGACGGTGGTCCCCCTGACGGAGCCGGAAATCATGGCATTTCTTGCGCCGATGCCGGTCACCAAGATGTGGGGAGTGGGGAAGGTGTTGGCCGCCCGGCTGGAAAAGGACGGAATCCGCACCATTGGCCAGCTACAGGCTCTTTCACCTTCCGTGATGGAGTCGTTATTCGGGCGCGCCGGTGCGAGGGACATGGAGGAGCTCGTGCGGGGTCGGGATGATCGTCCGGTGATTACGCAGTGGGAGGAAAAGAGCATCTCCAATGAGCATACCTTTGACCGGGATGAGCCGGATGCTGTGCGGGTGCGGCAGCGGTTACTGGAACTGGTTGAGGAGGTTGGGGGCCGGTTGCGGGGTTCAGGAAAACTGGCGCGCACGGCCCAGATCAAGATCAGATTCGCGGATTTCTCAACGATTACCCGCCAGATGTCATTTCCGGCGGCTCTGGACACGGATCGCGACTTGATTCATGGCGCCTTTATCCTTTTCGACCGGGAGCGTATTGGACGTCCGATCCGTTTGATTGGCTTCGGCGTTCATAATCTGGCTACCCCGGAACAGGCCGCCCCGGTTCAGCCGGATCTTTTCGCCGACACCGTTGCCGCTCCGGTGGACAGGCGCAACAAGAAGCTGGATCAGGCCGTGGATTCACTCCGGAAAACCTTCGGAAGCCATGCCCTCAAACGCGGCGGTTACTAATCGCGCCATGTCTTGACCTGCTCCATGAGCCGGTCCAGGATTTCGGCTTCCGGCACAGTGGCCAGAAAGGCACCCCGGACATACAGGGCGGCTTTGCCCTGGCCCCCGGCGATGGCAATATCCGCTTCACGGGCTTCGCCCGGTCCGTTGACCACACAGCCCATGACGGCGATCGCCGGGTGCGGGGCGGTCGGGTTGGCCCGGTAATACTGGTCCAACTCGGCTTCCACCCGTTGAGCCAGGGAGACCACATCAATCTGGATCCGCCCGCAGGTGGGGCAGGAGATGACGCTGGCGCCCGGCGGACGAAGACCCAGGCAGCGGAGGAGTTCGAGTCCCACCCGGATTTCCTGCACGGGGTGGTCGGTCAGCGAAACCCGGAGCGTGTCGCCGATGCCCTCGGCGATGAGCATACCCAGGGCGACACTGGAACGGATGGTTCCATTCAGGAGTGTACCCGCCTCGGTTACTCCCAGGTGAAGGGGATGATCCGTGGTTTTGGAAAGGAGCCGGTACGCCTGAAGCGTGCGCGGGACATCCGAGGCCTTGACGGAAATCTTAATCCAGGGGTGGCCTGCATCCTCAAGAATCCGGACATGGCGCATGGCGCTTTCGACGAGAGCCGCGGCCGTGGCACCGCCATGCTTTTCGAGAAGCTCCTTTTCCAGGGACCCGGCATTGACACCAATCCGGATGGGAACCTGGCGGGGGCCGGCGGCTTTAACCACCTCCCTGACACGATCCAGGCCGCCAATATTGCCCGGATTGATCCGCAGGCCGTCAATGCCCGCCTCCAGAGCAATCAGGGCCAGCTTGTGGTTGAAATGAATGTCGGCGACCAGCGGGATTTTCACTTCGCGCCGGATAGCCTCAAGCGCCCGGGCGGCGTCCTCATCAATGACGGCGAGTCGGACGATATCGCAACCGGCGGATTCGATTTCGCGGATCTGGGCGACGGTAGCCGCGACATTCCGGGTATCGGTCTTGGTCATGGTCTGCACGCTGATCGGCGCCATTCCGCCGACCGCAACCGGCCCCACCTGGATCTGGCGGGTCAGGCGCCGGGTGATGGGGAGGGTGGTGTGCATTTTATTTTGACGGGGTCGTGGGGGTGTTGGAGGGCGCAACGGCTGGCTGAACCTGCTCGGTGGCCTGGTTTTTGGGTCCCATTAATTTGTTCACCAGACCGCCCAGCGGGGTAAACCGGAGGGCGTCACGATACGTTAATACCACGAAAAGTCCAATCAGGAGAAAGGCGAATATATTGGTTGATACCGTAACCACCTTGGGGTGAACCGGTCGACGGAAAATCATTTCGATGAGCGAGAAGACGATGTGGCCGCCATCGAGAACCGGGATGGGCATGATATTGAGGATCGCCAGGTTGACATTCAGGAAGCAGGTGAAGAAGATCGCCACCATGAGGCTGGCCTTGACGATGAAGTAATAGCTGATGAGAATGGCAAGCGGTCCGCCCACCTGCTTGGAAGTCGCCTTGGCCTGACTGGGCGTGGTCAACGCCTGAAGCGTCCGGAAGATCGCCAGGGAATGGGATTTGATCTGGGCCATGGGGGCGGGATGCACAATCCGGTCGAAATCCACCTCGTTCGGGTTGAATTGAACCCCGATACGAACCAGTTTGGTTCCCTCATCATAGTCGGGGGTCACCAGGCCGGTCATGGTAATGTCGTTCCGTTTGAAGGTGATGGGGACGGGTCTTCCCTTACGTTCCGTGACCAGCGCGATGAGCTGGGCGCGACTGATGATGGTTTGGCCGTCGAGGCCGGTGATGATATCGCCCCGCTTCAGGCCGGCGCGGTCGGCGCTCATTCCCGCATCGACTGCGAGAATCATGCACAAGCTTTTGCCGTCCATTTTAAATAGCGATTCCTCGCCCGGCATGGTGAGTGTCATGGCGTTTCCGTCGCGCTTCAGGGTCACGGTGATCGTCTGGTAGCGGGAACAGGCCATGAGGAAGTCGGTCCAATTTTCAATCTTCTCGCCGTTGACGGTTTGGATTTCGTCGCCCATGCGGAGCCCGGAGGCATAGGCGCCGCTGTTGGTGGCGACATAGCCGACCAGGGCGCTTTCCTCCGCGGGCGTGGCGGGCTTACCCACGATATAGACAACCCAGGCCAGGATGAGGGCGAAGATCATATTGCCCACCGCGCCGGCGGCCGAGACAACAATACGCTTCCAGGGCGGCATGGCCAGGAGTGTCACAGGAGGAGTCTCCTTGCCTTCCTCAGTCTCAGTTGAGCCCTGAATCAGGGCCATGCCGGTGGGGTCGAGTTGGGGAATTGCCACATAGCCGCCGAAGGGGATCCATCCGATTTTATAGATGATGCCATTGACTTTCCGTTTCCAGATCGCGGGGCCGAACCCGATGGAAAAGGTCTCCACCACAAACCCGCACCAGCGTGCCGCAAGGAAGTGGCCGAGTTCATGCACAAAAATGGTCATTCCGAAAAGTATCGCGACAATGGCAATTGTAATAATCATAATCTCCAGTCAGGCAGTCGGTTAATAACGGGAGCAGAGTACAGTAAGGATCCTGCTGACATCAAGACTAGTTGATCTGCCATCAGAGTAAACATGATGTGATCGTAATTCGGCCTTCGCTGGTCTTCAACCGCTCTGACGCGATTACCCAGGGTGTTCACTTCTGTAGCGGCGCCATCAGCGGCTCTGGTGCCCTCACTCAAGCTCAAGGATGCATCCAAGGCGGCCATTATGGCGATCAAGGGGATTAACAAGGCCGATCGTTGATATTGCCGCAATTACATTATTCGCAAGGGCTTGAGACGCTTATCAGAATCCTCGAAATCCTGTTTTCCTCGTTTTGGCGTACAAAATGTGCACCAATGTGCCACCGGAAGTGATTTGCCAGCATCAAGACTCACTTTGATTCGCTCCATAGATTCGAAGGCAATTCATCGACCAGTTCGTTCACCATTCCGGACAAACCCTTTTTGTTCTCCTCGGCCTTGAGCGCCTGATCCTCCAGTGCCATCGTCTGGGATGCCTGGGCAAGGCGCCGGGTTGCAAGCTGTGATTCCGCTGAAAAACCGCGACGGACGGCGAGGCCGCCGTTCCTCCCGTACTGAAAAAGCCCGCCATTTGAAGAATCTTGGGAGGGTCCGCGGCCTCGCGGACCGTCGGTATGGGGTTTTTCAGCGGAATCTTTGAAGTGATCCGCCAGCGTTGAGCAACGCTATTTCAGGCATCTGAATCGATTCAGATGGCGAAAACAACGATTGAGCGAGTTTGGCCTGAGGCCGGAAAGCCTGCGCGCATGATGTGTGGTGGGATAAGCGTTTATCCTCGAAGACAGTAGATGGTAAGTCATTTTCCGATTTCGTAAGCATATTTCTGTCTTTTCATAAGGGCGGGAGGTCGTTCTAAACATAACGTAAGTGTTTTTCTTTACAATCACGACATAGTAAGTGTATTTCTTTGTTCGTAATCAATTTTCTGGGGAAAGATATGAACGAAGGCAAAAAGAAACAATTTTTTGAGAGGCCAGCTGGGTATGTCGCTCTGGTAAACTACTCCCTCACTGCCCTCGCCATTGCTTCAACATTCTCCGGCGGCACATTGGCTAAAATCGCCTCGTGGCTCGGACTTATTATCACGTTCGGCCCGAGCAGCCGCTTAACCCGCTGCACATCGGCTTGCACCTCTTCCGGCGTGCCATTGGTCAGCAGATCCTGCGTATCGATTCCGCCAAGGAACGTTATCCGCCCCTGGAAATCGCGCGCCAGCGTTGCTGCATCCATGTTCTTAGCCTTTGCCTGAAGCGGGTGCAGGCAGTCAACGCCAGAGTCTATCAGCCGATCGATCACGTCAAATATCGATCCGCAGGAATGCAGGATCACCTGGTGACCAAACTTATGTCCCTGCGCAGTAAACTTCCGAAACCACGGCATGATGAACTGGTCAAACTGCTCAGGACTGCAAATCAAACTGCACTGCGTTCCAAAATCGTTCCCGAAAAAGAAACCGTCAACTTCCTTTCCTGCCGCTTTGAAGAACTTCTCATTCGCCTCGTAGTAGAACTCACACACCTTGTCAGTCGCCGCCTGGACAACTTCCGGGTGGGTGTACATCTTCACAAAGTACTCCTCCATCCCGAACAGATCCGCCATGTTATGGTAGAAGCAGGTCCAGAATCCGCTCATCCGGTAGACATCACCGGCGTTCTTCAAATCCTTCAGACAGGAATCAAAGTTCAGGTACTCCGGCTTCGGCCAGGCAAAGGCTTCAACCTCAGCAACACTTTCGCATGCCGCCAGCGGCGGCGCCATGTGCTTTGACCGGTCAAGACCCGCATCAAACAACTCTCTGCCCTGCGGATCCCTGTAGCCGTCAGGGTAAAACTGCGGACATATCCAGCGGCAGTCGTCGCCAACCTTTACCCGAAGTTCCTCCTCCGTCTTTGTACCGAAATGACCGTGCAGCCTCGGCCACTCATCCGCATGCGGCTGCCCCAGCCAGAACCCGCACCGGTCAACTTTCTTCCGTGAAATAATATTCTTTACCAGCTCGCGTCTTGTCATTCCGCACCACCCTTCTGTTCTTCCTCCATTCGGATTCTCTCGCCCGCCCGGATCATTGCCAGGTACGCTTCTGTAGAAACATAACCGGGAATCGAATTTCCAGAACCGAGCGCATATCCTTTGGCGGTCTGCCGGAAACGCTTCCCTTCTTCCAGGACAAAGGCATAGATGTCGTCGGGTTTCATACGGCAAAGGCGATCCGTGTCAATCCCGCCAAAAAGCCCAATCCTGCCGCCATAACGCCTGATCCATTCATCATAGGGCGCTATCGCATCTTCATTGGAATGCTTCGCATCGATTCCCGCTGCAATCAAATCGTCCATTACATCGAAAATGCAGCCGCACGAGTGCAGAAGGAAGGGATGTCCTGAATCATGAACGAGTTTTACCAGGCGCCGGTACTGGGGAACTACATGCTCCTTCAGGGTGGCAGGTGACATCAGCGGCGCGGATTTAAAGCCCATATCGTCGCCGATCCGGCAGACAACATAGACATCCCCGAATTTGTCCAGGAACTCGGCCCAGAGGGTTTTCAACAAATCGCCGATCTTCCTGTACAGATCGGCAAACAGATCCGGGTCGTCCACCATCATCAGGCACAGCTGCTCGTAGCCGACCAGGTCTTCGCTTATTTCAAACACACCGTTACCGATCCCGCCTATAGCCTTCATCCCGGCCGGCATAGTTTCCCGCAACGCGATAAATCTGGGCTCCGACTTCTCGCGAAATATGCGCGGCACATCCGCCCATGGATATTTTTCAAAATCGTTTCTATTCTGAATCGGCCCGTCCTGCTCCCCCAGGAGCGCGCCGCCGCCCGGAAGAATCTCCGTCACGC
>CAJBSZ010000541.1 GCA_903958395.1 uncultured bacterium | reverse complement strand
CTGGTGGCACCATTCAACCCATGAGGGAAACACCTTTTCCACCATCAGATCCGAAACCGTTTCGCGATAGTCGGCTCTGACCCGCGACATAACAGCCTTATCCCCATCGCCGCCAAAAGCCGCCAACTGATCCTCCAGCCTGTATCCTCGCCGGCTGGCAAACTCCTCGAGCAGGTCAGGCGACCACTGCGCGCCAAAGTACTCGTAGGAATCGTGGTACATCGCCCTGGGCCTGGCGCTGGATGGTTGCGAGGCAAACGCCTCCGTGAACCGCTCCAGATAACGGAGCATGGCTTCACCGTAAAACGGATTGATCATGGGACCGGCCCCGCCCGGTGCCGGCCGCTTGACCATCCGCTTGGTAAAGCTGGTTTTCAACACATATAGTGTCCAAGCACGATCACCTGGCGTCCAGTTTAACGTTCCATCCGGCTTGAGCAGGGGTTTCAAGTCCACCCTGGCGCCATCGGCAGCAACCGCCTGGATCGCTACTGCTGATTTGTCTACCGGCAGTTTCGGAGGCGGCGATCCCGCCCCAATCTTGATCTTCTCCAGATTGAATGTCTGCCCCCCGAGTTCCGGCGTGACGTTCGGCCCGCCGAAGCACCAACCTGTGCCGGTCGTCATATCCACACCGAGATCGAGTTTCCTCCCCTCCTCCACGGCAAACGCCAGCATCTCCATCCACTTCGGACTCAGATAATCAATGTATCGCGATTCCGCCCCCTTGGCTCCGTAAATGGGTACAATATGGATACCTCCGAGCCCGCCGTCGCTGTAGCGTTTCATTTCCTTCGCCAGGTTCTCCTTGTCAACAGCCGAACCGAGCCACCAGTTGTAAGCCCACGGCTTGCACTCGGACGCAATCGCCGGCCAGGATGCCGAATCAGCAGCCCCTCCAATCACGGGAACTATCAATATCAAAGCAATACAAACGGCCAACATGTTCATTGCAACTTTGCTCATTCTTTCCTCCTGATTGCGATGTCCCAAATCACTCCGGTCACCGCCTCTTCGCCTCATGGGTCACCTGCATGCTGAATATGTAACGACCCGCCCCTACTTCATAAACTGCACAACCTTTGTCCATCCGCAGAAACTTCACACACAACGCCCGTGATGCCTGCTTGCCGGATTCGGTAATCCTGTCCGGATCGCTTCCCGGCACATACACCGTCGCTGTCGTATTCGCAGGAATTGTGATGTCCATGACGCACTGTGCTCCGCGTTTTCGCCAGTTGCTTATGATCCGACCGTGTACGGACTCGTACCAGCTCTCAACCCAGTGCAGATCGCCAACCATGTTCGGCTTGATGATGATCTTTTTGTAGCCGGGCGCGGACGGATCGCAACGGATCCCGCCCAGCGAATACATGTGCCAGCCGGCTATGTTGCCGCCAAGCGAGGGCATCATCACAGGCCGCCCGCTCCAGCCCTCCTGCATCAGATCATGATCCGATGCCTGCCTGGATACTCCTGACGCACCGGCTGTCATGCTGTACCACGACGGATAATCCATGGTTGAGGTCATATCATATCCCGCCCCTGGCGCGAGGTCTGCAAGCAATTCCAGCAAGTATGGGGTTGCAACAAATCCTGTGGAGACGCGGTTGCTGTGCGCCGCAATCTCACGCACCAGCGCAGACTCGGCTTTGGAGCGCACATCCTCCGGCACAAGCCCAAGCGCCAGCGGCAACACCTGACCGGCCTGGGTACAGGGCCGTTTGCCAGTCCACCATGTCTCATGCACATCCTCCGGCCGCGATTTATCCCACCATCGCTCCATTTTCGCGGTACTGCCGGAAACTCCATATATACCCGTCACAGGATCAAGAAATTTACCATTGTAACTGCCACGAATTTCTTCAGCCAGTTTCGCGTAACGAATAGATTCCTCCGTCCTGCCCAGCATTCCTGCCGTGCGACTGACAACCTGCGCATACAGATAATAGGCCGGCGTGTTGACAATGCTCATTGGCGTATATTCGATTGAAATCCAGTCATGCAATCCCCAGTCCTGGATATGGTACTTGCCCACCTTTTCAAGATAGTCCACGTAACGCTTCATCACCTCGTAACTCTCGAACAGCAGGCCCGGATCCCCATATTCCAAGTACCAATGCCACGGCAGCCATACTACGCACCCACCCCACCAGGGACTGTTACAACCCGACCAATATGGGCCGGGAGCGACGTTTGCCACATTGCCGTCATCACGCTGACAATCGCGTATGTCATGTTGCCAACGCTCATACATCACGCGAGAATCGTACATATGGACAGCCGCACGAAACATGTTCTGCGGATCCTGCATCCAGGCCTTGTATTCACGGGTGGGATCGTTGGGCAAAAAAGTTGTGTAGTTACGCTGAGTCCTTCGCGCACTCCCGTCCAGCCAGTTCAAAAGGTCGTTCGAACAACGAAAGCCTCCGGAAACCTCATCGACCCCGGAAATCATCACCCCACTCAGATCATCAAGCGATGGCGGCGATGTCAGACCGTCAATCTGTACACGGGTAATTGCAGTATAACAGAAACGCGAAAAGTATTCTTCGACACCAGTCCCAGCCGGAATGAACCTGCTGACCCGCCTTTCTGCGCCAACCGGCAGAATGATTGTCATCCTGATTTCCGTTCCATCCGGAGCGGATGCGCGGAATCGCAGACTACCGGTAAATTCGCGGCCGAAATCGTAAACCCAGCTCTTGCCATTGGCTGTTGCCGACAGATTCTGAGGTTTGATCACTTCAATCACACGCGTCGGTCGTTCCATCTGGCAAACCATCGCCCCGTCAGGTCCTTTAAGAACCACTGCACCCTTCCATGATGTGTCCAAAAAACCGTTCTGGCCCCACCCCTGTTGCCTCTTGCGCAAATCAATATCTTCTTCACAGATGAAACTTCGCGTGATTTCCCCTGTTGACCATTTCCAGGAAGAATCAGCTGCAACGGTCGTTCTGCTTCCGTCGGAAAATTCAAGTTCCAGGTCAAGCCGCATCTTGGGCTGGTCAATGTACGGCCTCATGTGAAATCTCGTATGCCACGGATCCTTCGTCAGCCCATACCAGCCGTCCACCAGGATAACACCAAGCGTCTTCCGTCCGGACTTAGCGAAGTGACTCGTGACATCGTGAACCAGATACTGAACCCGCTTGTCATAGGTTGTAAAACCGGGAGTCATCAGTCCGTCCCCTATTTTCGTACCGTCAATGGACAATTCACTGAAACCCAACCCGCAGAAATACGCTGTGGCGCGCGTAACCGTCTTTTCGACATCAATTTCTCTACGAAAATAAAGCGCAGGATGCCCTTCCACGCCGGATCCGGCCTTTGATTTGTCCTTTTCATTGAGAAGGCTCTTCGGACGCCTCTCGATATCCGCACCGATCCACAACCCTTTCCAGTCCTCGTTCCTGAGCTTCCCGGTCACAAACACTGCCGGATCACTCCACGCGGTTGCTCGCTCATCCGGGTCCCCGCCGTCTTTATCCTGCACATACCAAGACATGACTTTCCAGAAACAGCGCTGACCGCTCTGCAACGGCTGGCCCGCATAGCGGACGGCAACCGTCCGATCCCCTTCAATCCTGCCGGTATCCCAAAGATCACCCCGCCCAGACGATAGAATATCCTTACTGCCGGCCACCAGTATCCGGAAGGCAGTCTGCCTGGTGCCGCGCCCGGAACTCCCTAACTTCCATTCCAGCCTGGGTTGTCCAGTACCCACACCAAGAGGATCAGTCCGGTGTTCACTCCGAAGGTCGTAAACACCCGCCTCCACCGGAATATCGGCCGCGACACCTTCAAGCGGTTCTTCTTTCTGCGGCAAACCATAAACTTCAACTTCCGCAAGCTGAAAACGATGCTTGCCGTCTTTTCCCTTACGAAGACGTGTGGCCTCGACCTTGATGTAACGGCCCGCAAGGCCTGTCAGTTGGAAAATCTGCGGACCCCCGGCAACGGGAAGCTGGTAGCCCTTCTGGTCGGCGACAATCTTCCAGACCTCACCCTCGCGGCAAATCTGAATCGTAAAGTCTTCTGGAAAACCTATTCCCGCTGCCCCTTCGCTGAAGTCGGGATAGAGTTCGATCCGATCAAGCTTGCAGTTCCGCCCCAGATCAACAACAACATACTCCGGATAAAGCGCATGATCCGCAGATTCGGTAAATGCTCTACTACTCCATCCCGTTCCAGACCTCTGACCATCGGTCAAACCGCTGACCGTAAAGCTGTTCGTCTGCAAGGTGGAAAAAACACTGCATTTCTTTCCTCTCGCCAGGTTGGTAACAGCAGACTCCGCCACAACAACATTCCCAACTGTCAATAACGCCCACAAGAGGACGGTGAACACAGTTTTCTTGGCCATTCTTTCCATGTCTCACCAAACCTTCAAAATCAGTTCTCCAGCACCTGGATTCTCGAACGGGCCGGCCGAAGGGTGCTTCGGATCTCTGGGTTTGCCAAAGTAATCGGTATCAATCTTCAATGGCGAACCGTCGGGATTCTCAAAGCCAAGCTGCGAGACTTTGGTCTTGCCCAGAAGTTCAGTCGTAACCAGGGCAGTACCGGGATGCGAGAGGGGCGCGTCCACCTGCATGTGAAACAGCACGTTTCCATCTTTCTGTTCGATCTTCGGATTCAGCTTGAATCCGGATCTATCAAGGTAATTGGTCTCACGAACGTAACGCCGGGCTCCTTCATAAAATATATTGCCCCCGGTTCTTATATCGTACTTGTCATAAAAAAGCTGGCCAATCACGACAAACAAGTTGTTGAAAAAACGATTATCTCCTCCGGATCCCGCGGCCAATCCGGCAATCTTCGTGTCGTGCGCCAGATGATAGGGGGTTACGCGCGGATGCACCTCAACAACAATCTTGCCGCGAAACAGATTGTGAACAAAGGCTCCGCCGTGGGACCAGTCCTTGATTTGTTGAGTAGGCGAAAGAAACAGGTTGTTGTCCACCAGGTAAGGACCATGATTGACTTCCAGAAACAGATCACAGGCGTTATCGTACAGCAGGTTTCCGGAAACACGCACCCCCTGGGCCATCCAGTCAAGCCAGATGCCGCGGTTGCAGCGATAGATATTGTTGCCGCTGATCAGGACATCTTGCGAGCCCAGGAGTTTGATGCCGGCGCTCTCGGGGCCAGCGGCCCAGCCGAGAACGGCAATGTCGTGAATCGTGTTTCCGGTGATCGTTGAAAAGATCCCGCCCAGGCTGCCATGAATGGCGTTCCTCTCGCAATGGGAGATATGATTGTTCCGCACGATGTGGCCTCCGATCTTGTCCCTGCTCCAACCGTCGCGCAACGCATACTCTATTGATTTCACAAAGCCCGGCGCCGTGGCCGGCGGCTTTGTCCCCGCCGGCAGTTCATAGCGCCCGAGCGTGACCCCTGCACAGATGGAATGGCTGATGGTGTTGCTCTCTATGATCCATCCTTTGCTCCAGTGAGTGCCGATCAAACCAACCTGTTCTGACATCGCCCCGGCCCATGGAGTGGCCGCATTTCGCATGACGAAGCCCCGGACGGTGATGTAATTCCGCCCAGGCTGCGCGGGATAGAAAATGCACTTCCGCACATTGATCTCGACCTCCCCGGCATTCGGATCGGTCCCCTTGAACTGAGCCCAGATCGTGGTGTGCGTGCCGCCAACCTCCGCCTTCCAGAGCGGTTTCCGGCCAACAGGCGCCAGCACATCATTCAATGCCTGGGCCTCCTCGATCCAATTTCCCTCGAGATACACCGTTCCGATGTGCCGCCCCCCGCGCCCTTCATACCAATCGCCCGCAAGCACTTCGTCATAGGGATTGAAACTCCCGAAAAATGTATTTGGCAAGGTCACCTTCCAGGTGTCGTTGCTGCCCTTCTCCCAGCCTTTCACTACTTCCGAACCCTTGATCTCCACTTTCTCGCCCGGTGCGGCTTGGTAGGTGATGCGCTTAGCGTCCGACTCGCCGCCACGCGGCGGATTCACGCGTTCTCGGTACACTCCCGCATGCACCGTGACAACATCCCCGGGCTGGGCCAGTTCAGCCCCGCGCTGTATGGTCCGCAGCGGCGCGGCGGCCGTGCCGGGATTGGCATCGTTGCCGGTCGTGGCGACATGGAACTCCGCCGCCTGAAGCGCCACACCAGCAGCAATACTCCATATGCATGCATAAACAAACCCGCGTACCCCAAACGCTCTCATCATCAAATCTCTCATATCATCTCCCTTTTTACTCCTGAAACTTAACACTCCAGCCAACCTCGCGGGTAGCGGGCGACTTGATGATCACCTTCACCAAATCCCCTTCCGCCGCGACTTCCGCCGTCACTCCGGCCTCTTTGTCTTCCTGCGATAGCACCACTTCGGTCGCCTCGTATTCCTTTTTCAATCCCTTGCGGCAGAATCTCAGTTCATAAACATCCGCTCCGACGATCTTACTGCGACCGGAATATTCGCCTGTCCCGGCATTCCAGCCCTCCTTGATCAAATCAACGGCACCCTGCGAAACATGACGCGAGGTTCCGATCAGTACAGGATTCTTCACGAGTTTTCTCATCGCAACGATCGCGCAGGACCGCGGCAAAAGCTCCATGGTAACCTGACCTTTAAGCACTCCAAGGTACTTCTTAGACCAGTAATCGTAACATGCGTACCCGTCTCCGGAATCCAACCCCATGCGCTTGAAGTCCGCGGCGATACTGTTTGTGGCGTCACCCCAGTTGAACAAACCCGCCACGACGTGCTCATTTCCGCTGACATCGTATTTCAAAACCCAGCATTGCGCGGGATCGTTCTCCAGAATATCCACCGGGCGCACATTCAGTTTCTGGTGCGTCGGCATCATCCGCCGCAAGGCGTCAATCCGTTCCTTCTCATACTTGATCATCAAATCGCTCGTGGTATGCAGGCCCCCCACCAGTGTTACCCATGATCCGTAACAGAGAAATTCATTCAGCGGGACCCCACCCCGCGCAAAGATCGGATCCGGATCATTCCACCAGATCCGCCCGTTGAACGCGTAAAGCGGAAATGTCCCACGCACCCCGTGATTCAGCATCACACCCCATTTGGCTTGAATATCCAGGCCGACCCGCATCGCGTCCACCAGCCCCATCGCCATGCCCAGCGACCGCTCGTTCTGCGGCGCCATACAGCCCAGGATAAAGGTGTCTTCGCCGGCTCCCTCCCGCGCCGCCTTTAAACCTGCCCGACCCGCCTGCATGTTCGACATCGTCGGATCCGCGAACACACAGTCGCCGTAGTTATCATCCACATAATGCATCCCGCCGCCACCCAGCTTAGGATGCGTCTGTGGCGTCGCCAGCCCGATGTGTATACCATCAAGCTTCAGGTATCCATATCCCCACTCCTTGACCGCACGCCTTGTAAGACTGGCCACGTAATCACGCGCATCCTGGCGTGTCAGGTCGAGAGCTGTCCCGCTCCAGTGCGCATCATACGGTTGTCCGTCCTTGCGTTTGTCTGCATCCTTGCGCTTGACCACCATCGGAACCCGATCCTGCATGATCGGGTCCTTGTGATCGATTCCGAACGGAAGCATCCACAAACCCGGCGTGATTCCCACAGCCCGCATTTTGTCGCCTACAGCCTTCATCCCGCCGGCATATTTCCCCTTGGGATCAACACGGGTGAAATCCTTTTTGGGACCTCCGGGCTTGGGGCGCTTGTTCCCGTTCTGCCACCCGTCGTCAATCTGGAAGAAATTGAAACCATACTCGCCGAATGTCTTGCTGGCAAACGCCGCAATCAGAGCCGACATCCCTTCACTACCCTCGTAGGCCGAACCGCCTTCCGAATACCAGGTGCAGTAACCACACGGCGGTGTCTTCAGCTTGACCCCGTTCACCTGCGCAAATGTTGCCGCATATTCCTCCATGCCGTCACGCACATCATCAAAATAACCGATCACCCACCAGTCTCCACCCGCCTCATCCAGTTTCGGTGGAACAGCGGCGCCATATTCATCGCGTATTTTAAGCATCAACTTCCCATCTTCCATTGACGTGAAAACGACGCCGCTCACAGCGTCTACCCGCACAATTCCAGCGACCACTCCGGCGCCTGTTCCGGGATCGCCAAGCGTAACAGTCACATGATGCCCCAGATTGGAAAAACTCCCCTGCGTTTTCTGTACGGCGGGCGTCAGGTACCGTATTAATGAGTCCTGCCCGAATTCAAACAGACCGGAAGGACCAAGCCCCCTGATTTTTTCAGGCTTCTTCCCGACCGTGACAACAGCATTATACACTTCGACCTTGTTCCCCGGCTGCTGCGCCGCGTTCCGTCCGTCACGCCGCAGGAACACAAAGCGGGATCCTTCCTTAATGAAAACCCGGTTCTCGCCCGGCCCGATTTTGAGCATTGCTCCGGCTCCCAATGCGCCAGGGCAGGCATCTTTCTCAAGAACACATTCTCCCGGCCCTCCGCCAAACGTGCCTGTCGCAAACGTTTTACCGTTGTAACTCAACGTCAATACGCCCGTGCCCTGATCATACCCGGCCTTGATATCACCCGCCCTTATCACCGCCTCATCTTTCGCGAACACCGGCAAACAATTGCATACAACCAGCACACTCAACCAGGTTATCAATTTCATTATCAGCCCTTTCCCATCATCCTGTTTTCCCCGGCATCTTCTGCCTCGCACTTTACTTTGCAAGTCATTGGAAGTTGCGTCTATTTCGCCGGCGCCTCTACACGCAGAAGGTACTGCGGCGCACCTGTCTTCCAGGGACCATAGGCAAGAAGGACGTCTGCTCTGCCATTACCATCCTGATCACTGTAACCGTCATAGCCAACCGCAGGCGCGGCTGGGTATGCGTGGTTTCGCTTCGCGGGGCTCGGCAGATAAGCCATCCCGAAGAGCATCTCGCCCTTGCCGTTCCACACCGACCAGGCCGGATACAGACCCGG
>CAJBSZ010000540.1 GCA_903958395.1 uncultured bacterium | reverse complement strand
TATCGCGACGAAGAACGCGACATCTACTTCCTCTCCAATCAAAATGACGGCGATCTGAGCGGGGCGTTTTCATTCAGGGTGGCGGGCAAGCAGCCTGAGCTGTGGGATGCGGTGACGGGCGCGATTCGTGATTTGCCCGACTACAGGAAGGCGGAAAACGGAAACACGGAAGTGCAGTTACAATTCGCCCCACGGCAGAGCTTGTTCGTGGTGTTCAAAGAGAGAAGTCAGAAGTCAGGAGTCAGAAGTCAGAATGGAGTGAAGAACTTTCCGGAGTTGACTATGGTGCAGGAGTTGACGGGTTCGTGGGATGTTGAGTTTGAATCGGAGTGGTTTTGTGACGGTAAGACAGAAGTCGGGGGCCAGAAGCCGGAAGCAGAGAAGGTGAAAGTTGTCTTTGAGAAGCTGGAGGACTGGACGAAGCGGCCGGAGGATGGGATCAAGTATTATTCAGGCACAGCGACCTACCGCAAGACGTTCGATGTGAAGTCTGATGTTTGTAGTCCTGAGTCCGCAGTCTATCTCGATCTGGGTGAGGTTAGAGACATTGCGGCGGTTCGTCTAAACGGAAAGAACCTTGGAATTGTCTGGTGCGCACCCTGGCAGGTTGATATCAGCGGCGTGGTCAGGAGGCAGGGAAATACTCTGGAGATAGACGTGGTCAACCAGTGGCCAAACCGTCTCATCGGCGACAGCGGACTGGCTGCCGATAAACAGGTGGCGAAGACCACATATCAAATGGAGTTGTCGAACAGGCGACTCAAGCCGGACAATCCGCTCATGCCGTCGGGGCTGCTGGGCCCGGTGCGCATTCTGGTTGTGGATGATGAGAAAGGTTTCGAGCTCAAGAATTGTGCAAATGTGGGCGTTCCACTGAAAGGAAATTGAGAATGGAGGAGGGTGTTTATCGAAGGTGTTGTGGCGCGCGCATTCAGGAGAGCTGTCTCGCGGTTCGATTGCACGAATTGCACGCCACGACATGGACATCCCTTCAGGGGGAGCAGTAATTGTCGTAGCGCTGATGCTTACAACAGTTGTTGGCATCTTGTATTACTGGTTGAAATAACAAAAGGAACGGAAGGAGTGTTATAAAGATGAATAGACGGATATGGATAATGGTTTGGTTGCTAACATCTTGCTGCGTTGGGATAGACGCGGCAACGAACGGTGTGGTTTCGGTTGAAAATGAGGCCATTCGGGTTTCCTTCGACCTCGACAAGGGGCTTTATCACGCGGAGGAGAAGTCTACCGGAACCGCGCTGTTTCGCGATGCGGTGATGGATACCCTCGGCAAAGGAGTGATCCGGCGCTCGGCTTCTGTGACAAATGTCACGGACACCTTGGGGAAAGGCAAGATGCTACGGGTCGTTTCTGTCAATGAAGACTACGCGCTCGGATTGAATATTACACTGTATGAAGGGCGGTCGGCTATCGTGCTCGGCAGTAGTTCTCGCGGGAACAGCCGCTCGTGGCGGCCTGGCCTGTTCCGGGGATTCACGCCGTTTTCCAAAGCGACGTTCTTTCCCGATGACAAGGAGATACGGAATCCACTGACACTGGATGGGAATTCAGCTTATGGCGTCAACGAGGTGTTGCCCGCCGGGAAGCGTACCAGTCAGAACAACCTGCTTCTGACCTACCAGGCGGGGAATCTGCGGCGCAGCGTGGTCATGGGCGGGCTGACCTATCATGAATATACGAAATCCGTCTCGCTGAGCCGTGGTGCAGGCGGGACTTTCGTGGGCTCCATGCAGGCGTCCGACCCGGTGCCGAGGATGGTGGATGCGCAGTTTGACTATCAGATCAAGGATCTATTCTACGTGGACGTCCGGACGGGCGACCCGTTTACGGCGCTCGCGGATTATGCCAAGGCGGTGGCGCTGGCCCAGCCTGCGAAGCCCAATCTTTATAACTTTCCGACGGTCTGTTCCTGGTATGTCAAAATGACGGGCGGGCAGAAACGGCGCGACACCGTTGGAGCTGTTGAATTGATGGATGCAATCAAAAGCAGTGGGTTTCTTAAATATTCCACGGCGGCGGTGCGCCTGGTGCCGGATACCTACTGTTTCGAGGCCCGCGAGACGGAGCAGGGGTGGTGGGACGACGCGCACTGGCAGAAGCGCTATTATACGGCGCCCTACGAGACGAGCGAGAAATACTGTAATGCCATTCGCGAGCGAGGCGGGTTGCCTTTCACCTATATTCAGACGGGTATGCCCTCGGACGATTTTGCCATTGCGCATCCTGAGTGGATGCTCTTCAACACAAGCAAACATGTGGCCCTGACGCACCGCCATCACAAGCCGTATGTGCGGATGGATTATACGGACAAGGGATTCCAGGAGCATGTGCGCAAGTGCTGGGCGAATCTTGGCAAGGCAGGCCTGGCCGGCGTGATGTTCGACTATCCTGAGACCGGTTGGCCGGGCGAGGGCGGGACGGAGGATCCTTATATGACGGCCGCGGCGACCTACCGTAAGATCTTCGAACTGGCCCGCGAGGGGCTTGGGCCGGAAGGCCATCTGCACGAGCGCAACCTGGGCGAGCCTTCTTCCTCGACCTCCAGACCGGATCAGTATATTCCGTGGACAGACATGACGTTGGGGCTGGTGGACTCCCAGCGGGTCGAGGGTGACAGCACGACTTTCAGTCACAAGCAGATAAGCCGCTGCGCGATGCGCTGGTATAAGAATCGTTTGCTCTATGTCTATGATATAGATGCCAAGAGCCTGTTGTTTAGGACATTTACCAGTGAAAAATTCAAGGTGGCCGACGAAAAGACGAGCCGCCAGGCGATCCTGACCATGGTGTACGTGTCAGTCGGCCGCTTACTGCTGGCTGACTCGTTCAAGGACTACTCGCCGGAAATTGTGCATGAAATCTCGCGCATCTTCCCGATGCACACGGAACGCCGCACGGCGCGGCCGGTGGACCTGTTCCTGGGTAAAGGTGATCATTGTCCCAGGGTTTACGATTACGCCGTGACGGAGGACTGGCACCAGGTGACGTTCTTCAACACCAATGTGGTGGACAAGGCCAAGGTGTCGGCACCGATGTCCGGCGATTTGACGACGCAGGGCGCACTGGGGCTCGATTCGAAGAGCGAATACTATGTTTACGATTTCTGGCACGACCGGCTGGTGGGCAAAATCAAAGGTGCCGATAAGCTGGAACAGGAGTTGGACCCCGGCGAGGCGAGGATGATGTCGGTACGGAAGGTGGCGGATCATCCGCAGGTGCTTTCGACGGACCGGCATGTGATGCAGGGCTATTTAGAGTTGTCGGAGGTGAAATGGGATGCCGCGTCCCGGAAGTTGAGCGGCAAGGCGGAACTGGTGGCTGGTGAGCTGATGCGGATCGTGCTGGCTGGAAATGGCGCACAGGCGAAGGATGCTTCGGCCGATGGCGCCGGGGCGAAGATCGAGGTTCATGCGGCGGGAAATGATTATTCGGTGCTGACGCTTGTTCGAGCGGAAAAGGGTCAGGCGAGCTGGTGTGTTAATTATAAGTGAAGTATCGAAAGGAATGGTAATTATGAGGTTATTTACAGTTGCAATGCTGGGACTCGTTTCGGTTTGGGGTGGTGTCGTTCAGGCGGGGTGGCAGGATGGTGAGTTTGCCGTGGAGACGAACAAGACGGGTGGCATCATGGTGACCGTCAATGTCGACAAGATCAAGGACTGGAGCAAGGTGCCCGGGGTGAAGCAATGCATCAACGTGCCGCTGGCGGATGGCCAGACCAATCAGAGTATGGCGTTCATGTCGGCCATGAAGGATATCGACGGGGACGGGAAAATGGACTACTTCAGCCGGATTCTGGAACAGCCATTTTCGCAGGTGGTACGTTTCGACTCCAAAGGTAAAGAGGTCTGGCGCAGTGAGAAGATCGCTCCGGGTGCCGGCGATGAGGCCGGAATGCCGCTGGAGGATCTGGATGGTGACGGCAGATATGAACTGGTGCTGAGCCAACATGCCGCATTGTATTGCCTGGATGCGGCCACCGGAAAAATCAATTGGATCAAAGAGCTCGAAAAGGGCGGCAAGCCCGGTCCGGGAAGCTGGGATTATCCGATGGTTGTGGGGCATTTCGTTGACAAGAAGAAGTTTGCAATTGCCGTGCGGACGGGGAGCAAGTTGTACTGTTTCGGACCGGATGGCTCGGAACTCTGGGTGGCGCCTCTCACGGGTTATTCTGGCGGTCATTGCATGATTCGCGGCGACCTTGACGGCGACGGCCTTGATGATATTGCGTCCTCCCGTGGCGCATGGAACGGGGGCGCGTCCACCGAAGCATTCGGGTTGAACGGGAAACTGCTCTGGCGTGATTCAACGCAGCGGATGCACAGCGACAACATGGCCATCGCGGATATTGATGGAGACGGGAAAGTGGAGTGCATCTACGATCACAGCGGGTGCGGCGGCGGCGGCCCTCTGTATGTTGTGGACGGGAAGAGTGGCGAACAGAAATTTACAATCGTTTATAAGCCGCACAATTACGGGCACTGCCAGGGGTTTGCCGTGGCTGATTTCAGGCCGGACCGTCCCGGGCTGGAGTTGGCGATGACCGCCAAACGGGGACCGCTGGTGATGTTCGATTCCAAGGGCAAGCATATGTGGACGAGGAAGACGCAGAACACGCTTGGCGCCAAAGCCGATTGGGATGGGGATGGCGTACAGGACTTTATTGTATTTGCCGTAGGAGGTCCGGATCTGTATCCGGCCTGGTCGGTGTGGAACGGCAAGGGCGAGATGCTCTTCGGGATGGCTTATCTGCCGAGCCCCGCGAAGCGAAACCACGCATAC
>CAJBSZ010000539.1 GCA_903958395.1 uncultured bacterium | reverse complement strand
CCACATGGTTCACGCAACTGACCACCACATCCTCCAGCTTCTGGGCCAACAGGGGCTGGTGCACATCATGCTGGTACTGCCCCACCCCGATGGACTTGGGATCCAGCTTCACCAGTTCAGCCAGAGGATCCTGCAGACGCCGCCCGATCGAAATCGCACCGCGCACCGTCAGATCCAAATCCGGAAACTCATCGCGGGCCACCTCGGAGGCGCTGTAGATGCTGGCGCCGGATTCGTTGACCTGGATCACCATGACATTCTTGATATTGGCCTTCTTCAGGGTGTCCCGGATAAACCCCTCTGTCTCCCGGCCGCCGGTGCCATTCCCGACCGCAATCGCGGCTGGCTGGCACTTGGCAATCAACTTGGCAAGGTCAATGCGCGCTTCCATTTCAGAGCGGTCACCCTGGCTGAGGTATAATGTCGTATTGGCCAGAAACTTGCCCGTCGCGTCCAGTGCCGCCACCTTGCACCCGGTGCGGATGCCCGGATCCACCGCAATCACGGCCCGGCCGCCTAACGGGGCCGCCAGCAGAAGGCTGCGCAGGTTCTTGGCAAAAATCTCCACCGCCGCGCGGTCGGCCTTCATCTTCAGGTCGACGGAGATATCCGTCTCGACACTCGGCGCAATCAGACGCTTATAGCTGTCCTCGAGCGCCGTGCGCAGATGAATGGCAAATGGGGACCGGTCATTAACCTTCATCATCTCACACATCCGCTTGAGAATGGGATCGACGTCCACCGTGAAAGAACGCTTCAGGACTCCTTCATTTTCCCCGCGGCGGATGGCCAGATAGCGATGCGAGGGAATATCGACGGCCTTCTCCTTGAAGTCATAATACTGCTCAAACTTCGTCGGCTCCTTCGTGGCGTCATTGACCGCCTCGGACACCACCACGCCGTTGGCGGCGAAATACTGGCGCGCAAAGGCCCGGATTTCAGCATTTTCAGACGCCAGTTCGGCCACGATGTCACGGGCGCCGGACAGGGCATCCGCCTCCGACTCCACTTTCTTTTCCGCGTTGATAAAGGCCCTGGCCGCCTCATCGGGATTTCCCGTCACCGGTTGCTGGAGAATCAACTCGGCGAGCGGATCGAGCCCCTTCTCCCGGGCAATCATGGCGCGCGTCCTGCGTTTGGGCTTGAACGGCAGATACAAATCCTCGAGCGTGTTCTTCGTGGTGCAGGCCAGGATTTTCGCCTTCAGGTCGTCCGTTAATTTCCCCTGCTCCCCGATGGAGGCCAGGATAGTGGTCCGCCGCTCCTCAAGATCCTTGTAATATTCCAACCGCTCCTGAATCTTCCCGATCTGAACTTCATCCAGGTTCTCGGTCACCTCTTTGCGGTACCGGGCAATAAAGGGAATCGTACTCCCCTCAAAAAGCAATTTGGCCACTGCCAGAATCTGGCGGGGGGCAATTTTCAATTCCTCGGCAAGGCGGGGAATGGACGAGGCATCAAGCGATTCATTTTGATCAATCTCAGCAACCATGAAGTGTCTCCTGAAAAAAAGGGGGCATTTTACAGATTTGTGGCAGGAAGAAAGGAAAATTAATTACCTTAGTGATAGCGAAGCCAGGGCGGTGGCATAAATGCGGCCCCCGGCGGAACCCCAGCGGTCATCGGGCTTCCAACTTCCGGTGTCGGTTCCGTGCTTATCCTGCCGGGAAAGGAGATCGTGGCGAAGTGCGACCAAGCCCCGTCGCGCAGACTCCTCGTCCATTTTCTTAAGGGCCGAAGCCAGGAAATACCGGCGGTAGTAATCCATGTCGGGCCCCGGACTGGCCGCCAGATGCTGCATCCGGGCCTTGATGGCCTGACGCCGCCCGGGTGAGACCAGTCCGATATGGGCGGAATCCAGAAAGCTCATGGCACCCATAGCCGTGAGGGTTAGCGAGGCGCCACCAGGGGTGTCGCCGCGCGCCTGGTAGCCGAATGAACCGTCGTCCGACGCCACGCCCGCCATCCAGCGGAGGCCGCGCTCCAGGTTCGGCCGGACTTGCGGCCAGCTCTGGGCCGAGGCGATGCGCAACGCCTCAAGCTGCCATAAGGTGACAGAGAGGTTTGAGGCGGGGCGCGCTTCCTGATGATACCCCCAACCGCCATCAGCATATTGGCGAGAACAGATTGCCGACACCGCCCGATCGAGGGCAAGCCGCAGCGCTTCATCCTTACGCGTCTCATACGCCTTCGCCAGCGCCAGAGTGGAAATGCCGTGGTTATAGGGGGCACCGGAGAAGGATTCGCCAAACTGGCCGTCTTTCTGCTGACACCGGATGAGGTAAGCGATCGCCTTATCAATGGAAGGTTTTGCCGAAGACTGGCTCGACTCTACAATCGTCAACAAGGAAAGCCCCGTCAGCGCCACTTCAAAATGTTTATCGCCGCCCCAGTGCGCGGTGCTCCAGGATCCATCGGGCTCCTGCGTGTGACACAACCACGCGATCGCCTGCTGGCCGGGATCCGCAGGGGTTACCCTCATCATCCACAAACCGCCCAGCAATAACGTCACGGCCGCCGCGGCCGCCAGAGGATAGGTGAAACGTGAGACGTGAGACGTGAGCCGTGAAATATGAGAGACCTTAAGAACCTTCACCCTCGCCAGAATCTCCGGCGCCAGATCATGCGAGACGTTTACCGGAGCAAGGCTCTTCAACTGCGCCACGACCGCTTCATCAGAAGCTTGACTCCTGACTTCTGACTCCTGACTCCTGACTTCTGACTTCTTACTCATTAAACGACTTCCTCAGTTCCTGAATCGCTATATTGATCCGCGACTTCACTGTGCCCAGGGGAATATCCAGCACATCGGCAATTTCCTGATAGCGGAACCCCTGATACACATTCAGCACAATCACTTCCCTCAACTTCGGCGACAGCCGGTTTAAAGCCTCCTGAACATCCAGTCTTTCCGGAGAGACAGGCTCCGACACCCCGCCGCCGATTTCGGCATCCGTTTTCAGACTGCCCTCAAGCCGATCGTACCGCTTCATCTTGCGGCCCCGGTCCGCCCACACATTCCGGGCCAGCACATGCAGGAAGGTTGAGAACTTGGCCGTGGGCCGGTATCGCCCCCGCACTTTCCAAACCCGCACGAATGTTTCCTGAACCAGATCCTCGGCATCATTATAAACGCCCATCCGGACAAAAAAGTTCAGGAGCCCGTTCTGATGCCGGTGAATCAACTGGGCAAAGGCGACTTCAGACCCCGCCGCCACCTCCAGCATGAACGGAATGTCGGGGTCGGGAAGGCATTCAGGAGGGACTGAGTCCACCGCAGACACTAGGGGTTATCCTTGTTGATCAAGTTTACAATAACTTTAACAAGGGTATCTTTGTCGGACGCCCTGCTTTCCGCGATCAAAAGTGTCAGCGCAACCAGCGCATTGTCTCCCAGTCGTTTGCGTCCTTCAATTCCATAAAGAATGCCATTGGCCTCCATGAACCAGAGGAACATAAAAGCACCAATCCGTTTATTCCCATCCACAAACGAGTGATTTTTAACGACAAAGTACAGCAGGTGCGCGGCTTTTTCCTCAAGGCTCGGATAGACATCCCTGCCGCCGAAGGTCTGATAAATGGCCGCCATCGAACTCCTGAATGACGCATCTTTTTCGCGACCGAACAACCCGCCCCGTGCTCCATCTTGTGCCCCTAAGCGAGTAATGCCTTCTTTCGCCATTTCATAAGTCAAGACAAAGGCCGGAGTGGCAGTCGTTCCGCTCAGAGTCAACCGCTGGTGGTCATACTGATCCAGCCATGTCAACGCCTGGGCGTAGTCGGCAATCACTTTCAGCAAGCCAGTGGCTTGATCTTTCTGAAGCTCCCTGCCCTCAATCAATCGTCCCATCAATTTCACGGTCTTCTGTAATTCCAGGAGCCGATTATTTTGTTCAAGAAGTCGCTTTTCATTAACCGTGTAACCCCTGAGAAGGTGATCCTTGAGCACCTGAGTGGCCCAAATTCGGAACTGGGTGCCTTTCTTGGAGTTCACTCGATACCCTACAGCAATGATCATGTCCAAGTTGTAGAGATCCATCTGCCGAACCCTACCGTCAGCAGCAACCTGTGCATTTTTTGCACAAGTTGAAATCTGGTCCAACTCATTGGTGCTGTATATGTTGCGAATATGACGAACAACCACGGACCGATCCCTGTCAAATAACCGAGCCATCTGATGAGCGTTTAACCAGAGAGTGTCCTGTTCAATTTGGACTTCAATCTGCGCCCTACCGTCTTTCGCCTTATAAATGACAATATCGTTTTGAGACTCTTGTTTCATTACATCATCATCGTCTGAATTTCTTTTTGACATAATCGGCCCTTTCAAAAAAATCGTCGCAAAAAACTGAGCCACCATTCTGTCAAAGGCCGTCACGCCGCGTCTATCGTCAACATTAACGATATACTTATCGGCTATTCATTGAAAAACCACTCATCCGATACCCAACCACACTACCGGACTTCAAATCTTGCGCTGACCACGGCTGTGATTTCCTTCTCATAGGAGGACGTATCATTGATGCCTTCACCTGAGGTCGCCGTCACGCCTTTGGGATTGATTTGCATTACACCCATCCTCGCTTCAACGAGCTTACCCAGGTGACCATTGGCGTTGCAGACAATCTGCTCCGCCCGGGCTGTCGCGTCCTTGGTCGCTTCGCCGAGCATGCTGATCTTGAGTTCCGATAATTTCGTGTAAAGATATCGCGGCGCCTCGGAATCGATCTGCACGCCCTCTTTGATCAAACTGGTCACATTCCGGGATACGACGGGCACTTTATCCATATTCGTGGCGCTGATGGAAATAACCTGGGTGAGCGTATACCCGTTCACCTTGTCCGTGGTGATGGTAGCCTGGGAATCCGGAGACTCGCCCGAAGCATCCTTCACCCCCTTGACCACTTCTTTTTTGTAGTGCCGTTCTGTTGAAATTGATGACAGCGTAATGTCCGTCTCAGCCACGCCCGACGCGATCACAAACGACCGCACCTGATCCGATTCATGCTTGAGGGTATCGTAGGCCTTGACCAAATCCTGGTCCGTTGCGGTAATGGTGCCGCTCCAGGTAACCAGATCCGATACAATCGCCTTTCGGGCCGACCCGGTGACCGCGAGCGTCTTCGGCTCCATTTTCACCGCAACATAGGCCCAAGCCAGAATGGCAACGCACACCACGTTCGCCAGTGCAAAAAAATATCCACCCGTTTTAAGCGTCACCACCAATTTACCCGGAAGTCCGTTTCCACTGTCATTCATGTCATTCTCCTTTAGCCTGATTGCTCTCCGCCCCAAATTTTTCTTCCTCAAGATGTTCCAGATACAGGTCTTCCACTTTCTCGCGCGCCCAGGGGGTCTTGCGCAGGAACTTCAGGCTGGAACTAATACTGGGATTCATCGTGAAGCAGCGGATGGGAATCCTGTCGCCCAACTGATCCCATCCATAGCACGCCAGAAGCTCCTCCAGAATGGTCACAAGCTTAACGCCATGAAGCGGATCGCGGGGGTGCTGGGTATTCATCAAACTCGCCATCAGGGACGTGTATCATATTGGAAGCAGCTGTGAAATGTTGAATGCAACGCCGCCTTGTCGATCTGCCACCCGATGGCGGTGAAGGCGGTTTTCGGGAGGCCCGCGGGTGGATCTTTTTCACTTACACGACCATGGATCACCTCGACAAACCGGGTGCGGTTCTTGAAGCAAACCGTTCCCTTGAGCCGGAGCAGGGATCCGTTGAGGGACGCGATGGCGGCAAGGAAGTCCGCCTCGTTCACAACCCCGTCGGTCTGAAGCGAAACGGAGACCAACCCCTCCAGAGGGGTTTCAGGAACGGGGGCCAGACGGACCTGATGCGTGAGCCCGTCCAGAAATTCCTCCGGTATGCGCCCGTGGCTCACGACCGTCCGGGGGGCCACCGGATTCAATTCCTGCAGGATACGCCCGAGCGAATCCAGATCGGAGGACGGAACCAGGTCGCTCTTGTTGATCACAAGCCCGTCAGCCCACATCACCTGACGGGGCGCCGTCCTCAGGAAGGCCGCCACGGCGGTGAACCCGCAGGCATCGACAAGACAGACATTGGCCCCGATCTGGAAGGCGTCCCTCAGGTTCGGGGAATCGATAATCTGGCTCAAATCGCAGGGATCGGCCACCCCCGTCGCCTCGATGATGACCAGGTCGGGAACCACCTCGCGCGCAATGGTCTCCAGTGTCCGGATGAAGTCGGTCTTGATGCAGATGCAGAAGACACTGCCCTTGTTGAGTTCAAACCGCGCATAGTTCCCGGGCGCCACCAGCTTTCCATCGATCCCCAGCGGCCCGAATTCATTGATGATCAGGGCGATTTTGCGCGCCCTGATCCCGGGCAGCTGGAGCAGATGATTCAGAAGCGTGGTCTTGCCCGCCCCCAGGTAACCGGTAAGCAGCAACACAGGGATGGGAGTCTTCATATCAGATACCCTTGATCCATTCCTTGATGATGGAGGATTCGGGGATGATCCGGGTGCTCTTCACCTGGTACCGCGCCACGACAACGGCCGGCAACATCACGGGACTCAGGCCGTATGCGGCAATATCGTTTTCATCCGTGACCTCCTTGACCTCCACATCCGCGCCCAATTCCTTGATCGCCTTCATTGTATGGGCTCTGATTTTCTTGCTGCCCTCATCCCCCTTCTTGCCCAGGATGTAGACCGAGGCGCTGCGCCGGGCGATTTTGAGGCGGAGCTTTTCATTGATGCGCTTCTGAAGCGCCGCAATCAGTTCATCGCGGGCGGGGATGCGGGACACAAATACGATCTGCCCGTCAATGCAGATGGTGGGCACATTGCGAACCATCAACGAGGTCATGAAGACCAGCGATTCACGGTACTTGATCTTGTGCTCACGCCACTCGACGATGCCCTCGAACTCGGGCGTCACCTTCCGCACCGCCTCCACCATGTACTGGCAGGGCGCGCAGGCTTCGGAATCAAGGGTGATGATATCCACAATGATCTTGTCGCTTGTCCCGCCGTAATCGCTCAGGTCGAGCAAATCGGTGGAGGTCTTGGTGGCCGCTTTGGCCTTGAGCACCTCCCGCTCGTAGGGGTCAAGCACCAGGCGCGCAACCGCCTCGAGATTGGCCGGGGGCACACCGTAGGGAAGGTCGCAGCCGGGCGCCAGCAAAAAGCCCGTTTCCCCCGCCACTTCCAGGCAGGCCAGGGCGTTGCGTTGCGAATCCTCGGGCGTCCCGAGCAGCAGCACCGAGGTCAACTGCATGTTTCCGCCGAAACTGATCTTGCGCGGGACACAGATGTCCCGGACATAATCCAGGGGGATGTTCTCATCGATGGAGATGTTGTCCGGGGTGCACTCGCACATGGCCACAATGTTCTGCTGGGCATGGCCGCACACGAAAAAGGATCCCAGCGCCCCGCGCTGGCGGATGGCCTTGAAGACGGGCGTCACATAGGGGGTCACGAATTCCTGGAACTGGTCCGGCCCGATCTGGCTGGTCATCGGATCCACCACCGCCACCACATCGCTTCCGGCCTCAATAAAGGCCTCCGCCATGGCAATCGCACAATCCCGGCAATACTCCATCAACCGCTTCACGGCATCGGGATCATCGAACATCTTCATGAAGATATCCGTGCCGAGAAGATGGAGAGCCAGTGTGAAGGGCCCGGTAATCAAGCCGTACAACGCCAGGTCCGGATTCGCCTTCCGGAGGCGCCGGTTGGTATTCATGACCAGCGGGATTCGACCCGCCTTGAGATCCAGCGGCGGCAACTGATCCAGCGTCTTCCCCTGGTTCAGGATATGTCCCGAGACCGACGGAGGATTCTGCTCCGCCCAAACCAGTGCACATCCCATCGCTTCGGCCTCGATCTGAAGATCGAAACTCACCGGAATACCATCCGGATGATAACGCTCGATCGCCGCCTGGAGCCCCTTGACCATCAAATCCTCGGACTTCAGGTACTCCTGCGCCGTCACCACGATCAAGGCCCCGGCATGACACCCCACAAAGGGGACCCAGGGAATACGATCCGTTTTCTTGCACCTCAAAGCCGCCAATACCCGTTCTTTTGATTTCATCTGATCTCCTGCTCTCTTAAAAAGGAAATCAGCATAACCCGAACAAGTGACTGGAGATTGCACAAACCGGCAAGGGTTTTGCACAAAACAGCACATCCCGCTTCAACAGCGTGACACTATAAGCTTCTGTGGATATCTGCAGTCTGCGTGGAAGGCGACCCGGGAGACACTCCCACTTTAGGAACCACCGGATCCCTGAACATAAAGAAGACCGCGCCCAAAAGACAAAATCCGGCCCAGAGATAGTTCCACGACCAGGCCTGTCGCATGTAGAAAACGGCAAAGGGGACAAAGAGGGATAACGTAATGACCTCCTGCATGATCTTCAGTTGCGCCAGGGACAAGGAACTGTATCCAATCCGGTTTGCAGGCACTTGGAACATGTATTCAAAGAACGCAATTCCCCAACTCACCAGAGCGGCGATTATCCAAGGCTTGCTTCCCAGATTCTTCAAGTGCGCATACCACGCAAAAGTCATGAAGGCATTTGAAATGACAAGCAACACAACCGTTCGAAAAACAACGTTCATATCTTACCTCTTATTCTGCGTGCTCCACCTCACGGGCGACCTGTCTGCCCTCCTCTTGGCGAACTATCCGGAATTTCCGGATAGTCTGCGTGTTCCTCCGCAACGGCCAAGATCCCATGGGGCGAGGACGAGAGTTCAAAATGACCCGCAACAACACCCGGCACCGTAATATCTTCGTCCAACGCCTCCCACCACAGCGCATAGCCATTAAGTCGAAGAACAACTTTCTTTAATTGAGCATCAGACGCGTCGCGAAGGCGACGGAACCGATCTGCAGGAAAGCCAAAGATTCGCCCGTCGGTCAACTCCAGAAATACCCTGCGCCCTTCGACCCAAACTCTGATCGCTAGCGCTTCCGTCCGCTTCTGTTCACCAACCGCTGTGGGTTTCATTGTATTTGTCCTTCAAGTACCCGGAATGCTCGTAGACCAACCGCTCAATCTGCCGCACGGTTTCAGCGCGAAGGCCTTTGTTCCCAGCCAAGGCCACCGGCTCCAACCAAAACTTACATTCGCCGTCCGCAGTCGCGACATGGATATTGCCATAATTCTCAAATTACTGAGAAATCTTTTTCAGTTTCGCAGCGCCCTTCCGCGCACATTTCTTCACCGGAACCTCTTGCTCCTCATTTTCTTCAGAGTCCCACATTTCACGATAGGCGTTGACGTAATATGCCGTGGCGGCAGGATTAATATAATAATAATGGCGGCAGAGTTTTTTGTAGAGCTGAAGGATAGGCTCATATCCGCAGAACGAAAGTAGGCCGTCCAGAGTGTGTTCAATGTGGTGGACATCACGACTACCGGAGCTCACGATGGCATCCACTAGCGGCGTGTATGCCTGAAAGGCGTCTTTATTCAATGCCTGCAAGCCTTCCACTAAACCACAGATGGATTCAAACATCTCATCATGGTTACTGCGCTTTCGTTTACCCTTCCTGTCCATCAATAGCCCCTCCATGATTCATTCATTGGTTATTGATTATGGAAGCATCGTGACTCCCTGTCTATCGTCAGCCGTAACGATTTTCACATCATTACTAGCGTGATGACGGATCAGCGGGAAGCTGATTCAACCGCCACTTGGTTACATCACTTTCTTGTTGCATCATTGAAGGTGGTTCCTGCACACTGTTTCTGCGCTGGGAGTTGGGCTTTCTTGTCCCGACCGCGGGCCGTAAGGTGTCGCCTGGCGTTTTCTTTTTTTCTCCACGCATCACTTTCAGGCAACTGATTCGCATCCTGCTCTCATAATCGTACTCGAAGATGCTCTTCTTCAATGACGTGAACGCTCCCGTCAGCAGCAGTTGTTTCCAAAATAAAATAACCGAATTCTCTACTAACTCGCCCGAAACCCTGCCATCAGCATTCTGGCACAGAACCACCTGAGACGGCTTCCCCGCCGACTTTGTCACATTTTTCCTAGAATTATTCATCGCGACCCAGAGTGGAAATCGCTTGCTACCCATGCAAAAACCTTATTATAGAATCTCATGCTGGGCAGACGACGTCTTTGATTGCGCCTAGCTTCTCACATACTTCGACGGGGATTCCCTCCACTGCCATTTGATGAGCAATCAAAATTGACTTCTTTATCAAGTAGTTGTGAAATTTGTTATTTTATCAACCATCTTTCTAAATGATCACGCCACAGAGCATTAAGATTCTGGCGACATTTTTCCACGCTTTTCTTAATAAGAATCCATTCAAAGAACTGCTCACTAAGAGCAATAATGATTCGATTTTTCCCATTATTGAGATAGACGTCACGTAGCCGCGTGCGAACTTTATTCTCAGGCTCACGTTTTGGTCCTCTATATGCGAGGAATGCAACAGCAAGATCCAACGAGTTCATATCACGAAGTAGCTTCAAATAATCAGATTCACTAGGGTCATCTGTGTTTTTACATTCGACAAGCAGTCTGTGAGTCCGGTATTTATCCTTAATCTCCGCCCATGGCGACTCCACACCTGCAATGTCAAAAATCATTTCGAAGCGCTTATCGCGGTCAGCAGTTACTATTTGTGATTCTGCTGACATCAAGTCCCCCATGAAGCAGACTTCCATTGTTGATCTCACCCATGATTCATATCTACTAAAATGCTGTTGCCCTTTATCAATCGCTTTTAAGTCTGCAAG
Source organism: uncultured bacterium (assembly GCA_903958395.1). Lineage (GTDB taxonomy): Bacteria > Verrucomicrobiota > Kiritimatiellia > CAIKKV01 > CAITUY01 > JAABPW01. Next base: position 14,428 of record CAJBSZ010000539.1, on the reverse strand, counting down.
CAAATCTTCACGTTTTCGAAGAGTCTTAATTTTAATGGGCTCAAGATCCTTCCTGTTGTCTCTCGACGGCAGATAATCGACGGGTTGAGTCATTATTGCTGGTGCCGATGCGGTTCTAACGCTTGTCTCGAGTGATTCACGGCTTAATGATGATTGGAAACGGTAAACTGGATGTACAGCAAATTGTCTTGTTGCTGACCACAGCGCACTCACTCGGCTTTCGCTATATTCATGGACAAATCTTAGCGCATGTCGATTGCGATCATAAAGGCCAATGACACCGATTGATACGAGTATTCGTCCAAGTACAACCGGTTGACCATAATGCGCGAGTAATTCTGGAGCTTCCGTTCGAAACGCCTGATCAGCACAAAGAAATGTCAGCCTTTCAATCAAAGTGTCTTTTTCAAACAGGTCTGGGAGTCCATTGAGAGATGCAACACATCGCGAGATTCCAGGATAGATGAACCCAAATTCATTCTCTAAGTCTATTAGACGATTTGAACAATACTTTGCAAGAACGTCAGTCACATGCCCGTCACCAGCACGCGGTTGATCATTACATTCTCTTTGTAGCATTCTGAAAAAGTTAATGTAGTCACGCGGCCTTGGTAAAATATGGCGCCCTAAGTAATCATCAATAGCGACCCCCTCAATCGCTTCAGGCAAAAGATCTCTAAGAAGCATCACGGCATCATCAAGTTTTTTTTGGGGCGCAACACGCCTGGCGATCATCTCGAAAAGTGATCGGCTATTCCATTCAAGATTTATCACTAAAGATTCAATCTTGTCGTATTCAATGCTTTTAGTATCAACGAGAGCCCGAAAAATATTATCGCGAAGACAAACAAGAAATTTCACAGAGGATCCGAGGCTGGAGGTAAACACCTTTGTCACACCCAAGAGTTGAGCGAGAAAGTAGAGCGAGGCAGGCGATGAATCCCAGTGATCATCAAGTCCATCAATGCCTATAAACAGACGTCTCGGAAGATGAGTGTTCTGCGCAAACTCCAGTCGTAACGCCGTTATAAGCGATTGCCAGTTGTAAGGCTCAAGCATTTGCCTCAACTCAACCAGCGCCAACTGATGAGTTTTTTTTGCTGCATCACGCACGTACTGCGTGATCACATCTGACAGTGCATCATCAAGCGCATTAACATAAAATCCGCATTGATCCTGAAATCTCTTAATTTCACTCATGAGCTGCGGAGACAGTTTTAGATGATTGTTTGTTTGTGCACAGGAGGAGAAGTGTCGAACAAGCTGGCCTAAAACAATCCCTTCCCATACTTTTCTGTAGATGTATTGCCAGGGAGCGGACTCATTTACCAAGCAACCAAGCAGCTCTCTAATTTCGACGTGCCGAAATTCCGAAGGCACAATCTTTAAAAATGAACATTCCGAATCCTCATCGGCTTGAATTTCAAGTCTCGCAGCAAGGGCTGACTTCCCCGAGCCTTTACGCCCAACAACGAAAGGTAACCCTGAAGAAGACGTTATTATTGATTTCCAACTTTCAGCTTCATAGAAGGCTTGTTGAATAGCATTATGATCGTGCTCGGCTTCCGGTTGCCCAAAGTCAATGTCCGGCATTCGCAGGTTTTGCTTCATATTTTCGCCTAACTCAGATGATCAGTCTGTATGAAATATTTTTCTTAGGTCCACTATATATATCTCAACTGTTCACCCCACCACCGCCAGTCCATTCTTCAACCGGCCAAACCAGCCGGGATAATCGGATGGGCGCAAAAGGCTGAAAAAGTAATGCTGCCGAACGGAATTGCGGAAGTTTTTTGGCAGATCAACTTCCTGAGTGTCGCGTAACCGCCGGTTTATTGAGATGAAATGTTCCTTGGCGTAGGTTTCTTTGGCTGCGGCTTCTTCAGACTTGTCGTCCTCACTCTTGATTTCTACGACGAATATCAGGTCTTCGATGCCAGCATCCTGTAATTCGTGGAGGCGGGCTTTCCCGTTGATAGTTGCGTCGGCTGGGAGTTTTGTCAGATACGCGGCTAAATTCAGCCTGATGAAGAAATCGGGGTTGAATGAACGGCGGACACGGTCTTTCCCCTTGCGCCAGTATTCGTACTCTATGCTGTAAAAGTCGGTGTCGGCCGCCTTCACCCAGCCGTCCAACCACTTTCCGTGCTCGATCAGCCTGAACATAAATTGGCGCTCAGGGTCGTGACTCAGGATTACCAGTTCCTGAGACGTTCTGAACAGGGAGGTGTTGACGGCATAGAGATGTTTCAGCGGCACAAGTTGACGGATGGATTTCTCGTCAAATGGTTCGGCGTTTTTCAGACCTAATTCGCCCTGCTTGACTTTGCCCCTACCCAGTAATTCCTTCATGACAAAGCTGTTTTGCTCGCCGAGCTCAGTCTCGTAGTCCTCGGATACAAAGACGCTGGCGTCCTGCTCCACGGCGCCGGCTCGCAGGCTGGAGCGGTGCATGGCCGCGGTCGCGATGCCCACCACCGCGCCCTCTACATTCTCGCGAACCACCTTGCTTGTCCCTACGGGCAGGTAACTATAGAAGAAGAGTTCAACCTCCTGTTTGTTTTTCAGGGAAAGCCTGTCCCCCTCAAGGTCGATCTTCTTCATGGCCGCACGGATCACGCGCTCGATGTCGCCCGGTTCTGGAACATGGTCGCACACCAGCCCATCACCAAAATCGAAATGCTGCCGCTCAAATTTGTCGTACCGGAACTTCTGCTCGACATCAAAGACCATCTGGGCCACGCTTACAAACTCGCGGCTCAATTGGAATTGACGGGTGTCTTCCCTGTAAACAACCTTGACGTCCAGTTTCTCGGTGCAAGGTGTCAGCCCAAGGGTTCGTGGACCGGATGGCCCACTCTTTTCTTCTTCAGTGCGCGGTTCAATGCGAACCGACGGATGATATTCCAGATTGAACACGTTGAAATTGTATTTGGCCCGTTCCTGCTCCTTGGCAGTAAAGACCTTGGACTCAAACCGCGTTTCGCAATCGGTCACTTCATCCAGCAACTCGGTGATGTGATGGGCAAACTTTTCGTGGTTGGTCACGGTCACCATCGGGAAGTTCGACTGAATATCGACCCATGGCACATGCCGCGGGATCCGCAACCCACGTCCCAGAACCTGGGAGATCAGCAACTTGGAGTTGAATACCCGCTCCTCCATGGGCACGATCTGGAACACATTGTCGACATCCCAGCCTTCAGACAGTTTGTTGACGGCAAAGATGAACTCCACCTTGCCGCCGGTCTTGGACGTGTCGAGTTGCTCAATCTCCTCAAGTTTCTCCTGATAATCGGCATCACCCAGCTTGCTGATCACACAAATCACCTTTTCGCGCGCCACCTGCTCCAAGGCGGCACGAGGAAGTGTTTTACAGGCAGGGTCCCCGGCTTTGAGGGCATCGGCCAGCACCTTGATAAATTCATCGGCATTGTTACGGGCCGAGGATGTGGCCTTGCAAATGAAGACAGTAATGGGCTTCAGCCGCACCCTGCCCTGCTTGTCGGCATAGCGGTATTTCAAACGATTGTCGGCGTGAGTCTTCAGAATTTGCTCGAATCGCTGGAGTTTGTTGAGGTCCACCTCGCCCTCGTCAGTCTCAGTGCGAATGACCGGATTCACCCGCTTTACCTTTTTGTCATCCGTGGCATCTTTAATGGAGTACTCGTATAAAACGTCGACAAAGTAATCGTTGCCGCTGTAGGGAGTGCCGGTAAACCCGATATGACGTTTAATTCGGGGCTCACCGCGCAGGAATTTCATCCACAGCCGCTCATCACGGTCATCGCCTTTGCCTTCCTTCCCCTCCTCGAAATCAAAGGCAAGGGCATCGCCTGAGAAATCAAGATGGGAATAGGCGTGGTGAACCTCATCGCTGAGCACCAGCACATCGCCCTCCCCGGCGAACAGGGTATCCCCAATAGAATTGTTCTCCTGCCCATAGATGGCATTGATGTTTTCAATCACCACCGAGCCATCCTCGATCGGGTCGTTGCAGTTCAGGAGTTTGACCACTCGGTTGCGATACCGTTCGGGGAGTTTCTCCCGCAGTTCCGCGCCCCGCGCGCCATAGAGCAGTTCCTTGAATTTATCGGTCAGTCCCTGTTCGATCACAGTGGAGGACGGCCCGAGCACGAGCACACGCTTGACCTTGCCTAAGATCAGGGAAAGATAGGCCACAGCGAAAATGACATAGGATTTCCCTGTTCCGGTAGCCAGGTGACACACACCGGAAAGCCTGTCTGGAAGGGGCAAAAGCCGCAGGAAATGGTCCTGACTCTGGAACCGCTGCTGGATGGCAGATTTTCGGCGGTAATTCTCCAGCGCCAGATCCTTGAGGCTTTTATACCGGCCTCCCCATAGATAGATCATGATTCCGCGGATAGCATCGAACTGATATTCACGCCCTTCGGCCAACGCCCGGACATAATCCTCGATCTCGGCGAAATCTAAGGCATCCACATCGCAGGCCCGCGGATTGATGTCGAGAGTATGTTCGGAGAGTGACAAGCGCGCCATTATTTCACCGTCACAATCTGGGATTCATTGCCATGCTTGTCCACGGCGATGAGGGCGGTTTTGCTGTTGGTGCCCTTGAGCGCCACCTCGCCCTCCTTCAGATCCTTCTGGTAGAAGCAGGAATCCACCTTGAACGTCTCGCCGTCGTAATCGGTGTCCACCAGGATCATGGCCAGGCCGTCCAACCCCGCGAACGCCTGTTCATTGGTGTCGGTGATCGTGGTCTTGAAGGTGGTGACCTTGAACCCCTTGGGCGTCTTCTTGACCTTGAACTCCACGGCCTCATTGAAATAGAAGCCGACGGAGGAAATCAGGCGGTTGATGTTCTCCGGCGAATCCGGCTGTTCCGACAGCTGGAAGTGACGGGCGGCATCTTCCAGGATCTTGTAGGGGAAAGACATGGTCTTGAAGGTCACCTTGTCGCCTTTGCCGTTCGGCAACGTCAACTCGCCCACCCGCGTGCAGGCCTGTGGCGTGATGATGTAATAGGTGCCCTTGAGCTTGCCGTTGGCTTGGCGGACAATTCCCTTGAGATAATCCTCGTCAACCCGGACCTCCTTCAGCCATTTATCCTCCCATACCGGGTAGACTTCGACGGGATTGCCATCCTTCTCCGCGATGACATTGCTGACGTGGTATTTCTTTGCGAAATGTGGTCCGCGCTCGGTAATGCCGAAAATACCCAGCACAAACGCAACATAGGCATCCTTGTTCTTCCGCAAATCCATGATCCGGGAGAAATCGAATGCGCCCACGGACACCACGCCAAAATCCTTGGGGGCTTTGTCGTATTTGATCTTCTTCTTACCCTGCTCCGGGGTAAGCCCCAGTTTCTGGGATTCCTCGATGGTGGCGATCCGGCTCTGGATTGTGTAGATGGCATGTTTTCCGAAATCGCAGGTAATCCACCGCCTTCCCAGTTTCTCGGCTACGGCGGCGGTCGTTCCGGAGCCGCCAAAGATGTCCATGATCAGGTCGCCTGGGTCGCTACTGGCGAGAAGGATACGCTCCAAAAGAGTTTCGGGTTTTTGGGTCGGGTAACCAAGACGTTCCATCGCTTGAGAGTTTATCGGTGCTATGTCATCCCAAATAGAACCTACAGTTGCACCCTGAAGATACGACTTCTTTTGCGGCATGCCATCATCACCAAGCACGTATTCGTCCTTATTCAAATCAATATATTCCTGTGAGGGCCAGTGTCGACCAGCGGGAGGCTGCATGGACTTTCCGAAAAATTTGCGGGCGGGCCCTTGCCCTGCTCCTGATGCATCGCTCAATCTGTACTTACCTTTGGTGTCCTCGTATCGGTATTTGACAGCAAGATACTCATCAGGATGTTCAACAATGGGGCGATGATGAACAAAAGAAGATCCCTTTGCGTACTGCAAAACGGTATCATGAACGAACGCAAAACGCTCCGCCGTGAAATGCGCCGTAGTTCTCTTCCAAATAATTTCCGTCACGAAGTTTTCCCGACCAAAAACTTCATCCAATGCAACCTTAGCGTAATGGCTCATTTTATAGTCAAGATGCACATAGAGAATTCCGCCATCTGCAAGCATCTCGTGCAGAAAGATTAAGCGCTCCCTGAGTTGCTCAATAAATTCTGCGCGGTCAACCTTGTCGCTATAACTATCTACGCCATCACCACTTTCAAAATCCCCGCGTGTCGCGAACGGCGGATCAATGTAAATGAGTTTCACCTTCCCCTTCACCTTGTCCTTGATGATGGGATCCTGGTTGATGAAGCAGGTTTTCAGGAATTGAAGATTGTCACCTTGGACGATCAGGTTTTTCCAGCCGGTCTCATAAGTCTCGCCGGCTTCTTTCGCGAAGAGTTCCATCTGGTCGGCGGTCTTTTTGAGTTTACCGCCCTTGAAGAAACGGACGACCTGGAGCGGGGAACCGGCGCCGAAGGCGGAGGCCTCGTTGAGGATGGCCGCCTCGGAGCGTTTACCGGCGTATTCGATGGTGGGAATGCGGGCGTTGTTAAGGGTCCGGAAATCGAACTTGGCATGGACACTGGGGAACAGTTTGGCGGCCAGGTCGGCCGGGGGCTCAACCCGGTCATTCAGGCAACGGAGCAGCGCTTGGGCCTCGGTCTCGGTCAGGGCGATTTCAGACATAATGATCTCCAAATGATAACATCATCGTTATGAATGACTTACAACGCGCAAGAATAATGACTACATTCATAACACACACAACAACAAATAGATACAACGTCTAAAGAAGCCTTTATCTTATGCCTTTGGATAATGACACCGGAAATACAAAGCAAATAAGAACCATGAACGCAATATATTCATTATGAATGTGTTACGAATACTGTCTTTTCGAATCAAGATCAATTTCGGTTTGCTAAGCAAATAAGAATTACACCCAGAACGGAACGTATTTCATATATTTTCGCCCTGCCTTTTCATCAAACGGTCTAATAAGTCCTCCGTCCATAGTATCCTTGATAATCCGTGAGGCCATTGCACTATGCGTCTCCGAAATACCAAACCTTACGCGCAGACTACTGTTGGTCATCGGATCGCTCTGAACATATCTGAGGCATGCATGGAGGTAGCAGGCCCGGACACGATCAGAAGACGCCATGCGACCAAAAGCCTTGTGAGCAAACAGAACAACACGTGTATTATCTCCAGCCACCTCAAACAGCGGGGCAGGCAACTGATAGAGTTCCGTCTGAAAAATCACCTTATCAACACCGCTACCCCGCTCTTCGCAAACACCGATGCGTCGCATAAACGACGCCAGCGCCTCATTCCGCGACCGCGGCGGGGTATCGAGAAACCGATTTGTATCCATAAGTGGAACGCTAGGATTGGTGATCTCCATCCGATTCCGGAATATCTCGATCATAGGTCCCGCACCCACTACAAATAAGTCCTGATGAATTATGGCATTAGCAACCAGTTCTCGAATCGCCACCTCAGGATACATGGGCACTTCTTTCCGTAAAGCCTGCCCAATCACTTCATTGGTCGGAAGAAATGTATTCACGAACCCGATTAGCCCCTCAAACCCTGACGCATAACCCTTACCGCCAACCTGTTCGCGAATAGTCTCCAGACGGTCATCACCCTTGTAGACGATCACCCGCACCGCCTTGCGCGCCAAGTAACGGAACTCATCCAGTCTCTTTGCAAGCAGAACGGCTCCTAGATTGGTCACATTCCACCCGCCAGCCGTGTTCCGTGTGATCATACGATCCGATGCGAGGGCTTCAAGAACCCCGTTTCGCGAATCGGGCAGAGGCTGCTCAAGTAAATCGAAATAAGCAGGATAGTCCAGTAATCGTAAAAGGGCGTCTGCTTCAAGATTTTCCGCCGCCAGATGATCCTCGAAGGGAGTCGTGTCGAAAATACGCCACAAGGCCCGTTCCTTCTCAGGGTATTCCTTAAGTTTCTTTTTGTAGGAACCTACCCGAATATACTCCTGATTCTTGAACTGAACCGGATGGCGGAACGCGCGGCCGATTTCGATCAGGGTGACCGGCTTGCCATCAACGATGAATTCATAAAAACGGAAATCAATCTTGGGACTCAAAAGCCGCAACAGCCAGTTTTCTATCTCCTCATTGCCCACCTTTGCCCGTGATGGCGAGAATGTTGTGCCGATCACATCATGAGTGTTGTTGTCAATGCCCCAAATAAGGTAGGCGGATGCCTTTCCCATCAAAGCAGCAGAGTTGGCCAAAGCGGAAACGTACTCGCCGATTTCTTCAGGCTCAGCATCGTTATGTTTGAACTCCACCCACTCAGTTTCCTTCGGAAGACGCCTCAATTCATTGAGGAGCCCCATAAGGTATTCTTCGGAACGATCAATCGTCATTGGAACGCTTTCTCCAGTCTTTCATTCAGTACATCCGCCGGTGTTTCACCCTTCCGGCGGGGCAACAGGCTGAACTTATTGATTCGCAGGAATCCATAGCCAAAACTCTCCAACTCCAATTGGCGCTGGATGTCATACTCCAGATATTCCTGATCGAAGGTCTGGGCGGTGACGACATCAGGATTCCGGGTGTGGAATTCAACGCCATCATATTCGATGATCAATGATTTCTCCTTACCATTCTGGCCAAGGGTCATCAGGAAATCCACACGGTAATGAGGGATAAACTTATGGAACTCCTGCCGAATATATTTCCCGATTTCAAACTGGGCCATCAGGCGGCAATTGCCGCGTTGCCGCTGATAGAAAGGCGTCTGGATAATCAGGCTGTACAGTTTCTTTTCAGCAGGCGACCCGAACACGGCCTCATCAGCCACATAGTTGTCATGGCACGCCTCCCGAATATTCCAGTAGTGCTTCAGGGCATCACCCAGCCGGGTATCTGAGTATTCCGCCAACGACATGCTATGAACAAATACCATGGTGTCCTTGGCCCGACTAAACCCAACATTCAGGCGCTGCATCTTGAGGCGACGAATATTGTCCGCCGTGCCGCCGACCTTGGGATAGATTGAGACCAGATCGGCATTCCCCTGCTTCTTATCCTGGACAAGCGAGTAATAGATGAGGTCGCGCTCCTCGCCCTGTACATCCCCGACAAACCAAACCCGGAACCGATGATCGCGTTCGAGTTCGGTATAGAATGACAATTCTTTTCGGAGTAGTTCCTCCATGCGGGAGGCCTGTTCCTTGAATGAGCAGATGACCCCCAGAGTGCCTTTGAAACCATTGGCATGGAGTTGTTCCAAGTCGGCCTTCACGGCCTCGATCTCATCCAAATTAACATTCCGCCCTGAGTTCCCCTTGGTCTCCACGGGAATGAACCGCAGCACCTCGACAATAGGCTTGGTGCGGATCCGGTTCGGCACCAGATCAATCTGGCTCTGCCGGTAAAAGAATTCGTTGGAGTAACTGATAATCTCAGGGAAACTGCGGAAATGAATGTTGAGCGAATCGGAATAATTCTTGAGGGCCTTGGCAAACGCCAGGGTAGATGTTCTGACGCTGAAGGTCTTGAGCCACTCTTTCGTTCCTGGCGCCACAACATAGACTCCGCCAGATTCCACATCCTCATCAGTCACATTGCGTGCCACATCGTCGGCGATCTTATCGCGTTCCGCATCAGAGATCGCCTCATTGGTATCCAGCGTATAGTCACGAAGGATATCCTTGAAATACTGGGAGGCGTAACGTTCCGCCACGTTAACCGCCCCAACCGCGCCATATTGGAGTTCATCCCCGAAAACAATTGTCTGCTTGGCGCGGAGCATCAGGGAGATGGACTCCGCGATGGAGACCTGGGATGCCTCGTCAATGATCAGGTAGTCAACCAGATCCTCGGTCATCGGGAAATGCCGGGAAATCAAGCCGGGCTCGGCAATGACACAGGCCAACGACTTGAACAGGGTTTTTGCCTGGTCTTCGGTAATGCGCTTACCCGACTTGATGGCGATAAGAATCCGCTGCACATCACCGGCGAAATGTTGCAGGTTCTTGAAACGGCCATCCAGTTCGTGCTCAAGGAGCTTGTGAGTCTTGCCATAGAAATCCCGGATCGACTGTCCTGATGGCGGACGAAGATCGGGGTACCGGCACAGGCGGCCATGCAGTTCAATATAACGAAGCACATTCGCCGCCTTGCCGGAAGCATCCGTTAACACGCCCAATGTCTGTAGGTTTTCTGAAGCCACACCCGCCACCCGCAGGATCGGCGCATAGGTCTGTAACAAGGTCTCCAGCAGGGAGATGTCTTTCGGGCCAAGAACTGACATCAGAGCCGTGACCTCCTTCAAGAAGGCATACAAGGAGGGGAGATCGTCATTCGGAATACCGGCAATCGTAGCGAAGGCGGATAATTTGGCGGCCATGGCTTGATAGTCTTTTAACCGCCGCAGGCCCGGCAGGATTGCCAGAATCTGATCTGGGCTCATTTTGAAGAAGTCGCCATGGTCTGTGACGGCGACCAGGCTTGCAACTTCGCTGAATTCCAAACTATGGAGCGATGCCGCCAATTGAGCTAATCGCGCAGGAGGGAGTTTTTTATGCGCATGGATGAAATAATCAGGATGCAGCCACGGCATCTGAGTTATCGCGGCATCAACCACTGCGACGGCATTCATGTACTGGGGCAGTAGATCTGTGGCAGAGGACTCCGCTAAGCGCCGAGCAACGGCAGGACACCGCGCAAGCCCCTTCCGCCGTTTCGCGGCTTCCTTGTTCTTAAAGATTTTGCCAAGCAACTTCTTTTCATCCTCGGCGATGATCTGTAGATCATCCCGGACCGCACACAACTCTCTATACGTGGTGATGTCCGGCAACGAGAGTTGTGATTCCTTTGAAATAATAACGGAATTCCCGGTGAAGACGGAAATAGCCACATCCCCGCAACAGGCCAGCGAGAGCTCATCCATCAACGAACCAAACCGATCAATGGCATCCGGTACGGGTCGGGCAAGTGCCAGTAGGCTTGGATTGAGACCCCGCCGTAATTCATTCAGCCGTTCACACTGCTCCAAAGCAGACGGCAATTCATTCCGGCGCGCGGCGATCGCCGTTAAGGACTGCAATGAGATAGGCACCTCAATGTTGGAGAACGCCCCAGCCAAACGTCGAATTTCAGCGCCTTCAAGGCCGACTTCGGTGGTGGCAAGGGGAAGCACCATTGAATCTGACTCAGGAGATTGCTCTGGAAATAAAGCCTGATTCAAACAAGACAGGGCAAAGACATCCTTGAGGAGCGCGGGATAGACGTCGGCGCCCGCCCAGAAGTCTGCATTCGATGTGCGGACGACATCCAGAAGGGTGTTTCGATCCCGTTCAACAGCCTCAGTCCTGTCTTCCTGATAGCGACGGCTGGACGCATTGATTACCGGCGCCGACAGGGTGTTGGCTGCTTCATTCACACTTTTGGTCTCACCCGACAACAAGCGTAACACAGGTGGCTTGGCACGTGGGTGGACGGTCTTGAACTGTTCAATCAATGAGTTGTCGATCACATCAAGCGCCTGTTGCTTGTGTGAGGTGACCAGCACGCTTTTCCCAAGCAGGTTGGCCTGGTAGATTAACGCCGTAATGGTGTGCGATTTACCAGTACCCGGGGGGCCGTCCACCACGATGATCCGGTTGGCAGGATTTTCAGCGGCGAGTAGAATGCGTTTCTGGGATTCGTTCAGGGGAAGCGGGATTTTCGAGGCGGGATGAATGAGCTGGTCTACTGACTTGTGGGGGTACCGCGCGCCGTAAGCGTCATTCACCGCATCCCAGGTATTCTTGACGTTGCCACCCACATACTGCCCCACAATGTCCATGAATTTCCGCCCCACACCTTTGTCGAGGGTGGTGAGCAGCTCGGAATAATCAAGGATGCGGCGATCCTCGTCGCCCACAGCCTGCAGAGCAACCCGGAAGCGAACATCGGGCAAACCGTCGCCGACCACCGGGGAGAATCCCCGTTCAAGCAGGAATGGCTTGGCAACGTTATATTTCGCCTGGAGAAACTGTTCAATGGGCCGAAGCGCGGGCATCGCCTCGGCAAACCTGCACGCCCTGGGTGTTGTCAGGACGCTATCAAATTCAAAACTATTGATGGCTGGTGTATTGAGCATGAAGGCATCATGGAGACTCCGGATCGTCACCGCATCGCCCGTTGTGGACACTTCAATTTCGGCGCAAAAGAGAGGATAGCGTGCGGCATCATCGCGTCCGATATCATGAAAGAACAGATACAGTGACTGCGTCCCGATCCCCTGCCAGAAAGAGGACACCACCATGAAGAGATCAAACAGCACAAAGTCACTGATGGCTGACTCGATATGATGCTGAACCGCAGCCACGTAATCTGCTGGGCGGTTCGTTCCGGCGGCCAGGGCTTGAAGGTCGTTGAAGAACTTTTGTTCCTCCTGACGGGCTGCCAGGGAGACGCGGGGAAAGGCATTTTCCAGGCGGAGGCTGGCCTTCAATTCGTTCAACTTGGATTGTTGAATTTCCAGCAATCCACGGGAATACTCTTTCCGAAGGCGGAGGTTGTAGTCCCTGCAAGCCATCAACCATTTTTGCTGACGCTCGATGGGGAGACTGAAGAGATCAGATCGGTCGGCATCTTGAGGCTGGGGGGTGTCCTCGGCAAAAAAATCATGCTCACCCAGGATTTCCTCCAAGGTCGGTAAACCATTTTCCTTCTGGATATTGACAAGAAGCAGATCAATAAGCGGGCGGCTGTTGACGTAAATGACATGCTCTCCCAGCCTAACGCTGATGTTAATCGGCTGATTGGCAGCAATGCCGTCCAAGATACGAGATTGAACATCGGGGAAAACCGCCAAATCCAAGACATCCAGCGAATGGTGCTCGTGATCCGCCCATTGATAAGCCAACCGCTTCGTGCCAAACCGAAAGCGCGTCTCATTAAACGTCGCAAAATAGTTCAGGATGCTTTTTGCGAAATGCTTCATAAAATCTACTCTTGGCGCCGCCTTGATCTGCTTATGACAACCGAGTCAGCCTTACGGTGTGGCACTCTACTTTTTCCACAAAAATAATCAAGACATCGCAGTTCGTGGATTAATCGTCCCGCTTCACTACACTGATGGTGTACTTAGAGTGGTTTGTTCTTCCGGGATGACGGGGACTTCTCCTTCGGGTTCGGGATCCTCAGGCTTGTCCACTGGCAATTCCACCATAGGGTCAGGCACTGCGGGTACAGAACCACCTAAGAGGCTCCCCTGTCGACTTTGCCGCATTTTTCCTGGAATTTTTCATCGTTACCATCCCCTAGGAAAGAGTAACCCGCCGATTTGAGCATGACCGAAGGTCAGAAGCTTGGCGGGTATTGTTAAAGTCACTATCGCGACGTGACTTAGCCGCGTCAAGGGCAAAAAATGGAAGGCAATCTGTCTGCCCCCCCCTCTTGACGAACTATCCGGAATTTCCGGATAGTTGCCTCCCGGAGCAGTTCACCCTCGCTGAAAATGTTTGCTAAATGCTCGTTGATTGTCCGCACATCCTTCTGGAAAAGCTCCGCGATGAGCGCCTGCGTCAGCCCCTGCATGACTCATTCATTGGTTATTGATTATGGATGCATCGCGGTTCACCGCCTATCACCAGCCATAACGATTTTCACATCATTGCTGTCGCCATGACACATCAATGAATCATGGCTTCACCTTGTTGTCACGTTTTTTTGCGACAGCCACCAATTGCTGCATGGCCTCTTCCTCGCCCTTCGCCTCCAGGTCTTTCCGGCGATGCTCCGCGAAATGTTCGTACTCTGCCAGTACCTTCATATCGGCTTCCTCGCGGGAAACAGACCCGGCGTGATCCAATACATCCCGCTCGTTGAAACGCAGGAAATCATCGAGCTTGATCCGCCAGTCACGCATGAACACTTGTTTCCGCCGCCGCGCCTGGTCTTCCGCATACTCAAGGAACATGTTCACAATACGGTTGAGTTTGAAGATCTCCGCCTCATTCAGGTAGTTCTTCGCGATAGTGACATCACCCCGTCTGACCACCGATCCGCGCCACGCGGAACCCGACCGCCAGGATCATCTCCAGGCGATAGTGTTCCACCGTCCGCTCGACCTCCCGCCCCCCCCTCAGATTGAACTATTCGATATTTTCGAATAGTTGCCTCAGGCGCAAGCTCCCTATCGGCGCAAACCCCTTTGATATGGTGGTTTATGGTATTTACACCCACCTGAAAAAGGTCCGCCATCAGCCGTTGGGTGAGCCAGGCAGAGCCGTCCGCCATGCGCACGTCAACATGGGTTTGGGCATCGGAATCGTTTTGCTGACGCCAGCAAAATGATGGTCCGGATTCTGCTTTGCGGTTTGACAGGAGACTTTCGCCTTTTCAATGACCAGCTCAAAATTTCGCCATTGCGTATATTCGAGCAAGACTTGCAAATCCCGGGCCAGCCAGTACTCACCGTAACGCAAATAACCT
>CAJBSZ010000538.1 GCA_903958395.1 uncultured bacterium | reverse complement strand
CAAACCCCTCGTGGCTGTCTGGGGTATCGGCTTTAAGCCGTCCGCAAAAAAAGACCGCGCCTATTCGATCGAGGAATGCGCCGACCTCGTGAAGTTCCTCCAGCAAGACCCTCAATACGGTGGCTGCTCGGTGATGATCGGGATTCCGACCGGGTGGCGGACCTTGACAAGGGACAGCGTGAATGATCCGACTCTGCACGATCTCATCAAGCGCTGCCAGGTGATAAGCCCCTGGACGCCGGGGCGCTATCGGAATCCGGCAGAGGCAACCAAGCACGCCGAAACCTACTGGCGGCCTGACTTTGAATGGTGCAAGACCAGCGGCATTGATTATCTGCCGGTGGTCTTCCCCGGCTTCAGTTGGCACAATAAGACTCCGGATGCCGCAACGGACGCCATCCCCCGGCTGAAGGGGAAGTTCCTCTGGCAGCAGTATTACGAGCTCGCCAAGATCGGTATCCCGATGGTTTACCAGGCGATGTTCGACGAAATGGACGAAGGGACCCAGATTTTCAAGGTCACGGACAATCCACCGCAGGGAACACCGTTCGTCACCTACGAGGGCCTTCCGTCCGACTTCTATCTGAGCCTAGTAGGTGCCGCGGCGAAAATGATTCGCAAAGAAACTCCCGCTTCAGCGGCCCTGCCGAAACTTCCTGAAAACATGCACCGTTCACCTGAAGGAGAAACAAAACAATGAAACGGACCACACTGCCACTCCTCACCGCTCTGCTGCTGGTTCCGCTGGCCGCAATCAAGGCCGCAGAGTCTCCGTCGAAACCGACGGCGCAAGTTCTTGCTCACCTGCCCGCATTCTCTTGGGACACCGTATCCCGCGCACTGTCCATGCACAAGCCGACTCCGTGGGCCGACGAAGATTACGCCCGTATCGCTCGGCATGACTTCCTCCAGACCGATGTCAATGAGAAGGCCCTGGCCATGGCTGCCGAGGTAAAGAAGTTTAATCCCAGCCTGATTATCGTGGGTTACAAGAACCTAGTCCTGCATATTCAGACTACAGCCGACCCGCTGTTTCGTGACCACCCCGACTGGTTCCTATATAGTCGCGGGAAGCCCGAGCTTAACGGTTCCGGTAGAACTAAGCGGCCCATGTATGATCTGCGCAAAGCCGAGGTCAGGGAGTATTGGATCCAAGATGTCGAGAGGATCTTGAACATGCCAATTTTCGATGGCATTTTCTTTGACGCCTATGCGAAGGTGGTGGACTACACTCCGGTGAAGCGAGCCACCGGACAGGATCCACCGACGGATTTCATCGCCGCCTATCACCAGATGATGGACGAGCACCTCAAGCGTTCGGGGAATTGCGGCAAAATCCGCATCGGTAATTTTCTCAGAGCTGACAAGGAGGCCTGCGCGATCCCCGAGGTGATGAAATATCTCGACGGATCTTATTTGGAATGGTTTGACCACCATGGCACGCTGCCGCCCCAGATCCATTCCTACGAAGAGTATTTGGCTGCGGGAATCCAGGCCGTGCAGCAGGTCGCCCAAGCGGGCAAGATCATCGTGCTGCATTTGGAAGCAGCGGATGACAAAGACATCAAGGTGACCGCCGACGGCGCCGACCCCGCAGCCCCCGACGCTTCCAGCATCCGCTACAAAAACTTTGAGTATAAGCTGGCCCTTTTTCTAATATGCGCCGAGCGATATTCCTATTTCCAATACCAGGGTGCTTACAAGGTGACAGAAGACTTTCAGGCGTGGGCGCCCGAGTTTCCAGAGTTCAAGAAACCGCTCGGCCCACCCAAGGGACCAGCAGTCAAAAACGGGTTCACTTACACGCGGGAGTTCCAATACGCCAGCGTGTGGCTCGACCTCACGAAACGACAGGGCCGAATCACTTGGAAGGCCTGTTACCCGGAAGCGAAAACACTGTCGCCTAGTCACAATGACGATCAAGTCCAGTCGGGCGCTTTCCATTGTCAGATCGAGTTTGACCGTCCGATCAGGAAAGGCACCGGCGTTATTAGCCTCTATCGCATGGGCGACCGCAAGAAGCT
>CAJBSZ010000537.1 GCA_903958395.1 uncultured bacterium | reverse complement strand
GGAGCCTGTCTTGGCCTTGTCGCGGCGCACAGCGCCCCTCCCACAAAGAAAAAAGTTTGGGGTCGAAAAGGGGTTTACTGGTATTCAGGAGGCAGGAATTCCGAATGCGAATTTTTACATGGATATACAGGATGCACAGGATAAGGGGAATGGAAATCATTTTGTCGATTGCACCCAATGCTCTTGAGGGTAGGGAGAGTTTTCGACAGAATTTACAGAATGGGTGGTGAGATGGGGGGGTAGTATTCAGGAGTCAGGAGTCAGAATCCGGAATGCGGGCTTCGGGGTGTTGAGTTTAGCATGTTTGGCCATGAAAAAAATAAAAAATGCAGCAATTCGCATTATGGCCACCTCTCATGGAGGGAGGGCGTCCTCGACCGCCGTTTTGGCGACCCTATTCACACGACGGCTGGGGACATCCGCCCTCCATGCGGCCAAAATGAGAATAGCTGTAAAAATCGCCTTGTACCATGCTCTATGTATGCTATAGTGCAACCACTATGTTTGGAAACGCAGAAGAAATTGAAGGTGCTTTACAACGACTAGGGAAGCGATTGCTCTACGAATATGCAGATCCGCTATCCTTGGTCGTTTGCGGCGGAAGTGCTCTGAATGTGCTTAATATCGCCAGCCGAACTACGAGGGATGTGGATGTGTTGGCAATTGTGGAAGAGACTGAAAACGGAACCCAACTTCGCTACGACCGATCCCTGCCGAAAGAGTTCTGTGGTTTCGTCGCTGATGTCGGTCGTGATCTGGGATTACAGGATGATTGGCTCAACATGGGGCCTCGGAATGTGCTCCAGGTTTATGGAGCACCGAATGGAATGACTGACAGATGGGAGCGGCGGGAGTATGGCCCTTCGTTGACGGTGTATTTCACAAGCAGGTTGGATCAGGTGCACTTCAAACTCCTGGCCGCTTCCGACCCGAAGGCGGAACCACGCCACTTGGAGGATTTAGTGCTGCGGATCAAGCCGACGGATAAGGAGGTTCGCGTGGCAGTGGGTTGGCTGCTCGGTCGTGAGACGTCCTCGTGGTTTCGAGGCAATGTGAGACGAACTGTGGAGGCGCTTGGATATGACAACATCAATCGTGACATTCCGGAATGAATTCACTGAGGGTGTCCTGAACTTTATCTGGCAACAGTGGTGTCGGATGGGCGTGGCAGGATCCATGGGACAGAAAAAATCCTGGGTCATTGATCCGGAGCCCATACTGGCGTTCACAACTGAAGTGGCCCGACATGATGCCCGCATGTTCGATGAGGTCATGGATTGGCTCGTGTCAAATGGACATTGGATCAATACCCAGCGGTTTTCCACCCTCCTGCATCAGGATAACGTTGGAAACAGGGCTGTGGCAGGGGCAATGGCTTCCTGGATGACTGAACATGACAAGTCAATGAAGTGGCGTGGACTGGCACAGCGGACAGTATCCGAGGCGAGATCGCCCGAGGAGCCTCTGTTTCACGTGGCCATGGGGAAGCCCGGTGGCGCGTCGGGGAATGAAGATTCACATTTTCAGCGCTATGGCCTGATTCGGGAAAGGGTGCGCACGCGCGGATTGTCTCAATCCGTGAATATGAAGGATCCGGTGAACATCATGTTCAAGAGCCGGGCTCTCTTTGGAATAGGGATCCGCGCGGACGTGATGGCGCTCATGATGTCTACAGACGGCTCCCACCCCCGCGATCTGGCCCGGACGCTCGGCTACAATCCGATGCGGGTTCAGGAAGTGCTGGTTGGCCTGGCTGAAGCGGGTGTTGCCTTTGTGCGTCCTGTGGGCCTGGCAAAGCACTACTGGATTGATCGCGACAAGTGGCTGGGAATTTTGACGGAAAAACAGGCCGCCGCGCCCCGATGGATCAACTGGCGGGCGCTGACTCGCGGCCTGTCCGTGATTTGGCGGCAAGTATGGGCCTTGGAAGAAGCCCGGGCCGATCCGTACATCTTCTCTTCCAAGATGCGATCTGCCATGCAGTCGGCTCGCAACGATCTTCTGGGCAGTGGCATGGGACTGGTGATCGAGGACGACAAGGGGTGCCTAGCCGAGGCGTATCTTCCGGTATTCATTCGGGATGTAAGCAATATGCTGAATGTGTTTGGCGCCGTGAAGGGGGAGGGGTGAGCGTGAGGGAGGCAGGAAGTCTGAATCCTGAATGCG
>CAJBSZ010000536.1 GCA_903958395.1 uncultured bacterium | reverse complement strand
CGTCACCGTGTGGTCGCCGGGCTGACAGACCTTGGCCGAATTGATGTGCTTGAACAGCGTTGTGGTACTGCGCGAAGTGACCTCCTCGCCCACCATGCGGACGATGGAGAAATTATAGAGCATATCCTCATGCGCCTGGTCAACCGCCGCCCCGCAGATGCTGTCGTGCGCGTGGCACAGCAGAAGGTGCTTCCAAGCCCGGTCGAGAATCGTGCGTGGATATTCCGCTCCGAGCATCGCCGCGACCGCCGCCAAAGGCTCGGCATGGTGGATCAGCCCGGTCTCGGCAACTTCGTTCAGGAGCTTGAGCTTGATGCGCGAGGAATGCGTGGCCCCCAACAAGCCATTGAAGCCTTCCTCCACGGCGGGATTGCGCAACTCGCCGTGATGCACCGGCAACGTCTCGTTCTTGACGGAATCAATAATCGTGGCCATGTACTCATCCAGAGAACTCTGCACGATCTCAACGTCGGGCGAGACCTTGTTGAGCGCCTCAATCATGGCGGGCAGAAGCCCGAAGGGAACATCGTTGTCCTCCATATTCAAGGCCAGAATATGCTTACCGCCGATCATGTAGGGCTTGGCCTGTTTCAGAATGGTGTCGAGCGACGCCTTGAGTTTGGCGGGATCCTGGTTGAAACCCGGAATCTCATGCAGCAGCTTGAGTGCGCGCTCATAATGGCGACTGTCGCACATATGCACGGGCACCTCGTCACGCTTCCAGGAATAGCTCAGATCGCGAGCCGGCTTGCCGACCACGAGCGGTTGGTGCACGTAGAAGAACCAATTGGTGCGGGTCACCTCGTCAAAGGTGCGCAGGGTGTGCAGTTCCGAGCCATCCTTGCCCTGCCAGCGGAACAGGGGCTTAAGGAAGTACTTGTTGGTCCCCCGATAAAAAATCGCGTTGGAAATGCCGAAGCCCTGATACAATTGGGGCAACTGGGACGTCTGCCCGTACGAGGTCGCCGTGTAGCCGGCCGCCATCGTGCCGCCGAATTCCTTCGCCATGTCCTGGCCGAGCTTCATATTGCGGATCATCGCCTCCGGGGCCACGGTAAAGGTGTCGGGCAAGGTGTACCAATTTACCAACTGGACACGACCAGACTGGATCAGCTTCGTCAGCTTCTCGCGGTTCTCGGGGCGCACGGACAGGTAGTCCTCAACGACAACCAAACCGCCATCCAGGCAGAACGACTGGTAATCTGGATGTTTTTCCAGCGTCCGGATCATGGAATCGACCAGATCCATCAAGCGGGGCTTGGACTGCTCTGCCGTATGCCGCCACTCCCGATCCCAATGCGTTCCCGAAATCACATGCATCTTGAACTTCTTAGCCATAATCACTCCTGGTTTTGTTTATATGATCCGTTTCAGTATTGCTTCAAAATTGTCCTCATAGTGGGTACAGAGCCCCCGCGTCCCGCTCTCCTCGATATTCCCGCCGCCGATCCCGATACAGGCGAAGCCCGCCAACCGGATCGAACACACTCCCGCCCCGCTGTCCTCGATGCCGACCACGTGATGGCGATCCTCATACGAAAGGCCCAATCCCACCTTGGCCACTTCGGCGTACAACCAGGGATGTGGTTTGGGTTCCAGTTCGCCGAGCGTGCCCACATCCTTGCCGCGCCGCATCGGGAATCCCGCGGTGATGATGGCATCGTAGAAATCCACCGGATTCCCCATATCCAATTGGCGGAACGCCGAAATGATCTCGGGCATCGCTTTCTCGTAGAGCCCCGACGTTACCAGACCCAGTTTGATGCCGTGCCGCTGCAACTCCAGAAGAAATTCCTTGAGCCCGGATGTCGGCGTGAAGGCGTCGGTCTTGCCGCGCCCCTCCATGATCTCCTTCATTTCCCTATGCGTATGTTCGAAATAGAATCCGCGCGCCTCCACGAGGGACCGGCCGGGGCAATACTTGTCGATGCAGTACTGGAGATGCTCGGAGACACTGTGCCCCGACACATGGGAAAAGTCCTCATCCTCAAGCTTGAACATGGGATCGCCCAGCAAGCTCGCGGTTGTGCGTTCGATGATCCAGATCCAGAAGTGTTCACTCCGCACGCTCGTCCCATCCAGGTCCATGAGAACAGCCTTCACCGGCTTCCGGATCTCGACAGGCGGCACCGGGTAATAGGCGGGCCATCCCGTTGCCGAGTTGACTCGGGCAAGAATTTCGCCGGTGTCGAACAGGATGAATTCGACTTTGCCATCCGCGGGCGCCCAGACGCTACAGACACCATTTCGACCTGCCTCAAACAAGCCGCCTGTGGTTTTGGCCATCGGGATAAACCCTTTTTCGCAGGACAACCCAAGTTTTTTCACCAATGCATCAGCAGTATTCACAACAACTCCTTCACACGAATCCATTCCTGTATATTGATCAATGCCATCATAATGGGGGCGATCCCCTCAAACCAGTGGAAGTTCCATCAAGTGGATATGTCCTTTTAGATCATCCGCGGACATGGTAGATTCCCCTAATGCATCCACACCTCTACATCTTTATCCGCGGCACGGCCTGCACCCGTTTCCCCGGGGGCCGCCCATGAGTTCGTCACCGTCGGGCGCGCAACACAGGATCATCTACAACGCCATCCTGGACCGGATCCGCTCCGGACAGTACACCCAGGACAGCAAACTCCCCACCGAACGGGAGTTCATCAAGGAGTTCAAGGTCTCACGGATCACCATCGTCCGGGCCCTCAACGATCTTTCCAAGGACAATTTCGTCTGGCGCAAGCAAGGTTCCGGCACCTACGTCAGCCCGGCCACACGATCTGCCGCCAGCATCGGGGTGATGATCCCCGGGTTGTTGCATCATGATTCAGACAGTATCTTCCCCCAGGTTCTGCAACACCTGATCCGCCAGGCCGCCGCCCTGGGATGGCAGGTTCTTCCCGGTCATCCAGATCTGCCCGGCGAACAGTCCCACAGTATCGCCGGCTGCGGTCCAGTGGAGGTGGCGCGACGCCTCATGGCCAACGGCGTGGGTGGCGTCATCATGGTGCCGTATGCGGTCGGCGGACAGGGTGATTCCTTCAACCATAACGTTCTGTCCGAGCTCGCCTCGCGCCACATTCCGGTCGTGCTAATGGACCGCGACATCGTTGAATCCCCCGCCCGTAGCCGACTGGATCTGGTCTGCATGGACCAAGGGCATGCCGGTTACGAATTGGGTCGGCATCTACTGGCCCAGGGGTGTCGCCGTTTTGTCTTTGTGAGCCAACTCATCCGACTCCCCACACCGCGCCTGCGCCTCGCGGGTTTACGACATGCCTTGCAAGAACAGCGACTGAACCTGCCTGACGACCGGGTGCTGCAGGCCCCACCTGATGACCGGAAACTTGGCATGGCGATCCTGAAACGATGGCGGGCAGATGCGGTGGTGTGCGACAACGATCTCAATGCCGCCCTGGTGATGCGCTCCCTGCAGTCGCTTGGCGCAAAAATCCCACGCCAGATTAAAATCGCGGGATTCGACAATGCACCGGTGGCCAAAGTCCTCGCCGTCCCCCTGACCACCGTCGCCCAGCCCGCCGCCGGCCTTGCCGCCAAGGCGCTCTTCACCCTGCGCGACCGGATGACAGACCAGACCCTACCTCCCTGCACGGTGCTACTTCAGGGCCGCCTGATCATCCGCAAATCGACCGGATGAAGACTAACCCGAACGTTGCTTCAGGCGCATGGCGATCGCCTGGGAGCGCGACCGCACATGGAGCTTGTCATAGATGCGGCGAACAAAGGTGCAGACCGTTGGCTCGCTGACGCCGAGCTTGGTAGCGATTTCCTTGTAAAGATACCCCTCCACCAGCAGATCGAGGATTTCGCTCTCGCGCGGGGATAGCGAATAAGCAGGATCGGTGGTCGGCTGGCGCTGGAACGACTTCACCACTTTCCGGGCAATGTTGGTGGTCATCGGCGCCCCGCCCACCGAGATCTCCCGAATCGCCGCCACCAGTTCGTCACAGGTTGTCTGCTTGAGCAGATAGCCGCTGGCGCCACTGGCCAAGGCCTCGAAGATCCGTTCCGTATCCTCGTAAACGGTCACCATCATGAATTGAGTCTGCGGCAGTTCCGGCTTCATCCGCTTCACGAACTCGATCCCGTTCATCCCGGGCAGGTTGATATCCACCAAAATCACGTCACAATCGAGTTCTCCTACGTGCCCGACCGCGCTTTCAGCATCCGGAAACGCCTTGATGAATTCGATGCCCTGGGCGTTCCGCAACCAATCGCCAAAAATCTTCCGCAACGAGGCATTATCCTCCACCAGGCCAACCCGGATTCTGCCTCCAGAAGATTTAACCTTCTTTTCCATGCCGCTCCTCTTTCACCCGGAAGTTCTCCGACGACAGCCTTTCCCGCAATATCGTAATACAAACCTCCGTCCCTTCCCCCGGCTTGGACTTCACGTCACAGGCTCCACCCAGGGCGGCCAACCGCGAAACCATGTTCGATAAGCCGTTTCCATGCTTTGGCCCCGCCTGCTCAAAACCACAGCCGTCATCCTTGATTGACAGGGTCAACCCCCTGTCATCCAGCGCAATCGAGAGCACCACCAGTTGCGCCGCCGAGTGCTTTGCCACGTTATTCAGGGCCTCCTTGAAAGCCAGGAAGAGGTTGTGCCGCACTTCGGCCGACACCATCACATCCGGAAGATCCGTAGGGATGACCTGCCGATAGCGGATCCCCGTCACTCCCATGAACTTCTGGGCGAACCGACCGAGAAAACTCGCCAAGCCATCCAAGGTGTCATAGACGGGATTCACGGCCCAGACGATCTCCGCCATGGTCTGCATCATTTCCCGGGCCGTCTGGCCGATTTCCTCGGCGAATTCCAAAACTGGCGAATCGGGGCCTGCGTACTGGCGAATGCTCTGGCTCAGCAAACCAACCCTCGTGATGTTCGTCCCCAGGTCGTCATGAATGTCCCGGGCAATGCGCGTCCGCTCCCGCTCAACCGCCCGCTGCCATTCGAGCCGCTCCACCCGCCGCTTCCAGCGTTGGCGGGTGATGAAGCGGACGATCCACCCGATCAGGAACGCCGCGCCGGCCGCGCAGGCCACCAGGAACCAGGGCATCTTCCAGAAGGGCGTCGGGATATAAAAACTCAGCGAGTCATCCCCAAGCACCTCGCCACTGAGCGGATCCAGCGCCTGGACCTTGAACAAGTACCGTCCGGGCATGACCCGTCCATAGCCTACGGTATAGTGACTGCCCCCGCCGATGCTATACAGCTCCTTCCACTCCAGCAGCAGCTTTTCCCCGGACTTCACCCGATCCTGAATCGGGATCTCGGTCGCCCATTCCCCGAAACTCTTGACGCTGTTATCAAATACCCCCAGCGCGTGATTCGTCTTCGCCCCCTCAAATACGATCATCCGCAGCAAGTCCCGGTTCATGCCCCCGCGATACCATCCGACGGGATCGCCCGCAGGCGTGCCCTTTCGGACGCCAACTTCGAAGTCGGAGGCAAACAGAACCTCTTTCCGGATGGCATGGGTCACCTTGACATCATCCACGACCATGACCCCGAGGGTTACGGCCGGCCCCCCCGACACAAGCATCAGGTAAAACTTCGTTGCGCCTGCCGGCACCTCGGCCTCGGCGCGGCGCGCCGTGAAAAGGGAACGTTGGACGTCACCTTTCCACCCCGGACTATCTCCGCACGCCTCGAAATCCTTGAAGCCGAGTACATCCCCCTTCTGATTTTGGAAGCGGATGGTCCAGCGCATGCCATTCCCGGGGGACTCGCGCCACGAGGGATCAACACCTTCCAGCTGGCTACGCAGCCGAATCGACGCATCACCGATCTGCGGAACCGGCCCATAGGCGAAATCCAAGCGATGCGTTCCGGACATGACGCGGAACGCGCTTTTGACCTCGGGCGGATCGTTCGTTCCAAAAGACCGCCACCGGCCATCGACCGCCATCTTCTCAATCCACACCGCATTTGCAGGGAACGCCGAGGGACGCTCCCCGGCATGGCATGCAACTATCCCGAGAGACAGGCACCCCAAACCTGCTCCCCGAACGAAATCACGGATCATGCGCTTTTCATTATGCATGGAAACAACCTACCAAATCCCCCCACCTCCGACAAATCCCTTCCGTAAACTCTTGTGTCACCATCAACGCGCTGTCGAAGCAGGTTCGAGTTCAATCCGGTCAAGATAACAACAGGGACTCCCACCGTTGGCCTTGACATCATCCGCGTCAAGCCGGAAGGCGATCTGGCCGCCAACGGGCTGAACAACCTCCATAAAGGCAAAGGTATTCCAGTCTCCCTTCGCACCCTTGGCGGTGGTCAACCGGACACCATCGGCATAGTTGTCCACCCCATCACTGACCACGGTAACCGGAAAATTCACGGTTGCCACCCGCTTGCCACCAACATAGAGCCCGCACCGGGTCTGCCCATTGCCGCCATTGGAATACCGGATGCGCAGCCCGGACGACGCCGGCACATTCTTGAACTGGATCTGGTCGCCCGCCCGGGCAAAGTTGCCCAGCACGTAGCCGCTGGTGGTTAAGGCATCGGCCAGCTTCATGATCTGCACCTGCCCCTGCACCACGGCTGATTTCAACGGCAGCACAATCCGGGACCGCACCGCCACGGCTGGTGACGGCTCGCTTTCATACCCGTTCCGATCCATGACGGTAACACGATAATAATAGGGAACCTCGCGCGGCGTGCCGTCGAAATCCTCCTCCATGTCCGTGAACGCGGTCGTGCCGTGAGCGGCATAGGTCAAATAGGATTCCGGGCCAACCTTGAACTCCGCGGTCTTCCCCCGGTAAATCCGGTACCAGAACGCATTCGAGGCCTCCTGCCAGGTCAACCTGTCGCCAGTGGCCTGAACCACGGGCGGCTTCAGTTCCGCCGGCGCCGGCCCGGAAAGCAGGGTGAGCGACAGGTTCCGGCTTGGCGCAGCACGCGGAAACCGGCTTGTATTGGCGCCATCCGTCGCCTCGACAAAGTATTCGACACCATTCGCACCACACATCTCAGGAGTCAGGACGGCCGTGAATACCGCACGGACTCGGCGCGTCATAGGCAAACTCTTCCACTCCTTGCCTCCGGTTTGCCGGTAATGCAGCGCGGCGGAAATGCTGCCGTAGGAACGATTGTCGATCACACGAGCCTTGACCACGGCGGGCTGACCGGCCGTTCCGGATAGCGGCGGGGAAATCATCACAATAAACGGCGGATCCTTGTCCGCACTACCGGCCAGGCACCGGCTCTTCACGGACGGCAGACTCTCCTTCCCGCGGGCATCAACGGCCGTCACCGTATAGAAAAACTCACCAGACCCCTCATCCATGAATTTTTCCTGGGTGACCGGCAGGTCCGGCTTCGTCAAGAGCACCCCATCGCGGTAAACACGATACCCCGTGACTTTTCCGGAGGAATCCACGTCGCGCCAGCAGACTTCGGCGCCGCTTGCCGTTCCCCGTGCCTCCACATCCAGAGGCGGCCAGATCGCCTGCCCCGAATAGAACGACTGAACCTTGTTTCGTAGATAGGTATACTGGACAAACCGGTTCTGGATGCTGCTCATCGTTCCCAGCGACGAGATATCATCCACGCGGCGGATGTAGTTCATGACCCAGGATTCCATGGTGCCGGGCAGGTCTTCCAGCTTGTATTCCGGGAATTCCAGATTCAACCGGATATGATCCCGGACCGCGGCCAGCCGGGTCCGCAACAAATCAAGCCGCTGCTGTTGTGCAGGGCTGGCCAGGGCCATGGCACGATCCACAACGGCAATCTGTTCCTCTGCCTTGACCAGTTCCTTGCGGGGATAGACTTCCTTGGAAAAATTGAAAACCACGATCTGCTTCCCTTTGGTCGGCTTGACGGG
>CAJBSZ010000535.1 GCA_903958395.1 uncultured bacterium | reverse complement strand
TTTTCAGGCGCTGGACGAGCACTTCATGGAGATCCGCCGGATGCGCTCCAACGTCTCGTTCCAGCCGGGCGAGGTGCGTAGCTGCTATGGCTGTCATGAAAGCCAGAACAATGTGACGGCTACCGGGACTGCGTTAGCGGCAACCAAGCCGGCGGTGCGTCCTGTGCCGCCCTCATGGGGGGCGGACCGCGCCATGGGCTATGAGTGGATGATCCAGCCGATCCTGGATCGGCATTGCGTATCCTGCCATGGGGAGACGAAACCCAAGGCCAAGCTGGACTTGTCGGCCCGGAAGGTGCCGACCAAAGAACGGGAGATGAACCAGTCCTATCTCTCCCTCATGGGCAGCAATATCGATGGCAGCGGGCATGGCAATGGCCGGGATTCGTTTGTCTGGATCAGTAACCGGTTCTCCGACGGTTCGGTCAGCAAGGCCTATGAGTTCGGGTCCACCCGCAGCAAGCTGGCGCAGGTGCTGCTGAAGGGCCATCACAAGGTGAAGCTGGATGCGGACGAGTGGCTGCGCCTGATGACCTGGATCGACGCCAACGCGCCGTACCACGATCGCTTTATCGACAAGCGCCCCGCGGATGGCGGAGAGCCCCGTCGTGACGCCGAATTCCTCTGGACTGCCCCCTTCGCCACCACCCAGGAGGTTGACTGGGTGCGGCTGGATGGGAGCAAGTAGGACAGCGTTACGCAGCAGGGGCGCGAGCTTGCGAGCGTACCCTGTCTGCGCGAGTTGGCAGGTTCTTTCCTGTGTCTGCGTCCGCGCGTGGTGACAGGGCGCACCTGGCCCGCGCTTCCCCAATCGTCAACCGTTCTCGTCGCCGTTCTCGTCAACCGACTTTTCGCTTTCCGGTGTACGAGAGCGGCGACGAGAGCGGATAACGAGTCTTCCGTGTCTTCCATTTCGCTTTCCTCTCGCGTGTCATCAGTTTTGATGACAAGACATAAACCCGGGGTTCGTCTATAAGTTTCTTCATTGATGGGCGGTGAAAAGGCTAAGTGCCTTGCGAATCGAATCAATCGAGTTTTGGTAGGGAAATTTCTCATAATCGTAATCATAATCGTAATCGTAATCTCCTCTGGCCTGCTTGGCAGGGGGCTGAAGAAAGAGGATTACGATTATGATTACGATTATGATTATGATGAAAAAGTGACTGTTACAGGGTAGAAGGGAGTCATATCATGGATAAGAGGCACCTGTTGATATCGTGTTGTTTCCTGCTGGCGGCGGCAGCCGCGGCCCAGGCGGGGAGTGTCCCGCCCCGTGTCGCGCTCGTCGCGGAGCCGTTCGATTTGCGCGAGGTGCATCTGCTGGACAGCCCGTTCAAGCAGGCGCAGCAGATCAACCGGCAATTGCTCGTGGAGATGGATTTCGACCGGCTGCTGCATCCGTTCCGCCTGGTGGCGGGGATCCCGTCGCCCCTCAAGATCAAGTATGACGCCAACTACTCCATGACCGGGCACACGGCGGGGCACTATCTCTCTGCCTGCGCGTTGCATTACCGGAACACGGGCGATGTGGAGGTGAAGCAGAAGGCTGACGCCGTCGTGGCCGAAATGGCCCGCTGCCAGGAGAAGCTCGGGACCGGCTTCCTGGGCGGCTTCCCCGAGGCAACCATGGGCGGTGTTCCGTGGTATTGCCTGCACAAGATCTATGCCGGGCTGTTGGACATGTATCTGCTGGCGGACAACGAACAGGCGCGGGACATTCTGATGAAGGTGGCCGCGTGGGCCGACGGGTACACCGGGAAGATGACCGATGCGGCCATGCAGGGGATGCTACAGACAGAGCATGGCGGCATCTGCGAGTTTTGGTCCAACTTGTATGCGGCCACGGGCGATGCGCGGTGCCTGAAACTGGCGGAACGGTTTGTCCAGCGCGCCTACGTGGATCCGTTCGCGCGAGGCGAGGGCCGCCTGGAGCGGTGCCACGCCAATACCCAGATTCCCAAATTCAGCAGCGTGGCCCGGCTGTATCAGCTAACCGGGAATCCCACCAATCAGCTCAGCGCGGTAAACTTCTGGCGGGCGGTCACGGAAAACTTGTCCTATGTCACCGGCGGCAACAGCTATGCCGAGTATTTCCAGACGAATATCTCCTATTACATCGGAACGCGTAACAGCGAGAGCTGCAATGAATACAATATGCTCAAGCTCGGTCGCTACCTGTTCAACACGGAACCCCTCGCCGAGTATGCGGACTATCACGAACGGACTCTTTACAACCATGTGCTTTCCTCGAAGAATCCGCGAACCGGCGGGCAGCTCTATTTCCAGTCGTTGCAAAGTGGCAATCTCAAGGGGGATGCGACCCGCAGGCAGTTTGTTCCCTACCTGGGGTGGCGTTTCCTCTTCAACAAGCCATCGGCCGAGACCCCTTTCCCCGGCTGTGAAGGGAGCTGCTGTTCGGGCAGCGGGTTGGAAAGCAATGCCAAGTACGCAGACAGCATCTACTTCCATCGTGGATCGAGCAACCTGTATGTCAACCTGTTCATCCCGTCGGTGTTGGACTGGAAAGCAAACGGGCTGACCGTGCGGCAGGAAACGCGCTATCCGGAGCAGGGCGCCACGAAGCTGTTGTTTGCCTGCCGGAAACCGATGGTGCTGAAACTTCATCTCCGGCGTCCCTGGTGGGCGACAGGGGATTTCCAAGTGTTGATTAACGGCCAGCACCAGGAGATCGCCGCCAAGCCGGGCAGTTACGTGGTGATCGAACGGACCTGGCAGGACGGCGACCGCGTCGAGGTGCTCATGCCGATGGGCTTGCGCATGGAAGGGTTCAAGGACAATCCCAAGCGGGCGGCCGTGATGTACGGGCCGCTGGTCATGGCGGCCGAGGCCGAGTACGGCAACCCGTTCTCGGTGATCATGGCCAGGGACGAGCGGTTCCTGGAGACACTTAAACCGGTTGAGGGCAAGCCGCTGGAGTTCACGGCGCCGCCGGATGTCTTCCGTAACTCGCCGGTTGGGGTTGCGGACAAGCCGGTGGTCTTCCGTCCGCTTTTCCAGACCTTTGAAAATCCGTATGCGATCTACTGGGATGTCATGAGCCCTGAAACTTTCCGGAGCGAGGCCGCCGTGGTTCAGGCGGAGTTGCAGCGCCACAAGGACATGGAGCCCCGCACCGTGGACATGGTCTTATGCAGTCCCCCCGGCGAGTCCTTCACGTTCCAAAGCCAACTGCTGGCTCAGCCCGGCTGGCTGGCGCGGGATCCAAAAAGTGTCACTGAAGAGGCCCACGGCATGAAGAGGAAGGATGGGCGCCGGAGGAGCATCTCCTGGCTCGTGTCCGAAATGTTCTTCGGCTACAAGGGGGATTTCTGCCTGCTGGAGCCTGAGTCCTCCCGCTCCTACCAGATGAAGGTCCTGCCGGACAAGGAGCAGTCCGTCGAAGTGCTCATCTGGAAATCCCGCTTCAACGAAAACAATGTGCTGCTCAAGCAGGGCACGCTGGAAGTCGTGGTGGAGGGGCAGGTGCTTGGCAAATGCGATGCCGCGACGATTCC
>CAJBSZ010000534.1 GCA_903958395.1 uncultured bacterium | reverse complement strand
GTTTCAGGCGTTATCCTGGCTGATCAAGTCAAAAGTCTGGATTGGAAAGCTCGACGGGCAACCTATTGCTGTGAACTTCCGGCGGAGGCTGTTCACGATGTTCTCAACAAACTTGGCACCTTGACTGATGAATGAGATTGATCGCCGAACAAGAAAGTCCAGGTTACCTCGCGTTCCGCTCGGAACCTGACTTTCACCGTTGGGGCAATGAAAAGGAGAAATGAAAATGATTAGTCACATACTTAAGTTTATCGCGGCATGTCTTGTGGTTGGTTCGGTGACTGCAATGGCGGGGCAGGATGAAAATGAAAAGATTGCAGTCTCAGGAGCCGAGAAATGGCTCGGGATCGTGGACTCAGGGAAATATGGCGAGAGCTGGAAAGAGGCCGCCGAATATTTCAGGAATGCAGTCAAACAGGATCAGTGGGAACAAGCCGTGCAGGCCGTCAGGAAACCTCTGGGGAAATTGGTCTCAAGAAAGATGAAGTCAGCAACTTTCAAGACCTCGTTGCCAGGTGCCCCCGATGGCCAATACGTTGTGATTGAATTCGAAACTTCCTTTGAAAACAAAAAATCGGCAATTGAAACAGTGACTCCCATGATGGACAAAGACGGGAAATGGCGTGTGTCGGGCTATTACATCAAATAAAGCTGCAGTTGGAGGTCGGAAATGTAATAGGAATATTCTGGAAACCGGATTGCGGCTTTTCTTGGAAACTGGTATTTTGACCTTATGAAGCACATTATTAAAGTTGAAGCACTTAATGACTACAAGTTGCGTTTGGAATTTGATGATGGTGTGGTTGGAATTGCGGATGTTTCCAACCTGGTTGGGAAGGGTGTCTTTTCGCTGTGGCGAGATGTTGCCGAATTTCGCAAAGTATTAAT
This sequence comes from uncultured bacterium, assembly GCA_903958395.1. Taxonomy (GTDB): domain Bacteria; phylum Verrucomicrobiota; class Kiritimatiellia; order CAIKKV01; family CAITUY01; genus JAABPW01. The sequence goes on along the minus strand of CAJBSZ010000534.1, from coordinate 8,099 downwards.
TGGGTCATCGGGAGAATTGGTGTGGGGCGGGCAGATTGATCTATGCCCCGATTCACTCTACATGAAGGTTACTGGACAGCAGCCTGACGAGATGTTTTCCATTCCCAATTTGGAGAAGGCTTGTGCCTGAGATATCTAGATTCTTTGGTATCGTCATCAAGATGTTTTTTGATGATCACAACCCACCCCATTTTCATGCATATTATGGCGAGCACGAGGTGCTGATTGACATCCATCATCTTTCTGTCTTTGCCGGCTCGATTCCTCCTCGTGCCTTGGGTTTGGTTATTGAATGGGCGACGCTTCATCAGGTGGAGTTGCTGAAAGACTGGTCTCTAGCTAAAAATCAACAGTTTTTTGATCGAATTGCCCCATTATCATAAGCCCCCAACAACACAATGCTGGCTATCGTCGCTCCGCTCCTCAGCCAGATTGTGAACGTTGGCTAGAAAGAATGACTTGATATATGTGTTGCGGATGTGACACACTTAAATCATGAAAACAGCAGTTATCCATGCGAGAATAGAACCACAGATCAAACGACAGGCTGAAGGCGTTCTGCATAATCTAGGAATCAGCCCGACAGAGGCGATTCGGATTTTCTACAGGCAGATCATGCTCAGACATGGGCTCCCATTCGCCGTGGCCGTCCCCAACGAATGCACGGCAGCCACCCTTGAAAAGAGCCGCCGCGGCGAACATGTTCAGGCGTTTGAGTCATTGGATGCCATGTTTGAGAGCTGGAAGAGATGAAGAAGGTCGCCCAGACCACCCAGTTCGCCCGCGACGTCAAGAAGATGCGTAAGCGCGGAAAGGACTTGGCAAAACTCGAAGCCGTTGTGCGGCAACTCGCCGCCGGGACTCCTCTTGATCAAAAGCACAGAGATCATCCCCTTGTCGGAGAGTGGAAGCCCGCGCACGATTGTCATGTGGAACCCGACTGGATCCTGATCTACACCGCTGACGATGAATCGCTGAGGCTTGAACGGACAGGGACTCACTCTGATTTATTCAGATAACAAAATCGGCCAACCAGCCAATTCATGCGACGCTTATCGTCGCTCCGCTCCTCAGCCAGAAGATCAGCGTTCGCCCAGAAATGATGATTGACGAAGGTATAACCGTAGTTATACCATTGAATCATGAAAACAGCCATATCAATACCGGATGACATTTTCAGTGCGGCCGAGAGCTTTGCACATCAAAGCCATTTGAGCCGGAGCGCTGTGTTTACGCGAGCGTTGGTGGAATTCTTGTCTCGCCGTCGGAATGAGGGGGTGACTGAGCGACTCAATCGGCTGTACGACAAGGAACAGTCCAGTCTGGATGCTTCCCTCTCGAAAATGCAGAAGGTTGCGATCTCCAAGGAGAAATGGTGATGCACCGGGGAGAGATCTGGTGGGCCTCTCTGGGTGAGCCTGAAGGGTCGGGGCCGGGATTCCGGCGCCCAGTCCTTATCGTGCAGTCTGACGACTTTAATCATAGCCGAATCAGCACCGTTATCGTTGCGGTGCTCACGTCCAATGTCGCACTGGCGCAGGCCCCGGGAAACGTTTTGCTCAAGGCGAGGCATGCGGGACTTGCCAAGGACTCCGTAGTCAATGTCTCGCAGGTTATCACGGTCGACAAGCAGTGTCTGACCGAAAAAGTCAAGAAAGTGGAATCGTCCACGATGGCAGAAGTTGACAACGGACTCCGGCTGGTTTTAGCCATTTAAAAAAATCGGCGAACAACACCTCGGAGTTTACGTCGCTGACGCGCCGAAACTCAAGGTGACTGGTCCTGGAAACATCGCGGTCGCTCCTATCTCTCTTAAATGACAATGGGGTGTGTCACAGGCGGCGGATGATTTCGGATTCAGTTCTGAGAATGATGTCCTGCATCTCTTTTCCGGAATCGGCTACCCGGAGTTCATCCAGAAGCGGGGTTTCCATGCACATCGTGCAGAGCCGGGCCAGGGTATGCAGGTGCAGTCGGTCATCCTGGCAGCAGAGCAAAAAGAAGATATCCGTCGGCTTGCCGTCCTGTGCGCCGAAATGGATGGGTTGGATGGTGCGGCCGAGCACCATGAAGGATTCGGCGACCAGATAGGGGTCGTGATGGCGGGGATGCAGCACGGCCCAGCCGCCGGGCAGGGCGGTTGAACAAAGTGCTTCCCGCTCCTCAAGCATTGTTCGGAGTTCCTGGGGATCCGAAACCAGATCGTTATTTTCGGCCATGGCCACCAGATCGCGAATGGCCGACGAGCGGGTTTTTGAGGTCAGCGCCGGGTTCAATCGTTCTGGCGTGATGAGCGCAGGCATCACGGCGGAATCGGGCGAGAATTCACCCACTTTAGAGGAGGTCCTTGAATGATATTCGGCCAGACGTGGGGTGGATAGAGCGAGGATGCGCTGTGAGGCCCAGGCATCAATGATGGAGCGGCGGAATGTGACCCGGTCGCCCTGTTTCTCGCAGGGAATTTCCCGTTCCCGGACAAGTTTTTCAACATCGGTTGACGCCAGATGCAGATAGGTGGCGACTTCTCTTATACTCATGGAACGATGGGGCAAATTCACTCTCCTTGATAATGCAGCAGGACGGACTCGCCGGTGTCCCAGCGTTGGAGCCGTTTGAGATCCGTTGTCAATTGGGAGGCCAGTGCCATTTTGTCGTCGCGGGACTGTTCATCCGTGGCAGATTCGGAGTCCTGTTCAAGAAGAGTCCGGCGACGCTGCAGTTCCGTCCTCCAGAATTTAAGGATCAAGCTTTCAACGACTTCCCGATGACTTCCATCCAGTCCTGTTTTGGAGGGGGCGCTCAGGACTTGGGCGGCAAAGCCTGCCAGAGTGCGGTTCTCGTCATCCCGTTCACCCAGCAGGTGCATGAGTTCCACGCCTTCCCGAATGCTGTCCCGGACGACTTCTATGAAGCGTAGACACAGCGGATCGGTGATCAATGTCAGCGGCAGATAGAGTTCCACGAGGGCAATCAGTTCCGGGCAGGCGCCCAGATGTTCAGCCAGCATCATCTCGAGGGGGGGGTGTATCGTGAGCGCCGGGGGCGGAGCGGAGGCTTCACGCTGGATGCTGTTTTTCAGCATGGGACGAAGTTCCGCCTGGAGGGCGGCGGCGGCTACACCCAGTCGGCGGGCCGCCGTCTGGATGAGGACATCGCGCTGTACGGCGTTGGGGCTTTGGCTGATGGTTGTGAGGATTTCACGACTCACCTTCATCATGCCCATTTCGGTCCGGATATTCTCCTGACCCAGCAACAGGTTCAACTGGAAGTCAATGGCGGGAACCGCCTTGGCGAGGGCCTCGGCAAAAGCTGGCGCCCCCTGCTTGAGGATGAGGGAGTCAGGATCCTCGCCCTGAGGGAGCGAGGCGACGCGGACGGCCAGTCCGGACTGCATGAACAGGACGGAGGCCTTGAGCGCGGCATTACGCCCGGCGTTATCGGAGTCAAACACCAGCACCACTCCATCGGCATAGCGCCGGATCATGCGGGCATGGTCCTCCGTGAAGGCAGTTCCCTGCGCGGCGACCGCTGTTTTGAAGCCCGCCTGGTGACAACGGATGACGTCAATCTGTCCCTCGCAGATGATGGCTTCGCGGGTTTCAACGATCTCGCGCCGGGCCCGGTCGAGGGCATAAAGAATGTGGCTTTTCCGGAACAGAGGGGTTTCCGGGCTGTTCACGTACTTGGCGGCCTTGGGATCCTGCTGGAGGGTTCGCCCGCTGAAGCCGACGATGCGGCCCTGCTCGTTACGGATCGGGAACATCACGCGGCCGCGGAACCGGTCGTAATAGGGGTGCGGGCCACCTTCCTCGGCGCGCTTGACCACCAGGCCGGCCAGATCAAGTTTTGCCACAGGATAATTTTTCTTTTGCGCCCATTGCAGAATGAAATCCCAGCGGTCCGGGGCATAGCCGATCATGAAATCCTCGGCGATTTCCCGGGTGAGCTGTCGCTTTTTCAAATACTCGCGGGCGACCAGGGCTTCCGGGCTGTTGAGGAGTTCCTTGTGATACAGCTCGGCGACCTCCTCATGAATCGTCAGGAGCAGCTGCTTGTCGCTGGAGGGTTCCGATCCTTTTTCATATTCCAGCGGGATGCCAGCCTTCTCGGCGAGGATTTTGATGGCCGTCGGGAAATCCGCGTGCTCGTAGAGCATGACGAACTTGAAGACATCGCCCCCGACGCCGCACCCGAAACAGTGAAATATCTGGCGTTGCCGGTTGATTGTAAACGAGGGTGATTTTTCCTTATGGAAGGGGCACAGCGCCTTGATCACCGTTCCCTTGCGGGGTAGGGTGATATAGGCGTCAATCACATCCACGATGTCGCACCGGAACCGGATATCGTCGAGAACGCTTTTGGAGACCATCCCAGCCATTATTGTTCCCACTTTTCCCGCTTGCCGGCGCGGGCCTCACGGGCCCGTAAAATTGTATTTTCCCCTGTGTTCACGCGGGTGGCGATTCTGCTGATAATCTGGGTTTCGATGCCCGCGACCTGCCGGTAGATCCAGGATTTTTCACCCGTGAGTTCCGGCCGTTTTTCGGGAGGGAGGGTATTGAGGAGGATGAAGACCAGCAGGGCGATTCCCGCCGCTGTGATTCCTCCCGCCAGGGCCCCGCCAATCCGGTCGATCCAGGTGGTGAAGGTGAGCTTCATGACATATCGCAACACGGTGTAGAGCAGGGCGACAATCAAAAGGGGGATGACAATCAGGCAAATCAGCGCCGCGATCCGGGCAAGATCCAGGGGCATGGTGAAATGGGTCACAAACCAGTCGCGGCAGGGAACGAATCCATTTACCAATGCGGCCCACACGGAGAGGGCCATCAGAAGCATGGCCATCTGGGCGGTCAAGCCCTGCCGGAAGCCGACTCCCATGGCGATCAAAACAGCAATAAAGGCGATGACATCGGCGAGATTGAGTCCGAGTGAGTCGGTCATGATTCTCTCCCCCTGTTAACGCTGATACTTCAACCAGTTCTTAACTTCTTTTGCAGAAGCACCATCGGGTTCCAGTTCCAAATAGCGGGACAGTTCCTTCCGGGCCAGCGCCAGTTTAGCCTTGTCCTTTTTGTAAATCAGGCCCAGTGCCAGATGGGACGCGGCATGATTCGGAACTTTTTCCAGGATCGTCGTGAACTGTGTGATAGCGCGGAAATCGTCGCCGAGTGTATTCAGGATTAGCCCGAGCATGTAGCGGGCGTCGGTCATGCCCGGGGCACATTCGAGGGCGTGTTCAAACGAATCGCGGGCTTTTTCGAGATCGCCTTTTTCACGTAGCAATAAACCGAGGTTGAAGTGGGCGCTGGCCCGCATCGGGTCATTCTGGATGGCCCGTGAGTATTCCCGGATGGCCTTCTCCGTGTCGTGCGACTGGTGATAGCGGACGGCCAGAGTAAAGGATTCTGTCGCTATTTTGGGATCTCGAACCGTGGTCGGAACCGGCCCTGGCGCCGGTTTTGGGGCAGGTGTGGACGGGGCTTCAGTGGAGACAGCTTTCCGCGTGGGGGGCGTAGTCCGTTCCAGAAGCGCGGCGCGTGCGATCGGGGTGTGGGAATCGTTTTTGGCAATGGCGAGATAACGCTGGAAATATTTGCGCCCTTCAACCGGATTCTTAAGCCAGTCCCGTTCAATGACTGCCATGTTGAAAAGGGCGGGCGCATAGGACGGAGCCATGGCCAGCACATGAACCAGACGATCCCGTGCGGATGCGGCTCCCGTGGTGTAGAGCTCGACAAGCGCCTGGGCGGTCATGATGGCGGGTGAGCGCGAATCCCGCCGTGTGGCCTCGTTCAGGATCTCCGCTGCCTCGCGCCACCGGTTGTTATCCATATAGATGTCGGCCATGTACGCAAGCGGGCGGACATCCTCCATTGCCTGGTCGGCGACCTGCCGGAAGCCGGAGAGAGCGGCCTCGGTATTTCCGGTTTTAAGGCGCACGATGGACAGGTTCATCAGGGCGCTGACATTGCCGGGATCCTGTTCCAGGACTTTGGCGAAGAGGGCTTCAGCCTTGGGTAGATTGCCGTTTTCAACAGCCTTGATACCGGCATCCAGGGGATCACGACCGCACCCTGTGCCCAGTGCCAGGGTTACCAGAACAATGCCAGTCAGCATGAATAAAGAGAGTTTTTTCATAGAAAGCCGTTTTCTTTGACAGCATCAACTATACCACGGGCAAGCCGGATGGCAATTCAGTAACCCCGTCAGTCTAGGCCAGCGTTTTTTTGATCAGCCAGGCCATATTTTCGCCCAGGAGAGCCATGGTTTTGTCGGCTTCCTCGTCCTTGAGCACCTCGCCCTTGTCGCGGCCGAAGCCCATATTCCAATAGCAGGAGCCGGGAATCAGCATCTGCTGGATCAGGAAAAAGTGATTAATGGAGTCGAACGCGTGGATCCCGCCACCCCGGCGAAGGGCAATGACGGCCGCTCCGACTTTCCGCTTGAGAAAACTGTCGTTGGACCGTGCGACAAAGCCCGCCCTATCAATCAAGGCCTTCAGTTCAGGTGTGATGTCGGCGAAATAGGTGGGGGAGGCCAGGATGATCCCGTCCGCCGTTCTCATTTTCTCGATCCAGTCATTGACCGGGTCGTTCTGGACACAGCGGTTGTTCTTGTTCACGCCGCACTGGTAGCAGGCGGTGCATCCATGGAACAGGCCGCCGCCGACCTGGATCAGTTCGGTGTCAATTCCCTCCTGGTTAAGCACCGTGAACACACGGTTGATCATATGGACGGTATTTCCGTCCTTTCGTGGACTTCCGTTGAACGCAACAACTTTCATATAAGGTTCCTTTCGTGACGCAGGCTGATGCCGGGCGGAAGATAGCAAAAGGGGCTCAGGGACGGCAAGTGTGCCTTTGCCGTGAATGCTTCAATGAGGAGCGTATTCAGTGCCTGGCGTTGGCCCGGTAGGTGCGGGGAGGGGCGCCTGCGCGGCGGCTGAACCAATTGCTGAAGTATTGCGGGCTGGCCAAACCACAAACGGCGGCGATTTCCTTCAATTTCAGGTTCGATTCGGCCAGCATTGTGCAGGCGCGCTGATAACGGATCTCGTCTATATGCTCGGTGGGGGATGTCTTCAAGTGCTCACGGAAGAGGCGAAACAAGGTGACCCGTCCCACTCCCAGTTTCTGAGCCAGCTGTTCGACGTTTGGCAAGGCTTGCATGGGTTCGTTCAGGATACTCTGGGCTTGCTCAAGCAGTGGAATGGGGACCGGTGGCGGTGGGGCTACGTTGAGATGTCCCCTGAGCAGGATCAAGAGCTCCCAACAGGCTGAATACGGAAGGAAGGCGTCATCACGAGGGGATCGCCTGAGGCGATGGAACAAGTCGTGCAGCCGGAGTTGCAGGGTTTCGACTTCCCGCGCCTGGATGCAGGGATTCCGTCGCGTGATACCAAGTTGTTTCAGGGCAGGCGTCAGATCCCGCCCGTAAAGCCGTGCCCAGGCAAAACGCCAGGGGGACTGGGGCGCATCGTGGTACGACACGCTCACGCCGGGATAGAAGAAGATCAGGGTGCCGGCGGGGGCGTCATGCGGCACGCCATCCAGCACGAAGGTGCCCCGACCTTTCTCGATGAAGTGCAGATAGTAGTAATCCCGGCATTTGAAAAATGATCTAAAATGCCCGTCGCTTCGGGCAATCCCGAGCTTGTCCAGATGCATGTCACGTACGTTGGGAAGCGTGTTGGTGCGACCCCATTCCTCGGCATATGTCAGCATTTTCATGAATCGTCCCGATGAAACCATGTGAAGGTATCACATGTCAAGGATGACCCCGCGCAAGCCCTGTATTGAAACGAAAACGCACGAAATAGAAACAAGAGCGCAATAGACTGTGTCACCCCGGATGCTAGCATGGAAGAGTGTGTGAGATGATTGTCGTACGAGTTGAATCAATCGAGTTTTGGTAAGGATTTGTTCGTAATCGTAATAGGGATACCCACAAATCGAGAGGAAGATCGCACCGCTAATCTGCACTGATTCGCGCTAATCCGGAGAAGAAATTTGAACAGAAGCACGCAGAGAGTTCGCAAAGAAGAGAGATCCTCCTTCGTCCCGACCTCCTGAAGAGTCGGACTACGAAGGACAGGG
>CAJBSZ010000533.1 GCA_903958395.1 uncultured bacterium | reverse complement strand
GAGTTCCAGACGCCCATCCTGACGAGCAGTTCGCCGGAAGGGGCCCGTGATTATCTCGTGCCGAGTCGCGTGCATCCGGGTAAGTTCTATGCCCTGCCGCAGGCACCCCAGCAGTTCAAGCAGCTTCTGATGGTGGCCGGCTTCGATCGATATTTCCAGATTGCTCCCTGTTTCCGCGATGAGGATGCCCGAGCCGACCGCTCCCCGGGTGAGTTTTACCAACTCGACATGGAAATGTCGTTTGTGACCCAGGACGATGTCTTTGCCGTGGTGGAGGATGTGATTCATGGCGTCTTCGGCGAATTCTCCAAATTGACGCTCGATAAGCCCCCGTTTGAGCGCATCCCGTATGCGACTGCCATGGTGAAATACGGCACCGACAAACCTGATTTGCGTATTCCCATCGAGATTCGCGATGTCTCCGCATTGTTTCGCACCTCGAAATTCAACGCCTTCCGCTCTGTGGTGGAAAAGGGCGGTGTTGTTCGCGCCATTCCCGTGAAGGGAATTGCGGATAAGTCCCGCAGTTTCTTCGACAAGCTTGTGGAATATGCCCAGTCGCTGGGCTCGAAGGGATTGGCCTATCTTGTCTGGGAAGGCGGCGCAGTCAAGGGGCCGATCGTGAAGTTCCTGTCTCCTGAGGAAATCACGGCGCTGGCCGCCGCAGGGGGCATGGTCGAAGGCGATGTCATGTTCTTTGTCAGCGACATGGCGGGAGCGGCAAACAAGATATCCGGCGCGATCCGGACCAAGCTGGGAACCGATCTGGAGCTGATTCCCAAGGATGTGTTCCGGTTCTGCTGGATCGTGGATTTCCCGATGTTCGAGATGGATGAGGAAACGCGAAGCATCGCCTTCTCCCATAATCCCTTCTCCATGCCCCAAGGCGGGATGAAGGCGCTGTGCGAGCAGAATCCGCTCGATATTCTCGCCTACCAGTACGACATCGTCTGCAACGGTGTCGAGCTGTCGAGCGGAGCCATCCGGAACCACAGTCCCGAGATCATGTACAAGGCTTTTACCATCGCCGGTTATCCTCCCGAGGAGGTCGACAAGCGGTTCGGCGGCATGATCAACGCCTTCAAGCTGGGTGCCCCTCCGCACGGCGGGATTGCCCCGGGTGTCGACCGTATGGTCATGTTGCTGGCTGGCGAAAGCAATATCCGCGAGGTTATTGCCTTCCCCATGAACCAGAAGGCGCAGGACCTGATGATGAATGCGCCGAATACGGTGATGGAGAAGCAGCTCCGCGAACTCCACTTGAAACTAGATATGCCCAAGGAAAAGAAGGAAGAAGGAAAATAGTTATTTTAATAGCCAATAAGGGCTATCAACTTGACTCAACTGCCTACTATAGGATGTAGGATGACGACGTGGCAAAACCGAAAAGAGGAGGATCTACCACCCGCTTCGCTAGCTTTCTATTACCCACAAGTCGGGAGGAAGACTTCACCACTAATCTGCACTGATTCACACTAATGAGAAGAAGAATTTGAACAGAAGGACACGAAGTTCGCAAAGAAAACCTTTCGACCTTGCTGGTTCGACCGAGCTCACCACGGGTCAGGACAGGGAGAATGTTTCACGATTTTTGCAGCATCCCGCCTTGGCGGGATCCAGCAAAAATCGTGAAACGCCCTTCCGGGGGGAATTGAGGATAAAGTTTTGAGGCGCGAAACACAGATGGAGTTGTTTTATTTCTCCCAATTCCGGCGAAGAACCGTTGCGGGATTTTTGGCTCGGGTACTCCCGAACGAAAATGCCGCAACATTCTCTTTGCGAGCTTCGCGTGCTTCTGTTCAAATTCTTTCCGAATTAGTGGAAATTAGTGAAGATCAGTGGTGAAGTCCCTTTTTTCGGCGATACTTGTGGGTAATAGAAAGGCTTCGCTAGAGGCACGGAGACACAGAGAAGAGAAGAAGAAATACAAATGTAGCGTTTATTTCGTCCACGGAAATACCGTGGCCAAAAAAACGCTACGGTTTCTTGGAGAGGGAAACAGCCAGCCCTTCGACAGAGCTCAGGGCAGGGGGGAGGAGAGGTTTTTCATCCTCCTCTTTCTCTTTGAATTACTCCAAGAGGGGTTGCGGGAATTTTGACCACGGTATTCCCGTGGGCGAAATACCCGCAACATTTTCGTCTCGGCAGGGTATTCTCGGTGCCTCTGTGCCTCTAGCGAAGCGGGTGGTGAATCTTCTCTTGAGTTTAGATACACAAAAGATTGTGGGTGGTTGAGTGAAGCGGATAGCCCTGTAACCAATAACTGATAACGAATAACCATGATTCGAACAGGCATAGGTTTTGATATTCACCGTTTCGCAACCGGGCGGCGGTTAGTGCTCGGCGGTGTTGAAATACCTTCGCCCGAAGGGCTTGACGGCCATTCGGATGCGGACGTGCTCTGCCATGCCTTGGCGGATGCCCTGCTGGGTTCCGTTGCCGACGGGGATATCGGCCAGCACTTTCCCAACACTGATCCCCGGTGGAAGGATGCCGACAGTGTGGAGTTGCTTCGGCAGTGCGTTCTTCGTGTCAAAGCGAAGGGATTCCATGTGGTGAATGTGGACGCCATGATCACGGCCGAAAAGCCGAAGGTGATGCCGTATGCTCAGCGCATGAGAGAGCGCCTGGCTCCCGTCCTGGGTGTGACGGTCGATGATGTTTCCGTCAAGGCCACCACCATGGAAGGCCTCGGAGCCATCGGGCGGGGCGAAGGCATTGCCGTCATG
>CAJBSZ010000532.1 GCA_903958395.1 uncultured bacterium | reverse complement strand
TATATACCATTTGCAAAGAATTTTAATGTTTTTTAATGACCTTCATGAAAATGAAGAAGGGAGGCTGAATGGACGAAAGAAAGTCGCCCCCTCCCTTACCCCCTCGTCAGTGACCCCTTACCAGATCGATAAAATAGCGCTTGTGGAGGTGGTGCCGACACCCCCATGGAAGGCACTGGCGAAGACGTTGGCTTCCCGACCTCTTCGAGTCGGGAAAGCCCACCCTTCTACAAGGTGGAAGCGCATCGTAGAAGGCCAGGCTTCCTGCGGCTTGTCCGCCATCTGGGTCTTCAACTATTTCGGTCCGCCGTTCGACAGCGTCACGCCATGAAATGACAATACATTCTCCCTCAGGGCATTGTTTAGAGTAACGCGGCCAGCTGACGTGGCCGGGTGCCGAGGGCAAAAAGGGCGCGGATCAGGAGGTCGAGGGTCACTGAGGTGTCGCCTTTCTCCATCATCGCCACCCGCGGTTGGCTGGTATGCAACTTTGAGGCCAGGGACTTTTGGGTCAGTCCCTGATGTTTCCGTGTTTCCGCCAGCTTGCGGGCCAGCACCAACTTGAGCGCGACGTAGGCCTTTTCTTCCTCGGTGAGGTTCAGAAAGTCCGCTGCCTCCCCAAATTCCCATCCCGCTGCCTCAAGTTTCTTGCGCTTTTCTGAGTTCATAAATTCGTGACATCGAGGACCAATCACCGCCATCGGGCGCGCGTGCGGCATGGATAATGCCTCGCCCTCCTGTAATCGGCCCAGCAGGCACCCGGCTTCGATTCGGGCATCGCTCGAAAATGGCGGTGTTTTGATTTCACCATGAAGCCAGCCAATAAGCTTTCTGTTGTTTATCGTCATGAGTGATATATCAGAATTGATATACTGTCAATCGTTATTGTTATCCGGAATTGTCAGTTTCTGTTCCTGGGCGTGATTATGCTGGGCTGTACAAGTATTAGCAAGTAGATAATATATAGCCTAATTGGAACGATTTCACCAACGATCTCACTGGCGTCCCTATGGGACGCCAGTGAAATATATTCAGCCCTTTTCAAAAGGCGCATCAAACGGTAGGTTGTAAAGTCAAATGCCGTAGATAGTGGTCGGAAGATTACAGGTTCGACCCCTTTCAGGCGCGCCATCCTTCGCTCGGCTCCCGCCAAGGCGGGATTGAGCTTCGGATGGTCTACGACCAGTTTAAGGAGAGATAAGTATGCCCCCACAATTTGTATTTCAGACGCAGAACCTCACGAAGATCTATAACGAGAAGACGGTGTTTGAAAACATCAGCCTGTCATTCTACTACGGCGCCAAGATCGGGATTGTCGGCGAAAATGGCTCCGGTAAGACCACCCTGTTGCGCATCATGGCCGGCCTGGATCCGGAGTACATGGGTACAGCCACGCTGACCAAGGGGATGCGGATCGGGTATGTCCCTCAGGAACCGCGCTTGAATCCCGAGAAGACCGTTCGCGGCAATCTCGAGGAAGCCCTGGAGCCGGTGCATGCCCTGATCCGGCGATATGATGAAGTGGCCGATAAGATGGGCGAGAAACTGCCCAAGGAGCAGATGGATAAGCTCATGGATGAGATGGGCCGCCTCCAGGATCAAATCGACGCCATGGATGCCTGGGAGGTTGATCGCATGCTGGATGTGGCGTCCGATGCCCTGGTTCTGCCACCGGACGACGCCGATGTCTCCAAGCTCTCGGGCGGGGAACGCCGCCGTGTCGCCTTGTGCAAGGTGCTCCTGGAGAAGCCCGACATCCTGCTTCTGGATGAACCCACCAACCATCTCGATGCCGAAACCGTGTCGTGGCTGGAGAAGACGTTGCGCGATTATCATGGCACCGTGATCATCGTGACCCATGACCGGTATTTTCTGGATCACATTACCAAGTGGATTTTGGAATTGGACAATGGCCGGGGAATTCCCTTCGAGGGGAATTATTCCTCCTGGTTGAAGCAGAAGTCCGATCTCCTGCGGCAGGTAGAGAAGAAGGAAAGCCAGCGCCAGAAAATCCTGGCGCATGAGCTGGAATGGATCAGCAGCTCACCCGAAGGCCGCCGCAAAAAGAGCCAGGCCCGAATTACCCGGTATGAGGAGCTTTCCGGACAGCGGTTTGAGGCGGAAAAGGATGATGTCCTCATTCAGATTCCGCCCGGTCCGCACCTGGGAAATAAAGTTCTGGTTCTGGATGCGGTGACGAAGGGCTATCCAGGCACGATGCTTCTGGACCAGGTGTCGTTCAATCTGCCCCGCGGGGGTGTGGTGGGCGTTCTGGGTCCGAACGGCTGCGGCAAGACCACGCTGTTCCGCATGGTGGTTGGCGAGGAGAAGCCGGACTCGGGAACCCTGACGGTCGGCGAGAGCGTGGTGTTGTCCTATGTAGATCAGCACCGGGACGCCCTGAGTGATGACAAGACGGTTTTTGAGGAGATTGCCGGGGGAAAGGATGAGGTTGAGCTCGGGGATCGCACCATGAATTCGCGGGCCTATCTGTCGCGATTCAATTTCCGGGGAGCTCAGCAGCAGAAGAAAGTCGGCAAGTTGTCCGGAGGTGAACGCAACCGGGTTCATCTGGCAAAACTATTGAAGCGGGGTGGCAATGTGCTGCTACTCGACGAGCCGACCAACGACCTGGATGTGAACACGATGCGGGTGTTGGAAGAGGCCATCAACCAGTTCACCGGTTGCATCATGGTGATCAGCCATGACCGGTATTTCCTGGATCGGATCTGCACCCACCTGCTGATCTTCGAGGGAGAGGGCAAGCTCCGCTGGTTCGAGGGTAACTTCGCCGATTACGAGGAGAAGGTGCTGGCTGGAAACGCCGAGCGTCTCCTTCATCGCCGGGGCAAATACAAAAAGCTGGCGCTGAGGTAGGAGAGGGATTAACCCCTTTCCTCCGGCACCAGGCATTTCGCCCCTCGCCCAATGAGATCCTCACGGCCGGCGGCTCGAAGGGCCTCGCGCGCCTTTCGGTGGAATTTCGGGTCGTGGAAGAGGAGCAGGGCGCGCTGCATGGCTTTCTCGTTGTCCGTGCGCGCGACATAAACCGGTTCGCCAGTCATGGGATCTTTTCCGGTATGGAACATGGCGGCAGCGAGAGTAAGCGGCGCGGGGTAGAAATCCTGAACCTGCTCGGCCTGGATGTTTTCGCGCTTGAGATACAGTGCCAGTTCAATCATGTCGGTCAGCATACAGCCCGGATGCCCGCTGATGAAGTACTCCACGATCTGCTGGGGTTTTCCGGCCTTGGCGGAGGACTCCTTGAATCGGCGAACAAACTGCCGGTAGGCCGTGGCGGTGGGTTTCCCCATCAGGCGCAGGACGTTTTCAGCAATGTGTTCGGGCGCGATTTTCAGCCGGCCGCAAACATGGTGTTGTGCCAGTTCCTCGATCACGCCGCGCGGCTCCTGCGCCAGGGCCAGATCGAACCGGATTCCACTGGTGACAAAGACATGGTTCACCCTGGGGAGTTTTCGCGCCGCCCGCAGAAGGTCGAGGTGCGGGCCGGCATCCGTTTCCAGATTGGGGCAAATCTCAGGGGCCAGGCAGCTGGGCCGTCTGCAGTGGGCGCCCTGGCGTCGGCATCGGGTTCCGTACATGTTCGCCGTGGGGCCGCCCAGATCGCTCACGGTTCCATGAAAATCGGGGGTGGCGGCCAGGGTTTTGATTTCGGCGAGAATGTTGTCCCGGCTGCGCGATACAATGGTTTTCCCCTGGTGGGTGGCAATAGCGCAGAAGGCGCAGGATCCGTAACAGCCCCGGTGGGTGGTGATGGAGTCCTTGATCATGTCGTAAGCCGCGATTTTTGCCTTGCCGTAAACGGGATGAGGACGCCGGGTGAAGGGAAGTGAGTAGAGCTCGTCGAGCATGGCGGTGGAGAGGGGCGGGGCTGGCGGATGAACCACCAGCAGCCGGTCGCCGTGGGGTTGGACCAGCGTGACCGGCCTGTCGCTGGCTGAATTTAGCATGATGTCCCGTGTCATCAGGGTAAAATCATCCTTGTTGGCGGCGACCTCCTCGAAGGAGGGGAGGAGGAGGGGGGAATTAGGGTTCAGGGTTCGGGGTTCAGGAGGATGAGAAAGTTCTGTTCCTTCTTCCCTGACCCCTGACCCCTGAACCCTGAACCCTTCTCCCTTGACCCCTTCTTCCTGTCTTTGGATTTCCGCCGTTCCCGGAATGCCCGATAAGGGCTCTTGATGATCCAGTCGCCTCGCCGCCTCTGCGATGGCCTGTTCGCCCATCCCATACACCAGTAAATCGGCCTTGGAGTCGAAGAGAATCGAGCGCTTCACGCTGTCGGTCCAGTAATCGTAGTAGGGAAACCTACGTAGCGAGGCCTCAATGCCCCCGATGACAACGGGGATGTTCTTGAATGCCTGCCGGACTTTGGTGACGTAGACAATGGTCGCGTTGGGGGGACGCAGGTCGCCCTGGCCCTCTGGCAGATAGGGGTCGTCCCGGCGCCGTTTCCGCATGACGGTTAGGCGGGCGAGCTGGCTGTCGAGATTGCCGGCAGTCACGCCCCAGAACAGGCGGGGCGGACCGAGGACGCGAAAGGCTTCGACATCGTTCGGGTCTGGGGCGGCGATAATTCCCACCCGGTACCCGCGCGACTCCAGCCACCGTCCGATCAGGGGCGCCCCGAAGGAGGGATGATCCACATAGGCATCGCCGGTAACCAGAATGATGTCGCACTGCTCCCAGCCGCGCGCGTCCATCTCGCTCCGCGAGATGGGAAGAGGGGTCAGGGTTCGGGGTTCAGGAAGGAGGGGGGCATTAGGGGTCAGGGTTCGGGGTTCAGGGTTCAGGTGATCGAATGTTGAGTGTTTCGCATTCATATCGATCTACTAAAAGTATCCTGCCCCCTCTTCTCTGAATCCTGAACCCTGAACCCTGACCCCTCTTCTCTGACCCCTCATTTCCCGATTCGCCTTTTACGCGCCGAAAACTCCGGAGCCTCCTTTATGCAGGTGCCGAGGATGGAGAGGGATTTCTTGAAGAGTTTCCAGCTGTCTTTCTTCAGGGTGAGGGGATCCTCGCCGACATTGTCCCAGCCGCGCGCGGTCAGGTTGTCCGGGGGGATGGCGACTTTGTCCCAGTTATGAAACAGGCGCCCCCAGGGACTGTGCAGGATGTCGTGAACCAGTTTCTGATGGGTGGGATACCAGAAGGAGTCATGGTAGATCACGCTGGCGATATAGGCCCAAGGGGCCAGGACGGTTTTCAGGGACCACTCGATCGGTTTGCGCAGCGGTCCCCAATAGATCTTGTGCTGCATCTTGCTGGCAAACGTCATTTTCTTAAAAGGCCCGACAAAGTTCCAGTTTTCCTTCAGGGCGTCCGGATCGCCCACGATTTCAATGTCGCGTACATCGCCGCATCCGAGGCCCCGCTCGTGGGCCAGACGGACAAACTTGATGTCCTGGAGCGGGTCGAAGCCCATGAGCTTGGCGGCTACGGCGTCAATGGCAACCTGGTCGGATGAGGCCAGAATGACGTTCTTCACGTGGGGAATCATGCAGCGGGGGCCCGGGCCGTCACCGGCGAAGGTTCCATCCATGACGGCAAAGATGCCGGGATGGATCTTTTTCTGGATCATGAGGAGATCCACGAGGGTTTCGTGAATGACGGGATGGGTCCAGTGCCGGTGTTCATTCAGGAGGCCGCCGAACGCGTTTTTCATGGCGCCGGTGGTGGTGGTAAACACATGGGTTTTTACGGTGGGGAGGTGGATGATGTTTTCCCCGATGAACCGCTTCGGAATCATGAACCCGTCCGGATAGACCTGGTTCAGGCAGAGAAACTTGTCCGCAATGGAGCCTACGGCCTCCCGGACATTGATCCAGGGTTCATTCCCTTCATAAAGGTGGACGTTACGAAGGCCGTGAGCCTGGACGACGTTGATGTGTTTGTTCTCCCGCTCGCCGAGATGGGCGTCGATGACGACGGTCCGGTTGTGGCAGGCGTGGATGTTGGAGGAGGAGTAGCCGTCGCGTTTCATGGCGCGGATGACGCCGTCCAGCTGCCAGGGGGTGGTGGAACTGGCGGGGTAGAAGAAGTGCCAGCTGATATTCAC
>CAJBSZ010000531.1 GCA_903958395.1 uncultured bacterium | reverse complement strand
TCGCTGTTCGGCCATGTGGAACGCATCGAGCAAAACGGAAATCCCCCCTGGGGTATTTGGCTGAAAGTGGAGACAACAGGTATCTGGCAGCTTGCAGCCATACGGGAAAAGACCATCACGAAGAACGGCAAGGAGAAGAAAACCGGGGAGCCGGTTCTTCTTGCTTCCGGCACGACTCCCTTTGCGCCGGATGTCTGGCATTCCCTGAAGCTCGCGTTTCGTGACGACTCGATCCGCGCGATGATTGACGGAGCCGAGGTGGCCGGTGTCCGCAGCGACCTGACCCCGGCCGGCATGGTCGGATTCGGCAGCGGCTGGCACGGCGCGCAGTTCGATAATCTAAAGATGATCGCACGCATAAATGTTACGGCAACCAATTCTGAAACGTCCGTCTGCAAGGAGTCAGTGCCATGAAGTCAAATCCTATGAAACTTTCGCATTTTCTGAGCGCAATTCTTCCTATCCTTGCCATGGCTCCTCTGGTGCCAAAACTTTCCGCCGCGCCCGACGCAACGCTGACGGTTCGCGTTGATCAGAATGGAGCGGCGATCTCGCCAACGCTTTATGGAATCTTCTTCGAGGAGATCAACCGTGCCGGCGATGGCGGGATCTATGCCGAGATGATTCAGAACCGATCCTTTGAGGACAATCCCAAAGCCCCCGACGCATGGAGCGGGTTGGGTCGCGAGAGTCTTTCATTGGACACCGATCAGCCGCTCAATCCCCGTAACCCCACCTCATTGCGCATAGATTTGACAGGGGATTCCGGCGGAGTTGTCAATCGGGGATTTAGTAAACCAGGAGCAGCCACATTGACACCGTATGGTTCAATCACAGAGGGATTGGCTATCCATAACGGTGAAGATTACCGACTCTCCCTCCATGCACGGGGGGGGGATGGGTTTGGCGGAGTGCTGACAGCCCGCCTGAAAAGCGCAACGGGCAAGACATTGGCTTCCGCCTCCATCTCCGGAATCGAAGCGGATTGGAAGAAGCATGAAATCCTCCTGAAAGCGGTTGATGGTGATGCGGCTGCCCAATTTGTTTTGGAGGGCAAGGGTCCAGGGAGCGTATGGGTTGACATGGTATCGCTTTTTCCCCGGGAGACCTGGAAAAATCACGGGTTGCGCAAGGATCTGGCTGAGCTCGTTTCGGCGATGAAGCCGAGATTTGTTCGTTTCCCCGGCGGATGTTATGTCGAGGGAGTCACGTTGTCCCAAGCGGTGCGGTGGAAAGATACCATTGGCCCGGTTGAGGAACGCAAAGGGGTTCGCAGCATCTGGCGCTACCAGAGCACCGGCGGGTTCGGCGTCCAGGAATTTTTCCAGTGGTGCGAGGATCTTGGCGCGGAGCCGCTCTATGTCATCAATTGCGGAATATCCCATGAGGAAGAAACCGGGAAACGTGTTCCGGTACCCGGGGAGGAGCAGGACTATTTGCAGGACGCGCTTGATCTTATTGAATATGCCCGGGGTCCGGAGAATTCCAGATGGGGATCCCTTCGTGCCAAGGCCGGACATCCGGCCCCATTTCAATTCAAATATCTGGAAATCGGGAACGAGAACGGCGGGCCCCTCTACCATGAGCGATTCGTTCTTTTTCAAAACGCCATCAAGGCGAAATATCCTGACATGGAATTGATCGCGTGCCGCTGGAAAGGCGGGTATCCCTCCAACGTGCCGGTGGATATCGTCGATGAGCACTACTACGCTGCGCCGGATTTTTTCCGCAAAGAAGCCGGTATGTATGACAGCTACGATCGCAAGGGTCCAAAGGTTTACGTTGGCGAATACGCGGTGACAAAACAGTGTGGCTTTGGTAATGCCGCTGCCGCTCTGGGGGAGGCGGCCTTCATGACCGGTCTCGAACGCAATAGCGACCATGTAATCATGGCCACCTATGCCCCGCTTTTCGTCAACCCCCCATGGAAAGGGTGGAATCCCAATGCCATCGTTTTTGATCAGGGGCGCGCTTATGGCACGCCCTCCTACCATGTGCAGGCCCTCTTCGCCAACCATGTCGGCGACGTGGTCTGCCCCAGCGAATTGACGACGCGGGAAATCGAGGAAGATATCCCTTCGGGAGGCATTTCGCTGAGCTCAATGTCAAGCCTGGCGGAATTCAAGGATATCCGGGTTGAACAGAATGGCAGCATCCTGTTTGACAGCAAAAAAACTCCGGGAATCACCCCCTGGCGCAAAGTGAACAGCGGAAAGTGGAACTCCGTGAATGGCACCCTTCGCCAGACTAATGACAAGCCGGCGACGTTTCCGATTGCCATCGGCAATGCCAAATGGGGCACGGAATATGTGTTGGCTCTCAAGGCGCGCAAAACAGGTGGAAATGGAGGGGTTCTCATTGGTTTCCAACTCAGGGTTGATGGTGACAACCGTGGGCTCAGCTTCGGGGGCAACAAAAACACCCGGATTGCGCTGGAGGGGATGGGGGGAGACCATGCGATT
Source organism: uncultured bacterium (assembly GCA_903958395.1). Taxonomy (GTDB): domain Bacteria; phylum Verrucomicrobiota; class Kiritimatiellia; order CAIKKV01; family CAITUY01; genus JAABPW01. Next base: position 4,453 of record CAJBSZ010000531.1, on the reverse strand, counting down.
CCCGGCAGTATGGAGAATGATCGCTGGTATGACATCCGGATTGAGTTGAAGGGAGCCCTCGTCACTTGTTTCCTTGATGGCAAACAGGTCTTGAAGCAAACCCAGAGGCTCATAAACCCCAAGCCGCTCTTCGCCGTGGCCAGCCGGACCAAGGATGGCCGCGAGCTGATCCTGAAAGTGGTGAATACAAGCTCCAAACCGATCACGACTGCCATTGACATTAAGGGCGCAAAAGATGTGAAACCCGTTGGCAAGGGTTGGTTGCTGGCCGCAGGCAGCGACGCCGACGAGAATACCTTCGAGCGTCCTATGAATGTCGCCCCGGTCGAGATCCCCGTGGACAATGTGACCTCACGCTTCGAGCGCACCTTCCCCGCACATTCCGTGACCGTGCTGCGGTTGGGAATGAATCCATAGGATGAGAACCAGAGCTCACCTACAATCTTTGAAAATATCTCACTATCGCTATATTCAGATTCCCATAACACATGGGAAGGTGGTTCTTGAGGCCAAGGTGAAGATGGTTCGGGAAACGATCCGCTTGAGCCGATGATCTTTGGCGGCTTCCGGTTGTCCGACGGAGTGTTGGTCGGCGAACCTAAACCTGATGGCAATAGCACATCGGAGGGCGGCTGTCCCCAGCCGCCGCAGTGACCAGGGATGCACCAAAGGCGGTCGAGGATCCCGCTTCGTCCCGGAATACGGGACTACGCAGGACAGGCTGCCCGCCCTCCAGGGAAACATGACGCCAGCCCTCCATTCCCCCCCCTTGTCGTACATTTGTACGACATGACAAATAGGGGGGGGTGTGCGATAATTTAAGAATAAGTGTGGTGGATTCAGAATCATTGGCATTTCAGCGGGGGCAATATGATCAAATTCAGGAGGAGTATCATGAATAGGACCGAAACAGTTCTGGGGCTGGTGTTCTCTTTTATCATGTTGGCCGGGATTGCTCAGGCGGGGAATGCCACGTGGACCGGGACATCCGGAAATAACTGGAGTGCCGGCGGCAACTGGGCGGGAGGAGCTTATCCCGGGTCCACCAGTGGCACCTTGAACACCGATCAGGCATCGTTCACGAATACCTTGGGGAACAGGTCGCCGGTCTTCGATCTCGCCAACATCAACCTCGGTGGCTTTCTCTTCGACACCGGCGCTGGCGCATTCACGCTCGGTACCACCGGCGGCAATGACGTCCTTCTTTCCGGCGGCGGGAGCATCACCGTCAACAGCGGTGTCACGGTCGCCCAGATTGTCAACGCCCCGATCATCATTCAGAACGCCTCGGGCGGCAGTTCCGGGGTGTACACGAACCTGAACAACTCCACCACAATAGGTGCCGCCCTCACGTTGGGCGGTGACATCAAGGGAGTGGCGACCGCCGGCAACACCACCACGCTCACCATCGGCGGACTCAGTGTTGGCGCGAACACGGTTTCCGGCATCATCAGCGACGGCACCGCGGGCGGCGCCGTGTCGCTGACCAAGGCCGGTAGCGGCAAATGGGTTCTTTCCGGCGACAACACCTACACCGGGGCGACCGTGGCCAATGGCGGAGTTGTATTTCAGCCGATGCCCGGCGCTATCGCTGGCGTCCCGCAGGTTATCGGTACGCTGCAAATCACCGGCACGCTGTCGAATACGAGCAGTGTCTTGATTTACAACGGTGGCACCCTGATCAACGGCAGCTCTACCCCCGCCAGCAATAACGGCATCGCCAATCGCATTAATACAGCGGCCACGCTCACGATGGGCGGTTCCAGCGGTGGCGGCACGTTCACGATGGCCGCCCCGGCTACGGGCAACACGCACAGCCAGACGTTGGCCGGACTCGCGGTCGGCGCGGGCGGCAGTGTCATCAACGCCAGCGCCGCCACGGGAACCATGAACCTGAACTTCAACGGCGCGGCGGGCAGCGTTTACAGCCGCAGTACGGGCGGCATGGTCACGTTCGCCACCGGCACGGCCGTCAACGTCAGCTTCGCCAACGCGCCGACCGGCGCCGGTGTTGCGGGGACCTCCGCTCCGATCCTCATTGGCGCGACGCTCGGCGGCACCACATGGGGCGGCACCGACTTCGTCGCCGCCAATTCCGGCGCCGTCGCGGCACCGGCCTATGACACCGCGCTTACGGCGGACAAGAACGTAAACGTGATCGGCGACCTTTCGGGTGGTCCCCTCTTGATTAACAGCCTGCGTTTGGGCGATACCACAAAACGTACCGTGACCCTGACGGACACCAACGTCATCGCAAGCGGCGGCATCCTGCTTCCGAGCACGGTAACGATTAATAACTTAACCCATACCATCACCGGCGGTTATCTCACCAGCGGCACGGGTGATCTCTGGATCTATTCCGCATCAGGAACTCAGAGTGCCACCCCCCGCGGCACCGGCATGAATGGCAATCCGCGTGGGGCTATCTATGCCTTGACCCTCGCCTCCCCGATTGTTGACAACGGAGCCACTCCGGTGTCTCTCACGATCGGCGGCAGTGGCTTCTCACAGGTTCTTATACGCGGCGCGAACACCTACTCGGGCGGCACCTATCTGGCTAATGGGATGCTGGTCATTAATGCGGACAACAACCTCGGCGCCTCCAGCGGCGCGGTCACCGTGACGAGCGGCGCGAATAACTTCCTCCGCCTGAACAACGCCATCACCACCAGCCGCAACTTCGTCATCAACTCCGGTACCGTCCTCAATGTTGGAGGGGCCGATCTGACCATGAACGGCGCGCTCACCGGCGGCGGCAACCTGCAAAACGGTTTCTATCAGGGCACCACTGTCCTGATTTTGGACAACGACGAGAATGGCTTCACGGGAACTTATACTGTCGGTTCTTTCCTCCGTGCTAACGACGGCGTCGGACTTTCGTCCAATGCGAACCTCCACCTGGCGTCTGACAACAACCCCGTATCCGGTACTGGCACTCTCGAAACCTCGGCCAATGTCACCCGTTCAATCGGCACCGGGCCCGGCCAGGTGCAGTTCGCCGAAGGTCAAAACGGTTATGGGGGCGGATTTTCTGCGGTCGGCGGTCCGGTGACGGTGAGTCTAGGCGGGCTCGGCACGCCCACCGCCCTCACCCACGGTTCCGGTGCGTTCTATGGAGGTATTAGTACCTATACTTTGCCCTATGGCCTTGTCCTTCAAGACGTCAATGCCAACAACACGCTGACCTGGGCCAATCCGATCAATAACAACGGCAATATACTGTATCTCAACCAGGCCGCGCCGACCTCGGGCACCAACACGGCCGCGACGATGACCGGCGTCCTCAGCGGCACGGGTGTCATGGTGAAAGAAGGCCTCGGCCTGCTTATTTTTGCTGGCCCGAACACCTACACGGGCCAGACCCGGATCCAGAAGGGTACCCTCAGCGTTGCATCGATCGGCTCCGTGAACGGTGCCGCCAGCAACCTCGGCCAGCCGTCCTCGGCTGCCAACGGTCTCGTGATTATCGGTAACGCTGCCAATACCGGTACGCTTCTCTACACAGGCTCGGGCGAGACAAGTGACCGCACGATTATGGTGGGCACCAATAGTGCCACGCCTGCGGTAGGCGACACGGGTGGCGCCACCATCCAGAACGATGGTACCGGCACGCTTGTTTTCAACGCCGCCACATTCAATATCCAGAACACCGGGGTAATCGCTTCTTCCCCGCGCGTACTGACGTTAACCGGCAGCAATGTCGGGAGTAACACTATCCAGGGCGTAATTCAGGATAACACCGTGGGCGTAAGCGGCACGGCGGCAGTCGCAGTTGTCAAGAGCGGTGTCGGAACTTGGGTTCTCTCCGGCGCGAACACCTATAGCTGGACGACGGTCGTCAGCAACGGGACTCTTGCTGCAGGAAATAGTCTGGCCTTTAGCACGAACCTGGTGATTCTGGCGGGCGGCGGACTTGGCGCCGCGAGCGGGTCATGGGCGATCACCAATGTGGTGAATATGTTGAGCAACACCACGTTTGACACAACCGGCACTCTGGCATTGATGGGATCGATTACTAATAATGGCACCCTGACGAAGGCCGGGAGCGGTGCCGTGCTGATCAACGGTTCGAAGACCGGGACGAACTGGATTGCGGTGACCGTCGGCACGCTGGGCGGGACCGGGACGGTGGCGGGGGTGGTGACGAACCTGGCGACAATTACGGCGGGGGATACGAACTACTGCGGAACACTGACCTTGTCCTCGAACCTGGTTATGGGGGCCGGTTCGGCGTTCCTCGGGGAATACAATGCGAGCACGTCGGACGTTGTCAGCGTCAGCCGTCAACTGACTGCTGGGGAGAATTGCACGGTGACCTTGAATTCCCTCGGCGGCGTGACGACGCCACCCACCCGGGTCACGTTGTTCACCTACGGCACCTTGGTGAATCCCGCCAATCTGGCGACTTGGACCGTGACGGGGAGTGACGTCTCAAAATACCGGTGCTCGGTCT
>CAJBSZ010000530.1 GCA_903958395.1 uncultured bacterium | reverse complement strand
TTATTTCTCCCGATTCCGGCGAAGAACCGTTGCGGAATTTTTGGCTCGGGTACTCCCGAACGAAAATACCGCAACATTGTCTTCCCTTTGCGAGCTTCGCGTGCTTCTGTTCAAATTCCGAATTAGCGAAAATAAGTGAAAATTAGTGGTGAAGTCCCTCTTTTCGGCGATACTTGCGGGCGGTGAATCTTTTTTTGAATTTAGATACACATGTCGAACTCATGAACAAACGATTGGTCATCATTCAAGCGGCTGGACTTGGCTATGATTTCGTTCGGAAAACGAACGCATCCGGCGGCCTGGGGCTTGACTTTCATCCGCTCGAAAGCGTCTTCCCGGCCGTCACCTGCACCGCTCAGGCGTCATTCCGCACCGCCATGCCTCCCGCCTCCCACGGCATGGTCGCCAACGGCCTGTTCCATCGCGACCTTCGCAAACCGCTCTTATGGGAACAGTCTTCCTCACTCATCACCGGCCCCCGCATCTGGGAAGCCTTCCGGGCCCGGGGCAAAAAGGTAGCCCTCCTGTTCTGGCAGCAATCCCTGGGCGAAACCGTGGATATCCTGCTTTCCCCCGCACCCGTGCACAAACATGGAGGCGGCATGGTTCAAAGCGTCTACAGCCAACCCGCCGGTCTTTACGAATCCTTGTGCAAAAAACTGGGAGCCCGGTTTCAGCTGCACCGCTACTGGGGTCCCCTCGCCTCGGCAACATCATCCCATTGGATCGCCAAGGCCACGGCCGCCCTCCTGGATGATCCGGCCGCCGCGCCCGACCTCTGCCTCACCTATCTCCCCGCCCTCGACTATGACCTCCAGCGGCATGGCCCCGATCACCCTTCTGCAAAACGGGCTCTTGAAGCGCTGTTCCGCCAGATCACCCTAATCCGCGAGGCCGCCGAACGAAACGGTTATGATGTCATCCTCTTCGGCGATTACGCCATAGCCCCGGTCTCGCAGGCCCTCTTCCCGAACCGGGCGCTCCATGACGCCGGCTTATTCAGGACACGATCCGTCGCCGGCAAGCTCTACCCCGACTTCCACACCAGCGCCGCCTTTGCCATGGTGGATCACGAAATTGCCCATGTGTATGTAAAACAGAAATCTTCCATCCCCGCCGTTCGCGCCACGCTGGCCGCCCTTCCCGGAGTTTCTGCCCTCCTCAACTCTGACGAACAGCAGGCGGCCGGACTCGCCCACCCGAACTGCGGCGATCTGGTTCTGATGTCCGAACCGGGCGCGTGGTTCGCTTATCCCTGGTGGACATCAAAACGCGAAGCCCCGGACTATGCCAGTCATGTGGATATTCACAACAAGCCCGGCTATGATCCCTGCGAACTTTTCTTCGGGTGGCCCCCCATCTCGGTGAGCCAGGACACGTCCCGCATCAAAGGATCCCATGGCCGAACCGGCTCCGGCCGCGAGGCCGCCTGGGCCGCCACCATCCCCTTCCCCGCCCCACCCAAATCCCTTCTGGATCTGGCGCAATATGTTCGGCAGCATCTGGCAACCATCCCATGAAACCCGCCCCTTCAAAATCTTTCCATCAGCGCCTGACGGTTCCCTTCGACTTTCCCGTCCTGTTCACTCGAAATGCGTTTTCGCCCGCAGACCCCCTGCTGGCCCAAACCATCG
>CAJBSZ010000529.1 GCA_903958395.1 uncultured bacterium | reverse complement strand
CCCAGACGGGGAATGCCAAGTATTGGGCTGAGGGGGTGTGTGATGCGGCGGAGAAGGCGGACAAGTTGTCGGCGGATGACAAGCGTGATACTCAGCGGATCCCGCCCGGTGGAACCCCGGGGTATGCTGTGTTCGGGATTCGGGTCGGCTCGCAGGTGACCTCCTCCCTGGCCCTGTCGCTAGCAGTGGAAAACCTCTTGAATGAGGACTATCGTATTCATGGTTCAGGCTGCAATGAACCGGGTCGCAATTTTATTCTGACGGGCCGTTACACGTTTTGATCCATTTAGTACGGATTCAGATTACCTCCGCCGCCAGTTTTGCTGCCAGAGCCCGCCGGTCCCTGAATGGGGGGCGGAAGCTGTCCGCCACCCGTGGTGGTCGCGTCCACGCCACCTCCCGTCGTGTTTCCGCTCTGCTTCGGCTTGAAGACCGGGTCGGTTACGCCCGCTTTACGCCGGGCATCGCTCACCTCCTGTATCAGCTGCGCAGTCGTTTTGCCGGTCGGGTCAACGCCCCGCTTGTGTGCCTCTATCTCGATTCGGTTCCGTCGCCATTGGGCCATACGCGTGAGCTGTTCGTCCAGCTTCTGCGCCGCCTCGTCTGCGTCCGAGAACAACCAGTTTGTCCACCGGTCGCGAACCTTTTCGGTCCCGAATGTGTACTTAACCTTGGAGTTCAGCGTGTCGCCGCCCTCCAGTTCTTTCTCATGGCTGACCGACCCCGAGACCCCCCACGTGAGCTTGGCAACGAAATCCTCGACCGTTCGCACAATCCACCAGTCGCTCTTTTCCATGTCCTCCGTGTAAAGTTCATCCGTGCCGCCACTGGAGTTGAGGCCGATGGACTGCTCGCCTTCGAATTCGAATCCAGTCGCTTCTTTCAGCGCTTTTGACGTTGTCACGCCTTTCCCGTAGTCGATTTCCACGACCGGCTTTTCTGGCGTGCCGGAAATTTTGACCGTCACGCGGTCACTCAAGGTTCCGATCTTTTGCTTGCCCTCGAACTGAATCGATTCGATGCCGGCAGTCTCTGTGCTGGCCGGATTGTAACGGATCTCGACCGACCCTTCCTTGCCTGTCGCCTCGTTCTCATGCTTCAACTTGAAGTCAAACGGAAAGGTGGGCTTGCTCTTGCCGTCCCAGGCCGCCAAGGCTGGCAGGTCCTCGACTGCAACAGAGACGCTTACATTAGGCCCCATCTTGATCTCGTAGGTCATGCCGACCTCGAGCCCTTGGGCCTTCAAGCCCTCCTTGGTCTCGCGGATCGCCGCCGCCTTACTGGCCAGCTGCTCCAGAATCATTTTGCTCAAGTCAGCGCGACCGATCTGGATAACCTGCTGCAGGTCAGCCCGCCCGGCAGCGGTCACCAGGGTGGACATCACGTCACGTGACGCACCCATCGATACAGTTGCTGAGAGCGCCAACCAGACGGACAGGGCTAAGCTCAGACATCCCGTATGCTTTGTTTTCATAGTATACCTCCCCTTTATTACCAGTCACGCTCGGCTATGACATTTCGCTTATGCACACACCCAGAATAACAATTATTCTGAAACTTTCTACCACTACTTACGAAGAAAGCAATCGCCGAAGCAAGTCCGAAGGCTTAGGCGAGGATTTGGGGTTTACACCCGATCTTGACCTTCCGGCCGGATTTCCGCATGCTTCCCGTCATGAAAACGCGTATTGAGGTCGGTCGAAAGGGGCGTGTGCCCGGTACCGGCAGAAAGCGATTTCTTATCCATTAGGGTGACCACCAATGACGTCTAAAGAGCTTTTCAGCCGGGCCAAGAAAGTGATTCCCGGTGGCGTGAACAGTCCTGTCCGGGCGTTCAATGGAGTAGGGGGCGATCCCGTATACATGGTGAGCGGCAAGGGCTCTCGCATGACAACGGCGGATGGTGCCACGCTGTTGGATTTCTGCGGGTCCTGGGGTCCCCTCATCCTGGGCCATGCGCGTGCTGAAGTGGTTGAGGCCATCTGCAAGGCGGCTTGCGAGGGAACCAGCTTCGGGACCAACACCCCGCGCGAGGTTGAATTCGCAGAGCTACTCTGCTCCATGATTCCCTCGATGAAGATGGTGCGTTTGATGAGTTCCGGAACTGAGGCCACCATGACGGCACTCCGCCTGGCACGGGGGTATACCGGACGCCGGAAAATTGTGAAATTCGATGGGTGCTATCACGGGCATGCCGATTATCTGCTGGTCGCGGCAGGAAGCGGTTTGTTGACAGGCGGAATCACGTCATCCGCCGGGGTCTCCCCGGCCGCAGCGGCTGAAGTTCTGGTGCCACCCTATAATGATCTCGCGGCCCTGAACGAGTTGATTCGGACGCAGGGGGATGAAATCGCCGCCATCATTGTGGAACCAATTGCAGCCAATATGGGACTTGTTCCCCCGGCGCCGGGCTTTCTAGCGGGATTGCGCGACGCCGCTGACCGGTGCGGGGCGCTGCTGATTTTCGACGAGGTCATCACCGGCTTCCGTATGGGCCCGGGTTCCTATGGAATGCTGGCGGGGGTGACTCCGGATTTGACCTGCCTGGGCAAGATTGTCGGCGGCGGATTGCCGATCGGGGCTGTCGGCGGCCGCGAGGATGTGATGAGCAAACTTGCGCCACTGGGGCCGGTTTACCAGGCTGGAACCCTCAGCGGGAATCCGGTGGCTGTGGCTTCGGGGATCGCGACTCTGAATCTCCTCAGGAAGGAAAATCCCTACCCCGAGATGGAGCGACGCTGTCGCACGCTTGCCGAGGGAGTAAATGCCCTGGCCAGAACTCTGGGTGTGCCGATGCATTGTGCCGCGAAGGGGAGCCTGTTCACACCCTATTTCTGTCCTCATGCCGTGAACAGCCTTGCTGATGCGAAGCGTTGCGACACGAAGGCGCACGCCGCGTTTTTTCACGCCATGCTCGATCGGGGCATCTACCTGCCTCCCTCGCAGTTTGAAGTTGGATTCGTTTCCGCCGCCCACTCCGATTCGGATATTCAAATCTTTCTCCGTGCCGCAGCGGACGCCCTCAAGTCTGGGTGATGTCACTTCCGAATCCTCGCCTTAGGAGCCGAGCTCCAGGTATCGATCCAAGAACACCCATGTCACGACGGCTCGGCAGGGACGCCTCGCCCAATGCCACTAACTTTTCGCAGCCCGTTTTTTCTTATTATCAGCGTTATCTCGTTGATGGCGAAAGGCTTTTATTATTTCAGGGCCTGCATTGCCGAGCCATTCCTCAATTTTGCGGCCATTTTGAATGGCCAGCTG
>CAJBSZ010000528.1 GCA_903958395.1 uncultured bacterium | reverse complement strand
GCCCCGCTTCGGAGAAAGACGGCATGTTGCAATTGATCATTCTCATTCCCTATAACTTCAGTTTGTCAGCACGTCAAACGTTACCCCGCCTTTATGCCGCTCGCCGTCCCATATGTCGCGGGTGATATTGACGGCCATATCCTGATGACGGTACACCTGTACATTTTCAAGCATCACAGGCCTCTTGCGGGAAACCATTTCGAACGTCACCTTGTTCATGATGATCGGGAATTTATAGACAACCCGCACGTTCTTGCCAGCTTCTACATGCTTCAGTAACGTGCCAAAGCCAGGAAGCTTCACGGCATCGTGGCTGAACACGATCTCCAGCTCTTCCGCAGGCTGCTGGGCCGGAGCCGTGAAGTTGATTTCAACAACGCAACCCTGGCGCACAGCGTCAATCTCGCAGAGCTTTTCCGGCTTGTTGCCAACCTGGAAGGTGCTTGTCTCAACGAGGTTTGTGACTTCGACATGCGCATGGAAAGGCACCACGTAAACCGTGCCCTCGAAGCTACCGTCTTCCTTGATGCTTTTAAGCAGGCCGGTGTTCTTCTCGGAACAGCCAAGCGCCGCGATATCAAACGAGCCCGCACGACCCGTATAACCACGCACGTCGCTGATGCCCCCGGCGAGCCCGGGAAGGGGCGTATCGCCACATTCTTTATGCAGGCGCTGCAACGCGCTGATCTGCGTCGTGTTATAACCGAGGCCTTTCGGGTCAGGCCACGCCATCACGAACGCACCCTTCAATCCGTGGGTAACCGCATATTTCAACTGTTCCCAAGCCGCGCCGGCGTCACTGGTTATTGTCGCATACTCGCCCATGTAGGAGTCATCAAAACCGCTGGACCAAGAGCCTCTCAGCATGTTCCTTTTGCTTTTATACCACACGCCGTAACGGGTGTGCCCGATGCCCGTCCCGGCCGTCATGAACCAGTCAATCGGTGTGATCCGCTTGCTATTCGCCGAGATGCCAGGATCTGTCTTGCCAATATATTTGTCAGGGATCTGGTGGCTGCGCAGGAGTTGAGGCGGTATGCCTGCCAGCAGGACGCCGAGTTGCGATTCTCCCACCTGCCGGTACACTGTGATCTTGTTATACTCCACCCACTCCTGGAACAGCTTATTGTCATCGGCATAGGCATCCCATGCCCCCCGGAAAAAATTCCGCGGCGGATCAAAGAAACCGTCGGTATATGTGGTCCCGAATTGCTTGTTGATCGTGGCGAGGTCTCCGTAAAGCGCCAGGAGATAACGGTAAAAACCCCTGATGTTGTGCAGATTATAGTCGCCGAAGGAATCCGAGCCTGTGCTGACTTCGTTTTCATGGCTGGGTTTCACGGCCACTAGTTGATCCGGGGTTTTCCGATAGGGCACGGCCAAGCGCTTGTGGAATTCCCCTTGCATCAGGTGATAGAAATCCTGCAGTTCCGGCTGCTCGAAATTATACGATCCGTAGGTGAACGTGACTTTGTCGAAATAGCCGTCGCTGCGAGTCCCGTTCTTGCGGTCGAGGCAGAGGTATTCCGGCAGGCCTTTCTCGCCGACCACGCGCATCAGGGTTCTTTGCAGGCCGATATTCCAGCGGTGGGAAAAATTGGCACTCCAGACCGATGGCTTGCCCTCGTCGTATTGCTCGATCGACCGGGTTCGCTCGATGATGCCCTTATCGCGGATATAGGTGCTGCGATCTTTCCAGTCAAAACCCGCCAGCCATTCCTCCCGGGACCTGTTTTTGATGTTCTCCGTCCGGGCCAGGAGTCCCCAGTCCTGCGCCTGGAAATAGTCTTGGTCATCTTGATTCCTGATATATTTTGAATCGGGAATGTCTGGCCAAGGATCCGTCGCGCCGCCGTGTGTCTTGTGGACGGCATAAAAAAAGGTATTTTCCCGCTGGCCGACATCCTGCGAAAGGCTGCGGCCCTCCTTGCTCACGCCATATAGGGTGGAGATGATCTCCTGCGGTTTGCCGGCGTTTAGCAGTTTTCCGGGATACGCGCTCGCAAACACCCGGGCGCCTTCCGGGATCTTTTCAAGGTCAAGGAAAGGGCGGAAGGCGGACGCGCCTTTAATCGGGTTCAGCAGACGGGTGAAGGTGGAAGCGTCGCTGAACCGGTACAGTTTTCTGGCCTGGATATCCTGATAGACCAGCTGGCTGTTCTTGAGCACGGACAGATGGAAGCCCGCGCTCTTTTTCTGCACCGGAGCAGGTGTCTTGAGCAGCAATTTCCCGTCGGTGGAAAACAGGCAGACCGGTCCGGACTCATACCGCGAGGCAACCGCAATCTCGGAGCCGGCATTCGCCTTGAGGAAGTCTCCGGCCGCCACGATAAAGGGCGGCGCGATCCCGTTCACCTGGAGCTGCCTGACTAGGCCGCCATACCGATTGAAGAGCTTGAGCACCCGGGTGTTCTTATCCGCCAACGGCTGGCAAACAAACCCGTTCTCGGCCGCATTCAGCGCTAGGGCGTTAATACCCACGCCGCCTTTCACGCTTGGCGGAAACGCCAAAAACTGGACCTCCCGCAGCTGATATTTGTCTAGGATCCGCACCACCGTATGATTGTCCGGATGCTCGCCTTCGCCTGCCGCAAGCACGGGCCCCAAGGGAACGAGCGCCCGGGCATACTCATTCTTCTCCTCCTGTTTTGCGCGCGCATCCAGGTCAAGGTGGCCATAGACGCTTTTCACGATCGTGCAACTTGCGCGGTCCGCATAGCGCACGGTTTCCATGCCGCAGGGATCGGCGCTGACGCCCTTGATGCTGATCCCGAGGGTGTCGAGTTTGTTTGTGTTCTGCGCGAGCGCCGCAGAGACGGGCAGAAGACACACAGAAAACTGGAGGGCGACTAGCGCGGTTTGCCTCATACAAAAGTCTTTCATCGTTTTCACGGTTGCTAGGTATGCCCAGGCCTTTGCCAGTGGACACCATTCCCTTTTCCATGCATGACCCCGCCGGCGACGGGCGCGCGGTAAACCGCCAGTCCAGCGCTGGACGAAAGGGAGAGCGCCGGAACATCACCGCAGGCAGGCCGCCCGATGACACGCACCGTGAGCGCCGTCACCGCCGACGCGAGAGTGCAGGCGAACCGGGCATTGTTCTTGATCTTCTTGTTGTCAATGGCGGTGGCGGCGGGGTAATCCGCCAGTTCACCCACGGTCGTCCAGGGGCCGTCTTTCACGGACTGCACCTGCACCTGGGGTTTTCCCTTCGAGGTGTCGAACCAGCCGCCGTCATGAAAGGTTGCGCCGTGGGTGAAGACCACCCAGCCCACGGGTGAAGCCTGGGCCAGTGTCACCGCATACCAGTCCTGTTCTTGCTTGGCGCCGTCATACGTCGTGACCAGCCTGCCTTCGATCAGGGAGCCGTTGACGTTGCCTTGACGCGAACGGCTTTCGGCAACGCCAGCCAGGCTACCTTCCGCCCCCCGCACCTGCACCGTGGCGAGCATGAGCGCGAGGCTCAACCCGAGATAGCTATACTTTCTTTTTTTAATCTTCATGTTGTGTTTCTTCCTTTCGTCTTCCATCGCTCTCTTGCCATTGCTCTTTTATGGAACGCGATCAAGTCGGCGGACGCTGACGTAATAGGCACCGCAGATTTCCTTGCCCTGATTCGCGCCGATGGGATTGAACTCAAAACCGAACCGCGTCTGGTAGCGACCGGTCATCAGCGCCGCGCGCGAGGCCGCGCAAAACGGCGCGGTGACATACCCGCTCGTGAATCGCGCCCCACTCGCCGCGAGTGCAT
>CAJBSZ010000527.1 GCA_903958395.1 uncultured bacterium | reverse complement strand
ACAAGATGGCCGAACTTGGCCCAGTGGGCATCATCCCACCAGCCTTGCTCCGTGTCGTCATGGTATTTGTCAGGTTCCAGGCGGATGCCGACTTTGGTGTATTGGGTGAGGCCTGCTTTCCGGGCAGCCTCCAGTTCGCCAACCAATTTTACGGAGTTGTTGACGTCCGGGAGTTTACTCAGGGCACCGACGCCCCAGCCGCACAGGACCGGGAAGTCATAAACATTGGGACGGGCGTTGTTGGCGACGCGCATCGCGCGGCCATAGTGTTCCAGAGCCAGGAAGGGATCCTGGGTTGTGACGTCCACGTAAAAGGTGTCGTTGGCCCAATAGGTCTGCCCCTTATCGACGAGGCGCCCGACGGGATCTTTCGCGGTGAAGCCCAAGGCGTTCGTAGCAGAAAGCGAAACCCACTTGCCAAACTCCTTGTTTTCCAATCCGCCCCAGACCACCGTGCGGCGTTTCCCTTCCACGATGCAGGTTAGCATGAGACTGTTGGCGGAATCACGATTCGGCCCTGGCTTTACCGATGCCTTTTCAGACCCGGCGCTTCCGTTTAAGGTTACCAGCCGTTCCGGCGTTTTCCCAGGCATCAGCATGGCCCCGGCCATGGGGGTGATATTCATCAGCCTGCTGTCGAAATCGCAGGGATTCTCGATACCGAAGCCCATGATTACCGCGCCGCTTCCCTCATGAAGCGCGTAGCTGAAAAGGTAGTTCGGGAAAACGGGGTTGGGGTTATCGCGCATGCTCAACACCACCTTCTTGCCCTTTCCAAAGGCGTCCGTAATGTCCTCGACCTTGGCGGCAACTTTCCACCCGCCCCACTTAAACGGGGCGCGCTTGGTGGGAAAATCGGGCGGGCCATCGGCGACCATGGAGGCTTGATCAAGCATGACCTCCTGGGTTTGGGCATCCGTGAGCGAGTAGAACTTGTTGGCCAGATCGATCGTCACAATCACCTTTTCGTTCGAAAGGATGACCGTCTCTTTGTCCTGCCGGGAATCCACGGCCGCCGAAACTTCGGCGGCACAGACAAAGGTCAGCAGTCCAGCTAAAATACGCGAGCGTGTGTTCATTCGTGATGTCTTTCTTTAGTGATTGACCTTGTTTCAGAGCGCAGACGGAACGGCGTTCATAACGGTGACACCCATCAAACCGATCACCACTTCCTGGGACAAGGTCTCCAAGGTCGCCGTCTCCAAGGCCACACCGGGGCGCAGCCGCCAGCCGTAGACCATGGCCCGGCAGTTCTCGCCAAGACGTACCTGCGCGGGCGGCTCCTTGGGCAGGGCGAATCCGTCGCGGTTGTAGTCGTAGTCCACGTTTCCGAAGCGGCAGAGGGACCAGAGGTTCAGAGGCGGCACCAGTTCCAGCGTCTCTTCCTGGCCGTCCGCATAACGGAAGCGCAATACCGCGTTCGCAATACGGCCCTGCATCGGGTTGGTCGAGCCGCAGACGAGCAGCCACACCGCCTCTCCCCGCTTATGAACCGGAACGGTCACCGACTTCGGCCAGTTGTCCCACAGCGAGGTGAAAGCGATGTTCTTCTCGCCGTCCAAGGCGGCAAACGGCACGCCCTGGGGCGTCGTCACCGGCGCTCCGAGTCTTTCGAGCTT
>CAJBSZ010000526.1 GCA_903958395.1 uncultured bacterium | reverse complement strand
CAAAGATGTCATGATTCGGAAATCGGCTCTCCAGCTCTCGTATAACCGGCAACTCCATGCCATGCCATTTGCTGTTAAGACTGGCTGGACGAAGGTTCGTTTCTGGATCCACGCGGCTAAAGCCCTGCTCAGGCACCCAGATATAACTGTGCGTATAATCGCCCGCCCGGATTGGCAGTCCGATCTCGCTGGCTGTGGACATGGGGGTCAACGGCCGACACTTCTGCCCCTTTGTCCCGTTCTGCCTGCCGAGTGCGGCGTGTATCTGTGGCGAGAGCACACCAGTCCCTTCAGCATTGGATTGCCCTGCAACCAGAAAGACAATGGCCGGTTTTCCCGTCTGTTTCGCTTTCAGTCTCATTTCTGACACTTGCGTTTGTATGTCCGCACCAACAGCGCAACAGGCACTGCCGACCACAAGCGCGACGGCTACCTTGAGAAAACTCTTTTTCATCATTTCGTCCCTTCTCTTCATTACAATACTCAACAGCTGTTTACTTGCGTTCATAATCCATTTTCTCTTTGTTAACCGATGCTCCCATGATTTCGACATCTGCCCTGCGTTCTTCGGGTGTCACTTTCACCCCCTCCAACCTGCCACCCCTGACCCTGCCTTCAACAACCGTCTTGTATGGAGCATGAAGCTTGAAATCACAATCCCATGTTGCCGGCCAGGCCGGCAGCAGAATAATACGGCGCCCGGGCGTCTGCATCAGCATCTCCTGCAGACCGATCATCCCGCTTCCGCCCCAGTTGTGATCCGGAACCCAGTCGCAACCCGGCCCCCAGAACGTCGGGAATCGCCGCCGACTGCTTTCCAGCTTCCGCCTGTTGAAATCAGCCGCCTCTGGAACCATACCCATGCGCGCAAAGAAAATACCGTCCTGATGCCAGCTCATGACCACGTCTTTCGGAAATGTCCCGTGCTTCCACGTATTACGGAATACAGCCATGTCGTCCCCGCCCAGAACAAATCGGTCAAACGGAAACAAAGGATAAAACTGCGGACATTCCTTGTTCTGATACCGTCCCCAGCTCTGCGCCGGCTGAATGACCCTGTCGCCATTCACCTCGGCATATGTATACAAGGGAAGGCGTTTCCTATATTCGCTGTAATATTTCCGCTCTTCCGGAGAAACCAGCTCTCCGTCGAGACCCAACAGCGATTCCAAACACGCGTCCACCCCGGCAATCAGGTCCACCGGATTGCGGGCGCCGCGGTATGATTCGCATGAAGTGGACGGATAAAATACCAGTCTGCCATCAGCATCGAGCGGCCGCCCCGAACGTATTTGCTCCCTGGCCTTGTAATGCTCATCAAAAAACTTTACCGATTGCTTTATTAACGACAGATACGGCCTGATGTCCGTCCCATGAAAACGATGACTTTCAAGCATCATGTACGAGAATTCGAGCTGTGATTCCCAGTGATAGGATACGGCGTTATTTGCCTGAATACCGTGCTCAACGACGTTTCCATACCCGCGCATGGCATCAGCACGAGAATCGCCGAAAGGGATTTCCTGTCCGCGCGCCCGTCCCGATCCAGGTTCGGCAAAGCCCCACGTGCTGGCCAGCGGCAGACCGAAACTCTCCATCTGCTCGGTAAAAAGGCAGCCCTCGTGTCCCCAGTAAGTCTTCACACGCGCCACGGCATTGGAAAGCGCCCTCCGGTAAAATTCGAACTGCGGCAGCAATAGGTCCTCATCCCCGGCCTTGAGCATCGGCCAATGCACCAGCCGCTGATTCTGCGCCGTAAAACTGCCCCCGCCCCACGCGCGCCAGTCCGGCCCGTGATTCTGACGCCCGTTAACCAGCACGGGATCAAAGGTGAAATTCCCACCATTGAATTTGGTCGGATATTCGCCGCGCACATTACAGCCAAGCTGATACCTGAAGAGCTGATAATTTCGACCCATCTCCCAAATGGCTTTCCGGCCTCCCTCATCCCCCGCGCCTTGCCCCGTTACGATGTGACTCCGGCTCCAAAAACGAGCCCACCAGCCCTGCACATCCCTGCGTATTGCCTCAAGCGAAGCGCTCTTTTCCGCCATCACTGCATCCAAACCATCCCGCCATTGTTGCAGGCCCTCTGTCTGGGCTATATGCGTAAACAGCTCCAGATGATGCCGCCTCTCCTTCTGCTTTGATCTCAAGTGCCAGGCTTTGTAGGGAGTTTTCTGATACTCCCCCTCGCTCGTGCCGGCCGCTACAAACCCCTCACCCTTCAGCACCCCCCCAAACGTCCTGCCCTTCTGCGTGTTCAGCAACTGATCACGCACCCCTTCAAGCCCCTGCTGACGGACAATGTAATCGAATAACAGCTTGTCATCACGGTTGCGGTGATAAAACAGCACCGTATCCCCTGCAAGACGGACATCGTCGCGATAACGGATCACCTCGCCCGGATAACTGTCCCAACTGAAACAACCCCAGCGCACGGACTTGCCGATGTTGGGCAGACTCTTATCGGTTTGCCGCCAATTCTCGTAAGCCGCCACAACCTCAACCGGCTGACTGGAGTCAGTTTCCACATGGATCACCGACCGCTCGATTTCCGTCCACACCTTGACCGTTGCCTGCAGGCCTGCCTTGCTTCCCGTGACTTCAACGTAGCCTTCCCGCAACTTCAGCTCCTGGCGGAACGACGTTCCATTGTCGAACGGGTTTGGCTCCAGGCGTATCCGAAGGCGACCTAATTTAAGGTATTCGTTGTTCTCATCAAAACAGCCGCTGCGCTGAACGTAGCAAAGCAACTCCCCCTTCTCGACCCAGACATTCAGCCCTATATCGCCCCCGCCACAGGGCATCGATTCGCTCGAATCCCGGCTCGGCGAGGTCCACACCACGTTATAGTCGTTCAGCCAAGCCAGCTCATCCGCGGCGCAAGTCATGGAAAACAACACGCCCATTATCCATCCCAAGCTGATTTTTAATCTCTTCATCATGATTCCCCTTCCCTTTTGGTCCTTCCGGGTTTCCCGAGTGTTTTTACATTGGTCTCTATCCACATCGACCCTCTGCTGACCCGATGAAGTCGGCCGTTTAAGCGTATCCGAGTAAGCGTTGCGGTTAAGGGTGCGATGAAGTGCAGCAGGCCCTGCCAGTCCCTCCCACCCTTAATCGACCCGCTTAACCGACCTACTCTTAATCGACACCCTTACTCGGATACCCTTAACCGAACGGCTTAGTCGATCCCTCCCGGCTGTCATTGAGTACCTATTCTTCAATAGAAAATCCCACGCTAATCCCGGAAGAACCTTTTCCCCATGTACACATCTAAGGGCCTGTCGAAAAACAGGTGTCTCTTCATGTGGGAGGCGCACTCCGTGCGGCGACAGTTCATTCCAAGTACTCATACAGGCCTGTCGCGGCAGGGGACTGCCCCTCCCACATTGAAGAAAAAGTGCCAGCAAGTGTTTTTCAACAGACTGCTAAACGTGCATTACATTAGGTCCCAACTCATCACAAATTGTGATGAGTTCTCGAAAGCATCGGGGCAGAGCCTACCTTAAATTGAGTCGATGGAAAAGAAATACGACGAGCAGTTCGCCATGGTTTTTGAGGCGATCAAGCAACTTGTTGCCGAAGATCAAGCGATCAAGGCTCAGCCCCAGCGGCACATGGGGTTCCACGCGTAGGTTAAAATCAAAATCATGTCCAGCCAATAGTGAGACGGTTAATAAATGCCTGTCTACACAGTTTGAGCCGTTAAGGGGGCATTACAAAAATGTCAACGTTCGAGCGCGCCCTTTGATCTGTTGCAGAATCGGCATAAGGTGTCGCGATGATATGGTTTTAGGCGATCAAACCCATTTATCCGGCGCCAGGGAGTTGATTCGTCTATAGAAAAGAACGGAAATGAAAAACAGGGAAGCGGTTAGTGGCGCGGTTGGCTTAATCCTACTCGCATGACAGCTACTCTCATTATGGCTACCTGGAGGGCGGATGTCCCCAGCCGCCGCAGTGACCAGTGGGGCGCCCCGGCGGTCGAGGACGCCCGCCCTCCAGGGAGAAGATCTGGAGCGAAGCACAATGGAGGGCGGATGTCCCCAGCCGCCGCGTGAATAGGGGCGCCAAACGGCGGTCGAGGACGCCCGCCCTCCAGGGAAGGTGGCCATAATGCGAATGGCTGCTCGCATGACCAGCGGTATTGCTAACAACGCTGAAGTTGAATATAATTTTAAACATATTAACAATCCGTTCATGAAACAACAAATCCGGGCTGTAATTAATGATCAGGGATACGCCATGCCGGAAATCTGCTCTCCGGAAGAGTTGTTGGAGGCCACTCATGAGTAACCCAATTATAAATGAAGTCCGTCGCGTACGCGATAAACATGCACGGAAATTTCGTTATGATTTAGCGGCCATTTGCGCTGATATACGAGAACACCAGAAAACATGCGGTCACCCAGTTGTTACGCTGAAAGAGAAATCGGGGCGAAAGTCTTATCCAATGCATGACTCTAAACTAGTGGCATGCCGTGAAAAAGGCGATTAACCCGCGAAGCGGGTGTTAGATCCCCTGGTTTTGGTTCCTCGACAACACAGGACCACATCCTGAAATCTCTCGCAGTTTTTGGTGTCGCAAGCAATTCGCATTATGGATTTTCCTTCGTAGGGCCGCCGCTTGTCGGCTGGCAGAT
>CAJBSZ010000525.1 GCA_903958395.1 uncultured bacterium | reverse complement strand
CCATAGAGTTCCTCCCAGGAATCCGGCAAGCCGTCACCATCGGAATCATAGGCTTCCGTGGCGGGCACGGTGCCGTTGTCCCACATCGGGACATCCTCATCGCCAACCGCCCACCCAAGCGGCAGGAGATCGCTGGAAATCTGTTTCTTCTGCCCCGTTAAAGCGGGTGCTGTGAAATATCGATTTCCGTAGGGGTTGCTGGTATTCCAGAAGGCCAAAGCCTGTCCCACCACATTCGTCCCGCTCATGATGGCAATCGTGTTGGTATCCCCCATGTCTGTGGCCGGTATCTCGGGCAAATGCACAGCAGCATTCTCGATCCAAGGCAGGTAGCGATAATCCGTATACACCAGGGAATGCTGGGACGCCGGCCCCCAGAAGCCGACTGCCGGCCAGTCCGCCGGGGCAGTGGCATTGGCTATCACATCAAATCCCGTCGGAATCTTCGGTGAATGATCGGGATCGGTCAACGCATCGAAACTGTACAGGTAGTACAGGGAGGTCGCCAGACCCGCATTGGCACTGACATCCGCCTGTTTCATCCGCTTACCCATGCCCGCGGTAATCTCATCAGCCGATCGGGATCCATCCCAGACCCGCACCTCGTCAAGCCACCCCTTGAAGAAATTAGTAGGCGACGGAGGATTAAAGTACGAAGCGCCATACCCGCTGATCTCGCCTTCGGGATTATTGTCCCCGGCGCCCACAACGATCGGCCCGCCATATACGGTAATAATATTTCCCTTGACGTATCGCCCGATCGCGGGCAACTCGCTGGTGACTTCCTGTTTCATGAGACGGCCGTTGACATACAGCGACAATACGCCACCCTGGCTGGCATTCGTGGATGAAGCCACCTGGTAGGTTCCCGCCAGATGGACCCAGTTCGAGGCCGTAAGAGCGGCACTGGCCGCCGCCTTCACATCGTGGAAGATCTTGTCTTCACCATCCCCGTTGTAGGTCACATACGGCACGCCCGCGCCGTCAATCCCAAGCCGGAAATTGAGCCGGACACGGTTTGCCAGGATCATCGTATTCCCGACAGGCAGGAGAAGCGGACGCTCAACGATCACCTGGTTCTCGCCCGACGCCGGCGTCAACGGCCGAACCCAGGCTTCCACCGTATAACTTCTCAGCACTTCCTTCGTGTAAAACCCCGTGTAGGCGCCGGGCATATACCCGCCACCGCCAAAGTCCGTTCCGGGAGCATAGCCAGGGAATGTCCGGGCATAGGCGGGCAAGGACGGCGGGAGTTTCAGGGCCCGTCGCTTGACCGGCCGCTCGGGCGTCAGGGGATCGGTCTTGGTCACCGTCAACTCCTCCCTATCGCCAACCCCGTCGTTGTCGGTGTCATAACCCTCATTGGACTCAAAATCATAGGCATAGGTGGGAGGCGGCAATTTACCCGACCAGAACCAATAATTGCCGGGCACATAATAGAGATTCACCCAACTCCGGTCGTACTCGGTATCGGTCATCCAAAGCGGGGTCGGGTCCGTGTGGTAGTTGGGTGATTGCACGGTGTATTTACTGTTCACCGACTCCGTGACGTTCGGGAGCCCGTCGCCGTCGGAATCCATATAGGGCGACCCGTTCACATGCGGCACCAATCGGGGATCGGCAGTCGCCATACCAGCCCAAACTTCAGCTCCAACAATGCTGCTTTGGACCAGATCCAGACGCCCATAGAGCGGGTTCAGACCATGATAGATCTCATAGTAGTCATCCATCCCGTCGTCATCGGAATCACTCATCCCCGGATCGCTGCCCCCATAGGAATACTTGATGGGTTTGGCGGGACCAAAGAACATGGGAATATAGCGGGTCTGCGACCAATCCCAACTCTTTGGCCTTCCGGCAAAGAAATCGCCTGAGTTATAGTAGGGCTCCCCATCGAGCCAGACATTGAACTGCCAATGATAGATGGTTGTCGTCAGGTATTCCTGATAGTTTTTCAACTTGTCGCTGTCGGGATCCGCCAAGGCGTCACCTTTAGTCCCGTCAATTGCCGCGGCAAACGAAGCCTCATAAGGATCCGGCAAGGTATCCGTATCCGTATCTGAACTGGTGGGATTGAGCCCGCTTGCCGAATAACAACTGCCATTCCACGTACCGACCGTGAAGACTTGAGGGACAAGTTCCCCGTCCTCATTGAAGACCAAATTGGTTACGTCCCCTGCCGTCCCACCGTTAAACAAGCCTTTCTCGTCAAAGTCCGCGAGTTCATCACCATCGGTATCCTTGTCAAGCGTATCGGTTGGAAAGATCTTGTTAAACCAGCCGACAACCGGAACCAGAGCCAGCCGGTTGGTGGAAGAGGTGACAAAACTCTGGAATTCCTCAAAATTGGTCAGTTTATCTTTATCCGTATCCAATATCGCATCGCGTTCGTTGTTTGGATCCAGCCCCACATACGCTTCCCAGCCGTCCCAGATCCCGTCCCCGTCGGAATCATTCGAATAGGGATTTGTGGCATCATCAGCCTCACCCGCCATCGAGCGGGGAATCATGACTATACGCCCGTCAGCCCCCCGGATTTCCTCAATGTTTGAGTAGGGCGCGGTCTTGGGTGTCGCCGCGGCTCCTGCGCCCGGCATATCCTTCGGCACGGGATAGGTCGCACCCCAGCCTGTCCTGGGATCGTAATTGGTGGCATTGTTAAACACATACACCTGATGATGGCGCAGGGCGATGGGCAGATTGGTGTCGACAAGAAACGCCGTGGTGTCGTTCGAACGCGCCGCCAAACAAGCCCAGTCGGAATTCGTATTGGATCGGGCCATGTAATCGACATCCGGATTGTCAACCCCGTCATTAAACGAATGGCCGGGCGTGACAGCGATCCAGGGATCATAATCAAAGATCACTTCCCACCCGTCCGGCATTCCGTCCCGGTCAACATCAGTCAGGAAGGGATGCGAGCTCCGCTGCGGGGCCGGATCGTCGGGCGGCGGGTTGTCCATGCGGATAAAGTGCGGCGCATTCGGCACCGTCTGACTGAACGAAGTCGGCTTCCAGGCATTGTACTCCGCCAGATCCGTATACCACAGCGGCGAAACCCCACCGGTTTCGTAATCATACAACACATCGTCATCCGATTCCCCGCTGGCCAGGGAAGAGGCCGCGTGCTGGGTGGCCGGATTGAAACGGCGGGTAATGTTCGTCACGCCATCCCACGCCGGTACGAAATTCGTAACGGACATCAATTTGATGACCTCATTGGTCGAAAGGATCAGGGGGACAAGGGTGTTCGTCTTGACAAGAAACACGTTCGTGGTCCCGATCACCAGCAGTTCGTTGGTCTCCCCATACGTCTGCTGCCATTTATCCCATGAATACTCATACCCGTCGTCGAATTTGTCGCCGTCGGTATCGGTGGTGTTGCCTTTGCTTTGATCCCCGGTATCACCCTCCACCGGGACCCGAATCCAAACCGTCGGCCTGTATCCCAATGGGTTCGAGGCAAATGGATACAAATTGGTGGAACCAGTCACATCCACATAGATTCCACCGAAGTCCAAAGAGACGTTGGTCCACAGCGGTATGTCATCGGGCCCTCGGTACTCCTCGATGTTCTTGAGTGGCCTGCCAAGTTGCCTATACCCGTCAGTGGTGCTCCAATGGTAGTCACCATCGGGGTTGCCTAGTGGTCCGTTATCAATCGAGTCCCCCCCGTTATCTGTGGCGGCCGGGTGACGGGATCCACGAGCCTGGTCAGTGACATTGGTGGGATCCACGGAGTAGGTTTCATACCCGTCATCCATTCCGTCACCGTCGGTGTCCGCATTTACTGGACTGTAGTACCAGCTCTTGTTCGTAACGGAAAGGTTGTACTCTTGCTCATTACTGAGGCCGTCTTTGTCGGGGTCATCATACGTGTGTTGCCCTGTGGACCCTGCAACCAGCCCATATCGCTTCAAATACGCTACAAACCCGGGGTTGTCCTGGGAAGAAACACGGAAAACAGGCATGATGGACACCGGATTCGTAACAGGAACATCGACCTGATAAGTGGGGCTGAGATCCTGCCGAACCCCATTAACCGTAACAAAATCGGGCTCATACTTTGCTGGATCATTAGCCGTGACCGTCACCCGAATGGACGTTACGGCAACAATAATGTTTGTGCCAACGAGATTGGTAGTGGGACCATCCACCCAATAATCATCCGGATCATTATCACTACCCAATTCCTGGAGGGTGATATAGCCAGAAGGCGTGTTGGTGGCATCCACCTTGAACTGAAGCACCCAGTTCCATCTCAGCGAAGAATTTTCGGATATGGGATTGAGGTCAAAACTGGTATAGCCCGCACCCGTCTGATTGATTGGAGTCACACTCCCAATACCATTTGTCCAGCCATTGCACCGGTACCGTTGTTTACCCACTTGATTGACCGTGACTGCAGGAATTGAAATGTTGGTGTAAGTTCCATCACGCAGCCCTGAAACATAGGGCAGAACCACGGAAGGCCCACCTCGATTATATTGGGTGACACCCCACAATTTTGCGAAATTGGCGACCAATGACTGACTAAAGCTCATGGTAAAGGTCGCCGGATTGGCGCTCCCAGACGCCGCACCACTCCAGCTTACAAACTCATATCCATTTGTACCCGTGGCCGTTATGCTGACCGCCGCATTGGTTGCCAACCAGTTCGTTCCCAGCCCCGGGTTGGAGGTATACCCTCCATTGGTTGGATCCGCAGTCACATACAAGGAAACTCCGCGAGACTTGTAATGGGCGCGCACCAAAGCAGGACTATTGGTAGAGGTGACATCGATCACAATCGCAGGCGCATTAATGTCAGAAAAGAAATTGAGCGCCGCATTCGTCACCATCTCCCAATGATCAAACGCATAGGCGGGATTACTTTCTTCAGCTGTCACTGAAACCTGCTGAGGCAAGGTCGTAATGCTGAACCAATTGGTGGGAGTAAAACTTCCCGCCGTCGGGGACACCGAAGGACGTACCTGGGCGATCAGACTCTGCCCCGATGCCTCCGCAATTGACAATACTCCAGCCAAGATTACGAGGGGAACAACCCGGCCAGTCATGGCGGAATAAACTTTAGAAAGATACGTATTCATCAAGGTCATGCTATGTCTCCTGCTTACTTCCGTTCCTGCATAGAAGTTAAACGAGTAATCTCGATCGATGTATTGTCCAGCTTAACTTTCGCCTTCCCATACTCATCATTATTCAATAAAGACTGCTCATATGCGTTTTGAACCTGTACAACGTTCTGAAGCGCTTTCGCAACCTCAGGAACACCGGCATTCGCGCTTCCACGCATCTGACTAATTTTCAACAAGGCTTCATTGACGCGCCGGTAAACAACGGTCATTTGATTGGAATCAATCGAGTCTCCCCTGTTTTTGCGAGCCACGAAATCCTCAAGACCCGCTCGTAACGCCACCGATTCCTTCACCGTGTCCCCATACCCCGGAATGAACTTCACACAGGCGTCCTCATACTCATTCCTCACCGCTAGCACCTTCGCATAAGCATCCCTTACGGCGGGATCTTTTTCTCGAACTTCGGCTTCCTTCTTGTCCAATTCCTGCCGTTCCCGGTCATAGGCGGCCTCGGCCTTCGCCAATTCCCTCCCAATCACCTTCTCCGCATTAGCCTTCCGACGCTTCATCATCGCGTTCATGGAGGCCTCCTGCTCCTTTTCGGGGAACACATGCTTGGCCGACCCCTTATGTTCAGACAGAGCTGCAGCCGGCGCCTTGTTTGTGAAGGCTATGGGCTGTT
This sequence comes from uncultured bacterium, assembly GCA_903958395.1. GTDB lineage: Bacteria > Verrucomicrobiota > Kiritimatiellia > CAIKKV01 > CAITUY01 > JAABPW01. The sequence continues at coordinate 5,403 of CAJBSZ010000525.1, read as the reverse complement.
CGTGCCGTTCGACTGCGGGCGCGCTTTCGACCCCTTTCGCCTTCGTGGCCGCTGGTGCCACAGGCTTCTCCTGCCGGGAGCAGGCGGAGGTCAATAGCACCGTCAGGACAATGCCGAGGCTTGCCCCCATGAAGTGATTGCTCGTATTTCCGCTATTCATACTCTCTCATCTACTGAGTCGCGGCACACAGTGCCCCTCCCACATGGGGGGAATCCTTTACTCTTCCGCATCACATTATAGCTTGTCTCAGAAATCTTTATGTCAAATCCATGCAAAACCCTTATGGCACATTCGTTTGAATGACCCGGAAAAATTCCAGCCAATTGGATCCCGTGAACGCATTGGTTACACTTAACAAATCATTCGCCGGGGATGTCACAGCGGATTCAAAGGCCCAATCGCCAAGAATCAGGTTCGTGGAGCTCTGGACGTGATAGATGTCGCCTGACCGGGCCTGCCAGTTTAGAATCCGCTGGTTTATAACGAAATTCCTGATGCTCAGAACAAAGGCCGCTATCTCGTAACTATCCCATTTCGCCGGATCGGTTTGCGCCCGGTATTCCCCGATATTCAAAAGTCCGTCCCGATCCGGATCCTGCAAGGCATCGGCCGCATTGGCGGGATCAAGGCCGTGCAGGGTCTCCCAGTTATCATCCATCCCATCCCTGTCCGCATCCAGGGTAACACTCAACCGGAGAACACGGTTGTTATAAGTGTCCGCGACGTACAGCTCCGTTCCATTCGCAGCCGAAACCGCACACTTCGGCAAACTGAACGAACCCAGCGGCCCGGCATTGGCATAGACGCCCGATACGCTGACGGTGGTAGAATTCATCGATCGGAGGACCTGAATCCGGTTGTTATTGAAGTCCGCCGCATACACATGCCCACCCAGACCCGGTTGCACATCCCAAGCCCAGTTGAACGAACCGGACGGGCTGTCACCCGCCCCATAACTCCACAACAGAGTGGTGCCCGAAAAAGCCTGCACCCGGTTGTTGTTTCCATCGGCTTCAAACACGGTTCCGTCGGAACCCAAACTGACCCCCATGACCCGGCCGAATTCACCACTGTTTGTGCCCGCCGTGCCAAACACTTCCTGAAACGCCCCCATGCTGTCAAAAATCTGAATCCGTTTGTTGCAGGCTTCATTGGGATGACTGTCGGCAACATAGACAAGGTTCGAGGCATCAAAGGCAACAGCCATGGGCTGCATAAATTGTCCGACTCCGGATCCGACAGAGCCAAAATTTGTTAAGGCCGTCAGCACGCCATTGGAGGGATTGACCGAGAACACCCGCACCCGACTGTTTTCCGTATCCGCCACAGCCACCCGGGATTCATCACGATTCACCGCAATACCCGCCGGCTTGCGGAACTCGGAACCAAGGGGAACGCCAAGAACAAACCAGCGGTTCGTCAGGGCACGATCCCACACCTGCACGCGGTCATTCCCGGTGTCCGCCACAAACACGAAGTTGGACGAAACCGCCAGCCGAGACGGCAGGCTGAAGTTCGTCTGCGCCAGACCTCCCAGCGTCACACTACCCAATGACTGGATCGGGCGTCGGGCGTCAACTCCATGTTGCACACACCAGGAATCCAGGATGGAATCGCCATCGAAGTCACGGTCCGTACTGGCCGGGTTCGTCACACCCCACCCGCCAAAATCCAATACCTCCACAGCCGCACCGCTAACGGTCGCCGTCGTGGAATCGCCATAAGCAACCGCACTCTCCAGAGCCGAACCCTCCCAGGCCCGGATATAGACCACATCATTGGACGCCAACCCGCTGTAAAAGGTCTTGATGAATTGACCTTTGTCGACCGGAACCGCTTCGCCAAACCGTCCGAACGGTTGCCCGACGTCAACATTGTAAAGCAACCGATCATCCCCGGTCATCTGGCCCTCCGCACCCGGCAGATCAGCCACTCCGTTCGACCCAGCGGCAATGACCTGGTACAGACAGGATGAGGGATCTCCATTGCCTTTCAGGAACTGCCCCAACCAATTCGTGACGCCCCCGGTTGCCTTGACCGTCAGTAAATTCGTGGCCAGCCCGCTCACCACGTTGGTCACCATGAACGGCAGGGCATTGTCCGAGGCCGCCACTCCATTGGTCCGGGTCACATGGTTAAACAAGACCAGCGGTGACGAGAACCGTCCCGCCTCGTCCAAATCAACCAGCAGGGAATTATCGGAAAGCATGATTTCACCCGGCTGGAGCGCCGGATACATCAAAGGCACTCCACTGATATTGATGACCCCCGCATCCGATGTGTTAACCAAACCCGTGATGTTGGATACCGGAGTGGTTCCTGAATTATACATCCAGAATGAGAGGGGAATGGACGTTCCCGCAGCCCCGCTGGTGGGACTGCATTCGACCGCCCATACCGAGGCCGGCCGCTCGCTTTCAACGAAAACATCATCCACATACATGGCGCAATCCCGGGCGCGGAAGCGGATCTTGATCATCCGGTTTCCGAAAATCGCCGTGTCGAGAGCGATCCCCTGTGAGAGCCATACCGGCGGCGCGATAACAGGATAAAAATTAGTGATAGTGGTGTCAAAATAACCACCAGGCGTCACATTCCGCCAACCTGAACCATCAAACACTTCCACAAACGCGGCCGCCTTGTCCTGCCACCGCTTGAAATGAACAGTCGGATTGATTCCAACATAAAACGAGGGCGACTCCACCCAGGCATTGACGTTAAATGGATACGGTCCCTTCATCATCCCCCAGCAGTTTGGCCCACTGACGGCCGCGTCAGGACCCTTCCATGTAAGCGCATCAAACGTCGGAGGCCCCCACATCCATCCATCCGTCGTTAACGTTGCGTAATCATTGGTTGAGGCAATCCAAGGCGACGTCGGCCCATCAAAGTTGTCTGCAAAATCCCTCTTCACATATGGCATGGTGTACGACAGATGGAAAGCCTCGCTGGAATTCCCGTTCACATCCGTATATGAGCCTGCGGGCACCGTAAGCGTGATCGCTCCATAAGGACTTCCGGGAACGGCATAAGTCGCCTGGAAATGGAGGTTGGAGCCTGGATACGGAGTATAGTCCATAAAGGAAATCAACTCGATCCCCCCGTACACATTGTCGGTGGCAACCAAATCATTGGTATCAAACCCCATCGCCGCATCATCGAACACAAAGTCAAACACCACCTCCCGTCGATCGGCCGTAACGCGGGCGGTCAAGGTGCAGTGGGGCGGAATCTTGTCCCCCGCATCAATCTGCTGCACGGCCAGAGAGGCCGGGATGATCAGATCAACGCTCCCGGACGCCGTAAAAACCGCCGTATCATTGGTGTCATCCGCATCATTCGCGGCCATGATGTCGATAGTCTGGGGAGTCTCCCAGTTAGCGGGAGTGAAAACCAGGTTAAGGTTAGTCACCCCCCCCAGGAACGCCAGATTGGTGCTCCCCGAAGCCCGGGTTATCGCAACCGTGACATCGGACGGCGGCATCGCAGCCAAAGTCACCGCGACAGTCGCCGTCGCCCCCTCGGCAAGCGAGAGACCGGCGGGACTGAAACGTGTCGTATTGAGGATCACACTATAATCCGCCTTCAGGGTGGAGGGCAGACCCGAGATATTCGTGACCCGCACCCCCGTATTGGAGCCATCGGTTGAAAGGCTGTTGGGATTGCTGCCCGGGGTGAAAATCGACGGCTTGTTGAAAAAATCACCGGCATTGGCGCTCAACCCCTCCTCGATTTCATACAGCCCGTCAGCCTGCATTAATTTGAGGCCTTTTAGTGGAAATCCATTACGCGTATCGTATCGGGTATCCACATGCCAAATCATCAAGCCGGTGCCGATAAGATTGATATCATTCAAGCGCGGTTGCCGGTTTTGAACCATGAAATATTCGCCATCCACCGTGGAGCCATCATAGCCACTGGCCATGGCAATCGCTTCAGGGAAGTCTGCGGTCGAGCGAAGAGGGAATTGAGTGAGATTCGTTACCACCACCGTCGGGGTAAGCCAGCCCAGCATGAACTTGCTGAAACAATTGTGATCGTTCATGTTGTTTTCCATCATGTCAATACCACCCAAGCCACCAATGGTGCCCGGGAAGTTGGGATATTTGTAGTAGTCGGGCAAGCTGAGATAATGTCCTGACTCATGGATAGCCACGACGGCGCTAAATGGAGAGCCAACGGGATTCGACTCCCACTGCCAGGAAAGATTTCCAAAGTTCTTTCCCCACCAGAAATTACTCCACCCGTTGTCCGGCCCGGCCCAAAATACCAGGGTGTAACCATACTTGCTGAAATCAACCTCGGGATGCGCAGCCTTGACTTCATTTATCAACAGATACTCGTCTTTATCGGTGTAATAGTCACGGGGCCGCTTTGTTCGATACCACGGCAGGACAAGCCCGGCAAACACTTCTTTCCCATAAGAAGACCTTTTATAATATTCATTCAGGCTCTCACGGGGATATTCGGCAATATCGCCCGTGCCAAACAATTTGTTCGTAATTGTGGCATAGGAATTGACATGCGGGTGATCAGGAAAATCGATAAGGTAAACAATTGTGTTATTGGTCTTGACCGTACCCGCCGCCAGCGCGCCCACCATCCCGCTCGGATCGCCGCCAGCCGCAAGAACCTTCATCCTCGCCGAAGACGCCTCAAGGAGATGACGGAAGCGATTAGGATTTCCAAGCCCGAGCACCCGCTCCATCCGCAACTGGTACTCAAGCGGATTCTGCTCACTCAAGGCCTGTAGTTCTCCCGGCCGTGGCGGCTGAAGCGCTTCACCCGGTATGGCATACAATAACAACCCACCCACCAGGGCGAGAAGAAAACTCATTGCTCGATTTGAGGCGCAGACCATATCAACCCTCCTGCTGAGAACCAAGGCGTCTCCGATCAGACCACTCTCAAGCCGTTTCAGCACAGTCTTAATAACACCGACCCAACCTTCACAGAAAGGATTGGTCGAATCATCTATTTCCACAGGGCATTGGCTATTAAATGTATCACCGCAAAGGTTTCAGGAACAAGAGAAAAATGCCTGCCTACCGGAACAGGAATGACGACCAGGGCAAAACACTCTTCAACTTTATAACCACTTTCCCTTCCTTCCTGTGATAGGGGTAGGGAAAGAGGCTTACTCTTCCCCTCCCTCCGAACCGGACAGGCCGATTTCCGGCATCCGGCTCTCCAGTTAGAGGTGTTACCGTCATACGGACTGGCGTGCTTTCACATAGGCATCATATAGACTGAAGTACCCGTGTTCCGTAAAGAAGGCGTTGTTCCATCGTTGATGATCGCGTCCACGACCTCGCCCTTTCATGTGCGCTCGCTTTCGCAGGATCGCCCTCAACCGTCCCCTTATCCAGCCGTCCAGCGCGCTGAATGTCCATCGGCGACTG
>CAJBSZ010000524.1 GCA_903958395.1 uncultured bacterium | reverse complement strand
GGCTTCATCATGGTCTCCCGCGGCATGCTCCGATGTTGCAAAAGCGAGGAAGCCCTGGCGGGCGTTCTGGCGCATGAAATCGGGCATGTGGAACTGAACCATGGACTCCAGGCCATTGATAAGAGCCGCCTTACCGCCGCCGCTACGATCCTGGGAACCGAGGCCGCCAAAAACCTCGGGGGCAAGGATCTGGCAGAACTGACCAAAACTTTCGAAAACTCCATCTCGGACATCACCTCCACCGTCATGAACAGCGGTTATGCCCGAAAATTCGAGTTCCAGGCCGACAAGGCGGCCGTCACTATCCTGACGCGCTCAGGCTATTCCCCGAACGGACTGGTTTCAATGCTCCAGCAGATGGAGAAAAACCTTAAGCCCGGCGGCCACGATTTCGCCAAGACTCATCCTGCCCCGCAGGATCGAATCACCGAATTGACCAAGCTCATCACAACAATGCACCCTGCGGATACCGCCGCGCGACAGGCCCGTTTTGACGATACGATGCGAGGACTCTAAGGTGCAGGAAGCAGGAAGGGAATCGTCCGGCAGCCTTCGCCAGCACCTCCTTCAGGCACTGGGCATTGGACTTCTTTCCTCTCTTCTGGCTACCCTGGCATGGCAATTCAAGTTGCTTGATCGCTGGGAAAGCCGGTTTTGGGATGTCGAAGTAGGCTGGTTTGCCCACCCTGAAACCACCACTGACCAGATCCGGCTGATTTTTCTCGATCAGGACAGCCTCGACTGGGGCAAGAAGCAGGGATGGGAATGGCCGTGGCCGCGGGAAGTGTACGGGCCTATTCTGGACTTCTGCCGCCGAGCCGGAACAAAGGCGATCGCCTTTGATGTGATCTTCAGCGAACCTTCAGAGCACATGGATCAGGATGAGGCCCTGGGGGCAGCCATCCGGAAGACCCCTGCATTTGTAGGAACAGCCTTTGTCGGCAATGAAACCGGTAGCGCCACCAACTGGCCGGCTGGAATCCCTCTCCCGGGAATCCGCTTCAAGGATCATTATCCGACTCTAAATAATCCCTTCCAGATGGCAAGAGCCATGTTTCCCATTCCCGATGTGGCCACTAATGCGGCCATCCTCGGCACGGTTTTCGGCAACCCAGACCGGGATGGCATCTACAGGCGGCTACGCCCCTTCAGCCTGTTCGACGGGCAGGTGGTGCCCTCCCTGGGTCTTGGCGCCTATCTGGCGGCGTCAACCAACCGGTCGCTGTATCTGCGCGAATCCTGGTTCGGCATCAACCATCGTCGCATTCGAATGCATCTCGACGCCCATGGCCAATCCATCCTGCGCTACCGGGGCGGCTCAAAAACCCACAAGACCGTCAACGTGTCCGGCGTCATCGAATCCGAACTCCTGATGCGTGAGGGCAAGCCCCCCTTGATTGACCCGTCCTTCTTTAAAGACACCTATGTTTTCCTGGGATTCACAGCGCCAGGCCTCAAGGATCTGCGCCCCTCCCCGATCGACTCCACCTATCCCGGCGTAGAGGTTCACGCCACATTTCTCGACAACCTTCTGGCTGGTGATTTCATGCGCGACGCGGCGATCTGGTTTTCGCTCATCCTGGCCTTTCTTCTCGCCTGCGGGGGTGCCGCGGCTATCCGGCTGGGGCGCCACGCCTGGCAAAATATCCTCGTCTTCGCACTTCTGCTGCCCCTCCCCATCCTGCTGGGGTTCCTTGCTTATGCCCATGGCTTCTGGCTCCCCATCGTTTTTCTCCTGGCCTCCACCGTGCCGGCGTTGATTGGAACCATGGCCCTGAACTACGCCACCGAAGGCAAGCAGAAGCGATTCATTAAAGGCGCCTTTAAGCAGTACCTCAGCCCGCTGGTCATCGAGGAGCTTGTCCAACACCCCGAACGCCTCAAACTCGGCGGGGAATTGCGGGATTTATCCATTTTCTTTTCCGATATCAGGGGGTTTACCAGCATCTCGGAACACCTGAATCCACAGGAACTGACAGCGCTGCTGAACGACTACCTGACGGCCATGACCGATATTATCTATGCCCACGAGGGCACGGTGGACAAGTACGAGGGAGACGCCATCATTGCGTTCTGGAACGCCCCGCTGGCCCAGAAAAACCACGCGATCCTCGCCGTGCATACCGCTCTGGAGTGCCAGGCCAAGCTGGTCGAGCTGAACCCGAAATACAAGGAACAGATCGGCGCCGAACTGCACCAGCGAATCGGCCTGAACAGCGGTCCCGTGGTGGTCGGCAACATGGGCTCACGCCAGCGATTCAACTACACCTTCCTGGGCGATGCCGGAAACCTTGCCGCCCGGCTGGAGGGCATCAACAAGCAGTTTGGAACCTCACTCCTCATCTCCGAAAATACCCGGAAACAGTTGGATGACAGCATTGCGGCGCGCGAGATCGCCCGGGTCCAGGTTGTGGGCCGAAAGGAACCCGTCACCGTCTACGAACCCATGATGCCCGCCGAGGCGGAAACCCGGAAGGACATACTGGCCGTCTTTGCAAAGGCCCTTACCAGCTACTACGAGGGCAGGCTGAATGACGCACTTTCACTGTTTGGATCAATCGAGACCGGGGACGCCCCGGCTGCCGCCTATGTGCAACGATGCAAGATTATGCTTTCCCAGCCGCAAATCGGATGGACTGGGGTGTGGACAATGACGGAGAAATAACCCATGAAAAAACGAACCATTAAAGAACTGAGCCTGCTGGGACACAGCACAACCCGTTACCCGGATTCCCCGGACAAGGCGAAGCTGGAGGCGTTCCCGAACCGCTATGCCAAACGGAATTACACGGTCCGGTTCGACTGCCCTGAATTCACCAGCCGGTGCCCCATCACCGACCAACCTGATTTCGGCGACATCACCATCGAATACGTTCCCAACCTGTCATGCCTGGAGAGCAAGGCGCTGAAGCTCTACCTCTATTCCTTCCGGAACCACAACACCTTCCACGAGGAAGTCGTCAACCGCATTCTGGACGACATTGTGAAAGCCATCAAACCGCGGCGCATCAAGGTCAGTGGAAACTTCAACCCCCGGGGCGGCATTTCCATCTTCGCAGAAGCCCGGTGGCCGGAGGAGACGGCCGGATAACTTCAACTACAGCCAGCGGCCCTTGTCCCGGACCGCCAGGTTGACAGCGCGTTCCTCGGTCACCACGCCCTGGCGTGCTATGTTCAACAGGACACCCACCCCCATCATCGAGACAATGAGGCTGGACCCGCCGTAACTGATGAAGGGCAGGGCCAATCCCTTGGTGGGCAGACATCCGGTCACCACCCCCACGTTGATCGCGGCCTGGATCGCTGTCATCAGCGTAAAGCCGAGCCCCATCAACCGTCCAATATTATCGGGCGCCTGAAAACTGATCACAGTTCCGCACGCCAGAAATCCCGCAAAAAGCAGAACGACCAGGACCGTGGCTGCCAATCCCAATTCTTCACCTATAATGGCCAGAATGAAATCCGTGTGCGCTTCCGGAAGGTAGAAATGTTTCTGGAGACTCTCCCCCAGGCCAACGCCCCAGACCCCGCCCAGCGTAAAGGCCTGCTCGGACTGCTGAAGATGGTAGGCCGCCGCCGGATATTTTTCGGGCTCGATAAAGGCCAGGATTCGACCCGCCCGAACCGGATCATGCATAACGGCAAACGCAAATCCAATCAGCCCGACCATCATACCCAAGGCCAGGTACCGACGGGGACTCCCCCCTGCATACATGATGGAGCACCCGACCACGGCAAGGAGAATGGTGGTTCCGAAATCCGGTTCCAAAAAAACAAGCCCCAACAGCGGCCCCAACAACAGCCCCGGCTTGAGAATCCCCTCTTTGAAGGTTCCGCTTCTGGCTCCACTTTTCGCCATCCACGTGCTCATCATGATCACCATGGCGAATTTGGAGAATTCGGAAGGCTGGGCACTGAAGCCCCCGATCCTGAGCCACCGATAGCTCCCGTTAATCTTGACGCCCACATGAGGAATGAGAACAAGCACGAGGAACAAGCCGGCGAAAACCGAGATGGGAATCCACCAGCGGGGCCAGCGGTGATAATCAATGGACGCCGTAATGCCGCCCGCCACCAAGGCCACCGCCAACCAGACCAACTGACGGATCAGGAAGTAGTTCGCGTCCTTGTAGACAGCGTTCCCTTTAACAGAACTGGCGCTGGCCAACATTACGATGCCCAGCGCCAGCAACAAAAGAACGATGCCCACTAATATGGTGGGCGTTTTCCGCATCACTCAGCAGGCGGCGGAATTTTCAACGTCTGCCCCACCTTCACATCGGGGGAGGACAGGCTGTTCAGCTTGATCACTTCCTCGGCGCGAACCCCGTACATCATGGCAATGGAGCTCAAATCCTGATTGGGCTCGACGACATGCAGGACTTCGTTCGACTTGGGTGCAGGCGCTGCAACTTCTTCCGGAACCGGAACCGCGCCCTCTACCGCCGGAGCTGCGCCTTCCACAGGAGCCGCACCTTCCACCGCCGGGGCCTTCTCAACCTTTGCCGATCCCTTGGGAAGCGCGAGCTTCTGGCCGATATGCACCTTGTCGCTCGTCAGGCCGTTCGCCTGCTTGATCGCGCGAACCGTGGTCTTATGAGCCACCGCGATGTGTCCCAGCGTATCACCAGACTTCACCACATAGGTGTCACCACTGAGAGCCACCTTGACAGCCTTCTTGGCCTTGGCCGTCTTGGCCGGAGCCGGGGCATTCAGGTCGACATAACCCGGGAGCGTCAGTTTCTGACCAATACGGATCTTGTTCGCGTTGGTAATCTTGTTCAGGCTCAGGATATCCTTGGACGGAACCTTGAACCGCTTGGCAATCAGCCCGATGCTGTCACCAGACTTGACCACATAGGTCTTGGCCTGGACTTCGGCAACCGGCTGCTTCACTTCCTCAACCTTGGTCACCGGGGCAACCGTTTCCGTCATCGGCGGCATCACCACCGGCTCAACTGCGGGGGAATCAACCTTGGTTGTCCCGCAGCCCGCGCTCAACAATAAACCACCCGCCACCACCACCATCGAACCCATCATCCGCGCCTTTTTCACAATCATTCTCCTTTTTCAATGTCTCTTACAATATTGATAAACTGTTCGCCTCTATCCTCGAAACTTTTAAACTGGTCGAAACTCGCACAGCCCGGTGAAAGAAGTACCCACTCACCCGCTTGGGAGTCATTCCACGCCCGCTGAACGGCCTCTTTCAAATCTGTACATATCACACAGGGGACAGCATCCTTCCAGGCGGAAGCCATGACCTGCGAATATTTACCGATAATGTAGACACCGCGCACCCGCTTGACCAGATTATTTTTCACCGAATCCAAGTCCTTTTCCTTAAGCAAGCCCCCCGCGATCAGGCGCACGGGTCCGCACGCCATTCCCAGACCGGCCGACAGCGCCGCCAAATTGGTTGCCTTGGAATCATTCACAAACGTGACATCCCGAACTGTCGCGATTGTTTGCATCCGATGAGGAAGCCGCTCAAAGAGGCGTGCCGCCGCCGCTACACCCCCCGGGGGAAGCCCGGCGCCAACCAATGCCGCTACACAGGCTGCCGCCGTCATGCCCATGACTTCATTGTCAAAAAGAGTTCCCTTAACGGAAACGGACTGCGCCAACCCGGGCCCCGTAATAAATCCCTTCGAATAACGGAAGGTGGCGGCTTCCGACAGCCCGAAAGTAGCCAGACGCGCTTCCCCGGGGATCGCCTCCCGGATCAGCCCGGACGCCGTCTCGGAAATCACCGCAACCTGCCCTCCCGTCATCCGCGCAAACAGACGAGCCTTCATTTTCGTATAAACATCCATGGAACCATGCCGGTCAAGATGGTTGGGGTTGAGGTTCAAAAGAATACCGGCATCGGGAACAAACTGATCCACCGTCTCGAGTTGAAAGGAACTCACCTCCACCACGACCCAGTCTGGCGGCGATTCCTCACAGGCGAGCGCCGAAAGGGGGATCCCATAATTCCCGCCGGCAACCGCCGTGTAACCATCCTGCTCCAACGCCTCGCGACAGAGCTTCACCAGTGTGCTTTTCCCGTTGGATCCGGTAACCGCAAGAACACGACTGCGACAAAACCGCCACCCGAGCTCGAGTTCTGAAATTACGGGGATGCCCCGCCCCTTCAGGGTTGCGATCCACTCATCCTCCACTGGAATTCCGGGACTCACCACGACCAGTCCGAATTCGCCGGCCGGCACATCACGGGATCCGATGCTGACCGTGCAGCCCGCCTCCCTCAAGGCACGCGCCTTCGCTTCCAGCACTTCGCCCGAACCGGCATCCAAAAGGGTTACCGACGTTCCCTGCCGGCGCAGCAGTCTCGCCGCCGCCTCCCCGCTGGAGCCAAGGCCGAGGACTAGAGCCCTGTTCAGGATGAAGGGAAAAGGGTTCAGGGTTCGGGGCTCAGGGGTATTAAGTTGTGTCCTAGGTGCTGACAAAGACGATTCCTTTGATGTTGAAATCTTTCCTGAACCCCGAACCCTCTTTTTCACCGGATCTTCAGTGTCGCCACCCCGATGAGCGCGAAGAGGATGGAGAGGATCCAGAATCGGATGGTAACCTGTGTTTCGCTCCACTTGCGAAATTCAAAATGATGATGGATGGGTGCGCAGGCAAAAATGCGTTTGCCGCGCAACTTGAAGGAAGCCACCTGAAGAATGACACTCATCGCCTCCATGACAAATACCCCGCCCACAATCACAAGAAGAAGTTCCTGCTTGATCAGGATCGCCACCATGGCAATGGCCCCGCCTAACGCCAGACTTCCGGTATCCCCCATGAACACCTGCGCGGGATGGCAGTTGTACCACAGAAACCCGAGACTCCCCCCGAGCAGACACCCGCAGAACACGGCCAACTCGCCACTTCCGGGGATGTGAGGCAAGAACAGGTATTCCGCAAAGGCCCGGTGTCCGGCCACATACGCCATTACCAGATAGGCCACGGCCACCGAACTCGTGCACCCGATCGCCAACCCGTCAAGCCCGTCGGTCAGGTTCACGGCATTACTCGCGCCAACAATGATCACAACAGCAAAAACCACGGCCAGAAACCACCCCATGTCCGACACCAGCGGTCCCTTGAAAAAGGGCACCATCAACTCCCGGGCATGCTCGCGGGTCGCGGGAATCACGAGCAGGGCAACGCCCATCAACACGGCCCAAAGAAGCTGGAGTCCGGATTTGCCCCGGGCACTCAGGCCTTTCGAACTCTTCCCCTTCAATTTGGCAAAATCATCAATGAATCCGACCGCCCCCATGAACAGAAAGGTCAGCAAGGTCAGCCACACAAAAATATTGGTAGGCACCGCCCACAACAAGGTGGAACCCGTAACAGATCCAATGATCAGAATCCCACCCATTGTCGGCGTCCCTTGCTTCTTCTTGTGCAAGTCATGAAGGGGTGCCGATTCCTCCTTGCGGACATACTGCTGAACCTTGAGGCGCTGGAGTTGGCGAATTACCCACGGTCCCAAAATCACGCAAATCAAAAAGGCCGTCGCGGCACCGGCAAAGGCGCGCACGGTGATGTATTTAAAAACCCGTAACCCGGACATCCAGTCGCTCAGATAACTCAGATAATAAAACATTCCCTCAATCCTTCCCCGTCCCCGCTGACAGCCCGGGGATAATATCCTCCAGGCGCTTTCCACGGGATGCTTTTATCAACAGGGCATCCCCCTTGGCCATTCTTTCCTTCAGGTATTCCACGGCTTCCGAGACGGTCCCACAGGCATGAACATGCGTGGCGGGCATTCCGGCGGCCAGTGCCCCTTCCGCCATACGCGCGGCGAGCACGCCCACCGTGACCAACCCTGCCCACGGACCATTGGCGAGAGAACGGCCTATCTCCCGGTGCGCCTCGATTTCGCCCGGACCCAGTTCCAGCATATCACCCAGCGCCAGCCATTTCCGGCCGCCTCCCTCAAAATCCCTGAACGTATGAAGCGCGGCCTGCATGCTGACAGGATTTGCATTATACGCGTCATTGATGATCATGATCCCGCCACTATCCCTGCACTCCCACCGCATCGGGGGCGCCACAATCCCTTCAAATGCTGTCGCAATGCAATCCCACGACACGCCGAATCCCCGTGCGACGGCCACTGCCTGAAGGGCATTGTGACGATTATGGGCACCGGGTAGCGGAAGTCGGAAGGCATGGGTTCCGCCGTCAATCCGATCCGCCACTACACAGCCCCCGCCCTGACGGGCGGCCTCCACCAGAACATAATCGGCCTCCGCCTCAGGATTGAGGGATGTGGTCACCACACGACATGACGCCAATCCACGAAGCAGTCCGAGGCAGGGTTCATCGAGACTCAACACGGCCGTTCCGCCGGCGGGTAAACTCCTGAGCAGATCCCCTTTCTCACGGGCAATCGCTTCCATAGACTCAAAAAACTCCAGGTGCACGGGGCCAATATTGGTGATGACACCCCAATCCGGCCTGGCAATGGCACATAGGGGCGCCATTTCTCCGGGATGACTGATCCCCAGCTCAAGCACCGCCGCCCGTGTGCCTGGAGGAATCGCGAGAATGCTCAAGGGAAGACCGATTTCGTTGTTCCAATTTCCCTTTGTCCGGGCTGTAGGCATGGCCGCCTCAAGGAGACCGGCAATCATTTCCTTGACCGTCGTCTTGCCCGTACTGCCCGTGACCCCGATCACGGGAAGCCCCAGCTTCAGGCGGTACCCGGTGGCGATGTCGCGCAATGCCCGGGCCGGATCCTCCACCGCAAGCAGGGGAATCCCCAGGGAAGCGAATTCACCGATCCTGGCCCGGGACACCAGGGCGGCCCCCGCGCCTTTTCCAGCCGCCTCGCCGATAAAGGCATGCCCGTCAAAACGCGCTCCGCGAATTGCCACGAACAATGCGCCGGGAACCCCATGCCGGGCGTCATGAATAACGGCGGACAGAGGCCTTGACGGACGCGACACCCAGTGCCCGCCACTCCATCGCGCCAGTTCATCCGCGTCAAAGCTCGGTGTCATCATCCGCCTTCCATTTTCTTCAAAAGAGCCCGCACCACCTGCCGGTCATCAAACACCAGATAAGTGCCACGGACTTCCTGGGTGATTTCATGCCCTTTTCCGGCGATCAGAACAATATCCCCTTTTCGAGCCATAGCCAGGGCCATTTCAATAGCTTTGGAACGATCTTCCACCACCTCATAATTCGAACGATCGCCAAATCCCGTGACAACCTGTGCCAGAATCGCGGCGGGATCCTCATCGCGGGGATTGTCCGAGGTCAGGATCGCGAGATCCGCCAACCGTGCCGCCACCGCGCCCATCGGCGCCCGCTTGGTCTGATCCCGGTTCCCCCCGCATCCAAAAACCACGATCAAGCGATTCCGCGTGAAATCCCGCAGCGTTTCAAGGACATTGGCCAGGGCGTCATCGGTATGCGCGTAATCAACAAAAACACGCCAGTCCTGTGCCGTATACACTTCCTCCAGGCGCCCCGGCACGGCGGTTCGCCGGGCCAAACCCTGCAGCACCGGCGTCTCCTCCAGCCCCATCGCCCGGGCAGCGGCATACGCCGCCATTGCATTCTGGAGATTGAATCGTCCAAGCAAAGGCGTATGCACGCGACTTTCCCCCCAGGGGCTGCGCACCGTAAAATCACTGCCAGCCTGTCCCAACACCAGGTCACAGGCCCGCACATCCGCGCCTACATCAAAACCAAAGGTCAATACCCTTGCTGAAATATCGGCCTCTTCCGCCAGCCGGCGCCCCCACGGATCATCCCGGTTGATCACCGCAAACCCAGGCTTGTCACTCCGCCCCAGGCCCGTGAAAAGACGACGCTTCGCCTCATAATATCGATCCAGGGTCTGATGATAATCCAGATGATCCCGGGTGAGATTGGTGAATACGGCGACATCAAAATCAATCCCCCTCACCCGGTTCTGGTCAAGCGCATGCGACGACACTTCCATGACTGCGCTATGGCAGCCTGCATGACGCATCTGGTCGAAATACGCCTGGACGTCCAGGGATTCCGGCGTGGTCCGGGTCGCCGGAAGGATACGGGCGCCGATTTCATATTGCACCGTGCCCATCAGCCCCGGTGTCAGACCGGCCGCCTCAAGGATATCCCGGAGCATAAAGGCAGTCGTGGTTTTCCCATTGGTTCCGGTGATGCCGATCACCTTCAGGGCACGGCTCGGATTCCCATAAAAAACCCGGGCCAGATCCGCCAGGGCCAGTCGCGCATCCTCAACCTGAACATGGGTTACATCCCGGCCCGGAGAACGCGTATGCGGCGAGACAATCACGCCCGCCCCCCGCTTGACGGCATCCTCGACATATTCAAAGCCATCATGTTTCGCCCCGGGAATGGCAACAAAAAGTCCGTCGGCCTGACTTTTCCGGGAATCGTAGGCGATTCCCGAAACAGGACGATCCACGGTTCCCCGAACCCCGAGGTGACTGACTTGATTAAGCAGTTCGGATAGTTTCATTAGAAGGTCTCATTGGTGGTCGATGGGGCCGCACGATGCACCGGGGCCGATCCTTCTGCCGGAAGGATTCCCAGATAACGCACCGCCTGCTCCGCGATTTCCCCAAACACTGGCGCCGAAACCGCCCCGCCGGTATGGAGGGGCTGGGGCTCATCAAAGACCACAATCATTCCGATTTCCGGATTTTCAGCGGGCAGGAACCCGACAAATGAGGCCATGTAATCCGTCTCGGAATAATGCCCGGCGATCACCTTCTGAGCGGTTCCTGTTTTTCCAGCCACCCGGAACCCCTCCACGCCTGCCTTCGTTCCCGTCCCGCCCTCTTCACATACTCGCGCCAGAAGAGAGCTCATTAACGCAGCCGTATCGGACCGGATCGCCCGGCGCACGACCTCGGGTTGCCTCCGCAACAACACCGTCCCATCAGCGGCGACGACCTGCTTGATGACGTAGGGTTTCATCACCACCCCGTCATTGGCGATCGTACAAAGAATGCTTAGCATCTGGAGCCCGGTAACCGAGACTCCCTGTCCGATCGCAATCCGGCTCGAACTGATGGGCGCCCACTTGGCGACGGGCGGATAAATGCCGCCCTCTTCCCCGGGAAGATCAATCCCCAGCTTGCTGCCGACATTAAAGGCGCGAAGATACTGATCCATCCGCTGATTGCCCAACATGATTGCAATTTTGGCGGCACCAATGTTGCTGGACTTCTTCAGAATATCCGCGACATTCAGGCGGGGATAGGCGTGATAATCCCGCAGGATCTTCGCCTGATAAAGCCAGCGCCCGTTTTCGGTATCGAACAGGGTATCCGGCTTCACAACCCCCGCATCCAGGGCGCCTGCAATGACCGACACCTTGAAGGTGGAACCGGGTTCATAAGTATGGCTGATCGCCCGGTTGATCTTCTGCGGATCCCGGGCCTCACGATAGCGATTGGGATCGAACGAGGGGCGGCTGGCCATGGCGAGAATCTCACCCGTGCGGATCCGCTGCATGATGACAAAGGCGGCCCGCGCACGGTTTCGTTCCATCGCCGAATCCAGGGCTTTCTCGACGATGTACTGGAGATTCTGATCGATCGTCAGCACCACATCGGCGCCATCCTTGGCCGGGACTTCGCGAATCCTGCGATCCATCATCTCCCGACGGTGCCCATCCAGCCGGCTTTCAATCAGGCCCGGACTTCCCTTGAGATATTTTTCCATGAGCTGCTCAAGGCCCCACGACCCGACCCCGTCGCTATTCACGAATCCCAGTACCTGGCACAGCAGGGAATTCTGAGGGTAAGACCGGGTGGAGGCGTCATCCATGTGAACCCCGGGCAACTTGAGGATCGCCACCTGATCCGCCTTCTCGTCGGGAACCAGCCTGGCGATATAAGCGAACCGGCTGTTCGTCCGGCACAGTCGCTCTGTCACCTCGGCCGTATTGAACTCTAATAGGGAACTCAAGCGCGCCACGGTTCGGGAAACAAGATTGCTCGCCAGCAGAACAGACGGATCAGCCCAGATATCCTTCACTCCGACATTAAGCGCCAGAATGCCGGCGGTGGAGCTCCCATCCAGGATGCGTCCCCGGGGTACCGTAAGGGTCTGCTTGAAGGTTCGTGTTTTGGCGGAGGTGGCCCGATCCTGTTCGGGACTCCCGAGATGCAACACCACCAGACGAACCACCAGCCCTGCCATCGCCAGGCCCAACAGGGCCACAATGATGACAAATCTGGTTGATCCCCGCGTCTCAGTTGACATTCATCACTATCCTGTCGGCCCGCGCCATACGCGACGCCTGACGACTATCAAGGCCACGCAGGGTGTCGAGTGATCCGTCATAACGAATGCGGACAATCTGGTCCCGGCTGGGCCAGGTCATGACCAGGCCGTGCTGCTTCAAGGCCTGCTCCAGGTTGGAGGGCGACTGCAGCCTCGCCCACTCACACTGATCCCTGACAAGCTGATCTCGCAGGCGATCCCGGGAAGCCTCAAGCAACTTGATTTCACGCCCCAGGGTCTCAGTCCGGGATTGCAGACAAACATACACCAGTGACAAACCCGCCAGCACAAGAACCAAGGCCACAAGAGGAATGGGAACGGGAAATTGAGTCTGCGTTTTTTTTCTATTTTTCTTAATCATCATCTAGTCCTTTCGTTCCGCAACGCGCAGTTTTGCTGACCGCGCACGCGGGTTTTCCCTGCATTCCTCATCGGTCGCCATGACCGGCTTCCGGGTCAAAATCTTCATTTGCGGAAGCGTTCCGACCCAGTTCGCTCCGCCCTCCGGCAGGGACTCAAAGCGCCCCTGATGTTCCACAAAAAATCGTTTCACCAGGCGGTCTTCCAGACTGTGGAAGGAAATCACCGCCATCCTTCCACCCGGCGCGAGAATCCTGAGGCCGGCCTCCAGACCCCGCTCCAGCGCTTCAAGTTCACCGTTGACGGCGATCCGGAGCGCCTGAAACACCAGCGTGGCCGGATGAATCCGCCCTCGCCTCCCGCCATACACCGCCTCCACAAGATCCGCGAACTGCCGGGTGGAGCGGAAAGGCTCGGTCATCCTTTGCCGTACGACCCGCCCTGCAATCGCCCGGGCCCGTGGCTCCTCACCATATCTCCTGAAGAGATCAACCAGCGCCGTCTCATCCAACGTATTCAACAAATCCGCAGCCGTCACCGGTCGGCTCAAATCCATTCTCATATCCAGCGGACCTTCACGCATGAAGCTGAATCCGCGTTCCGGATCGTCGAGTTGATCCGATGAAATGCCGATATCCAACAGCACTCCGTCCACCTTCGCGAACCCATGGGCCGGAGCGACCTCGTCCATTCGTGCAAAACTGCCCTGCACCAGCGTGCATTGGGTCACCCGCTCACCCAGATTCCGGCGGGCCCGGTCAAGCGCGCCCGCATCCTGATCCATCGCCATCACTCTTCCCGTCGGCCCGACCGCCTCGGCAATCGCCCCGGTATGGCCTCCTCCGCCGAGAGTCCCGTCTACAAAAACCCCGCCCGGCCGAGGGCGAAGCCAGGTCATCACTTCAGTGAGCAGTACGGCCTGATGCATGAAGGGTCTCCGGGGTGCGGATCGTGTGGTGACACACCACCGTGCTCATGATCCGCGGCCCTGCGCCAGCCACACGGCGAAAATCAAGCATATTGCCAACCGTGTCAGCCCGCCGCTGGGAAGCCCGCCGCCACGGCAACGCATTCCGCCACGCCGTTAGGGAACCGTTCAATTTCATTAATATGGCTGTAGAACCTCGCATCGATAATCCTCCCGGTTGGCCGGGTTAGAAGCCCACATAGCGGGCGGCTTCGCCCAGATCGGCGGCTGCCTTCAGCCCCGCCTGTTTCCACAACACCGGACTCCATAACTCAAAATGGTCAATCGCCCCGATCAGAACCACCTGATCCGACAACTGAGCATGTTCCAACAAATTGTCATTCACGCGGATCCGGCCGGCCGAATCCCACGGAGCGAGCTGAGATTGCGATCCGAGCAACCGGGCAAACTGCCGCCCCTTGGTATCCGCAATCGAAAGACTGCGAACGCTCTGCAACCGCTGCACCATTTCACGGGCCGGAAAAACCATCAGATATCGCGATTCTTCGAGGCCGGGCAGGACATAGAGGCTTCCCGGAGCACCCGAGTGATCCCTCCACTCGGAAGGAATCGTCAGGCGTTTTTTAGGATCCAGGGAATGGGTATAGGAACCCATAAAAACCCCTGATCCAGAACCCGCCGGAATCTCAGTATTTTCCTTAGACTGCACAACTGCCCCACAATGATGTACTCTTGCGACACAATGAACCACTTTGCCCCACCACCCGTCAAACAATTTTCATGTTTTTCTTTGGTTTTAAACCGAATTGTCGCTTGCCTGCCGCAACTCCGGAGTGTAGAAGTATTGCGGCGAATCAAAAACGGGGTTCACAATGACAAAACAGAGCAGCGCTGAAAGTTCTCACGAATCCGCATCCTCGACCAAACCCCTTCTTTTTGAGGTGGCCTGGGAAGTGTGCCAGCAATTGGGCGGCATCTACACCGTCATCCGTTCCAAGGTGCCCAGCATCGTGGAACAATGGGGCTCCCGGTATTGCCTGATCGGCCCGTACAATCCCCAGACGTCACAAACCGAATTTGAAGAAGTCCAGCCTACGGGGATTTTCCATGAGGTGATTCAATCGCTGAACGAGCAGGGTATTGAGGCACATTACGGTCATTGGCTGATCACCGGTCGCCCGCGTGTTCTGCTGTTAAATCCCCGCTCCGTCACCCCCCAGCTGGGCTGGATCAAATACCTTTTGTGGGAACACCACAACATCGCCATTCCCGACGGGGATGACCTGATCAATCAGGTCTGCGCCTTCGGGTATGTCGTGGAGCAATGCTTCCGCGCCATCACCAAGGCGCAAACTGGAAAGCGTGCCATCATCGGGCATTTCCATGAATGGATGGGAGCCACCGCCATTCCGGAAATCCGGCGTGCCAACATTCCGGTGTCCATCGTTTTCACCACGCACGCCACCTTGCTCGGCCGCTATCTGGCCATGAATGATCCGTGGTTTTATGATCACCTGCCGTTCGTGGACTGGGAAGCGGACGCCCGGCGGTTCAATATCGAGGCCCAGGTCCGGCTGGAACGCGCCGCCGCCCACGGGAGTCACATTTTTTCCACCGTCAGCGATATCACCGGGCTCGAATGCGAGCACCTGCTCGGGCGCAAACCCGATGTACTGGTACCCAACGGGCTGAACATCGAGCGGTTCGTGGCGCTTCACGAATTCCAGAACCTGCACCGCATCTACAAGGAAAAAATAAACGACTTCGTGGTGGCTCATTTCTTCCCGAGCTACTCGTTCGACCTTGACCGGACGATGTATTTCTTCACTTCGGGCCGGTTTGAGTACCGCAACAAGGGCTTCGACCTCACCATCGAATCACTGGCTCGTCTCAACCACCGCATGAAAATGGCCGGCACCAACAAAACCGTGGTGTTCTTCGTTATTACCCGCAAGCCGATCCGCTCCATCAATGCCGAGGCGCTTCGCCGGCGCGCCATGATGCAGGAGATGCAGGATGATTGCCGCGCCATCTCCCGCCAGATCGAGGAACGACTGTTTGTGTCGGCCTCCATGGGCAAGTATCCCGATATGGATGAACTGGTGGATGATTACTGGCGCCTGCGCCTGCGCCGTCTCATGCACGTCTGGAAATCCAAGTGCATGCCCACGATTGTCACGCATGATCTGGTGGACGACCAGAGCGATGAGGTGCTCAACCAGTTGCGCTCCTGCCAGCTGTTCAACCAGCCCTCGGATCCCGTCAAGGTGGTGTATCACCCCGACTTCGTCACCACCAACGACCCGCTTTTCGGGATGGATTACGACCAGTTTGTGAGGGGTTGCCACCTTGGCATTTTCCCGAGCTCCTACGAGCCATGGGGCTACGCGCCCCTGGAATGTGCCGCGCTGGGGTTGCCCTCCATCACGAGTAACCTCTCGGGCTTTGGGACCTATCTCGAGAATAACATCCCGGATCATGCCAAGGATGGCCTGCATGTCCTGGACCGTCGGCACGCTTCTTTCGACAGCGCAGCGAATACCCTGACCAATCAGCTATTCGACTTCATGCAGCTGGACCGGCGCGAACGCATCAACCAGCGCAACCGGACCCAGATCGCCTCGGAACATTTCGACTGGCACAATCTGGGCCGCTATTATGCCGAGGCCTATGAGTCGGTATTGAAAAAAACAGGGTTTGCCTGAGCTACTCCTAACCGGGGTGCGATTACTAAAAAATGAGTATCAAAAAGATCCTATCGTGGGCGTCCTTGATCGAAAAGCGTGAGGCTTGGAGGCGGGCGGGGAAAACCGTGGTTTGGACCAATGGTTGTTTTGACTTGATCCATGTCGGTCATGTGCGGAGTCTTCAATCGGCACGGTGCTTTGGCGATGTGCTGGTGGTGGGCGTGAATAGCGACATTTCGGTTCGAAAACTGAAAGGCCCTCAGCGCCCGGTGGTTCCCGAGACAGAACGCGCCGAAATTCTGGCCGCCTTGGAATGCGTCACCGCCGTCTGCATTTTCGATGACGACACGCCTGAGCGCCCGCTGGCCGAATTACGTCCCGAGATTCACTGCAAGGGCGAAGATTACAAGCCCCCGCTTGGGAAACCCATTCCGGAAGCGGCAGTGGTGTCGGCCTACGGGGGGAAAATCGAATTCATTCCTTTTGAAACGGGAACTTCCACAACCGGCCTGATTCAAAGCATCAAGAGCCGTTAAGCTCCACCCGCCCCGCCCTCGATCTCCTTCGCAAGGTCGACCACCGCGCGGCAGACCGAATCCACGGATACATCCCGAATACATTGAAAATCCAAGTTGGCATGGCAGGTCAAGGGCCGGGGTGAATAATAGAAGCAGGGGCTACAGGGCAACCCCACACGAACCACGCGATGCGGAGCGCAATAGGGTTGCACCCGCGCAGGACTCGTGGGACCGAAAATTGTCACACAGGGCACCTGTAGTGCGGCGGCAGTATGCATGAGCGCCGAATCGTTACTGACAAACAGGAAACACCTCCGGATCAACGCCGCCGTCTGACGGAAGGTCGTGCCGGAAACCACATGGCACCCCCCACCCGCATTTTTCGAAATCAGCTCCTTGAGATCCGACTCTTCGTTGCCTCCGAAAATCAATACGGGAGCGCCCCACCCTTCTCTGAACCATTTAGCCAACTCTGCAAACTTCTCCGGCGCCCATCGTCGTCGAATCTGATTTTTGAACATTGCCGTTCCGGCGTGCATCCCCACCAGGCGCCCTGCTCCTAATCCGCGGGATTCCAACCATTGCCTCGCAAACGCCTCATCCCCGGGCTCTAACACCATGTCCAGTCGATCCTTAAAAGACGGCGGGGTCGACACCCCCGTAATCAACTCGACGAGGCGCAGATCCTCCTCAACATTATGGAGCGCATTGTCTTCCCGAACCGAGTTCGTGCCAATGAAATTCAGGTTGCGAAGGTCACAATGATCGTATCGATGCCCAACCCGGCAGCGCGCGCCGATCATCCATTGAATGACATTATACTCAAGCCGGTTGGACGGATAGGCCAACATGGACGCGTCATAGTTCGCCGCTCGAAGCCGACCCACAAGCCGGAGGCTGGCAGAAATCCGCTCCTTCAAGAAGTCATGAAAAATCACTGACCGGATCAAAGGATGCGTCGCGAGCGCCTGTTCCGCCGCCTTGAACATCACCAAAACATCCACAACCGCGTCGGGCCAGGCGGTTTTAATGCGCCTGATGGCTGGGAGGGAAAGCAGCGCATCCCCAACGCCGGGCAAGGCAATAACCAGAATCTGTCGAGGGGCGGGCGTATCCTTCATGGCGGTCTCCATATCCAAGGTCCTACTTGTCCCGGTATTCCTTGAACACGCGGCGGGGGGGCTTGAAAATACCCACCCAAAAGCCGTTCAGGC
>CAJBSZ010000523.1 GCA_903958395.1 uncultured bacterium | reverse complement strand
GGCAGGCAGGTAATAGCGTGTTTAATATGTTCGGCGGTTCGCTCTACAGCCCTCCTGGCAACAATAACGCCACCATGACATGGACCGATAACCGGAACATCTTCTGCATGCTCAATCTGCTCGGTCCCGATGCTCTGCTGGATGTCACCGGAAAAAACAACCCCGCCCGTTTCTTTGATCTGGCCGGAAGAACAGGTAACAAGGAATGCGTGTTCAACCTCAATGCGGGTGTGTGCCGTGCCAACCGAGTGGGAGCCACCGTCACCACGACCCCCACGTATGTCAACTTCAACGGCGGCACTCTGAGAGCCGCTGTCACGATAACCACCTTCCTGCAAGGTCTCACAGCAGCCACGATCTATTCAGGTGGCGCAATCATCGATTCCGCCAATATGATCGTCACGGCTGCGCAAGCTCTGCTGGCTCCGACGGGTTACGGTGTCGTGTCCGTGAAGCTCACGAGCCGCGGCGCCGGTTACATCGGCGCACCGTTGGTGATGATTACTGGCGGTTCCGGTGTCAATGCGACGGCCATTGCGAGGGTCGATCTTAACCCGAACAGTGAGTTCTACGGACAGATCACGTCGATCGATGTCACCAGCCCCGGCGTCAGATATCAGCCGGGCGATGTCCTGACCGTCAACATCTTAGGCGGCGGCTACACGTCAGTTGCCAGCGCCTCGGCCACATTGGGTGTGAACAGCACAGTCGGCGGACTCACGAAAATCGGAGCAGGCAAACTGACGCTCTCTGGCGTAAGCACGTATGCAGGCGCGACCACGATCAGCAACGGCGCGCTCCGCGTGGGTATTGTCAATGCATTGCCCACCAACAGCGTGATCAATGTGGATGGTGGCAGTTATGAACTCGGCAATTTCACAGTGACCAATGGCCCGGTCAACACGACGTCCGGATCGATTGTCCAAGGCAGGCTCAACAGTACCGTCATTAACAAGGATGGAGACGGGCTCGTGTATTTCAGCGCGATACAGAGCGCTCCGTCACCAGTGAACATCAAGGGGGGGACGTTCAGTCTGGGCGGCGCGGCAGGCCTGTACGAAGGACGCGTCAGTGGCGCGTGGAACGTGACCACGCCCAATCCTCAGACCGCGGTCCAATTGTGCCCGACCAACGCGTATCGTCCGGTCGTGAACAGTGATGGAGTCATCTGGGTTGACAACAGCACCTACATCTACACCGGGACTATCTGGAACCGCTCCGCGACAAGCCAGACATGGACGTTCTGTAAATCCTTTGATGATAGCGGGATGGTCATGATTGACGGTGTCCAGGTGATTAATCATGGGGCTTGGGACGTCATCGCGACAGCAAACTATGTTGTGACACCCGGCCCGCACGCGTTTGAAGTGCGCCTGGGTCAGGGCAGTGGCGGGGTCGGACAAGTGGGAACGACTCCCGGTATTGGTTTTGATCGGCAGGGCCGTTCGAACGCTGCGTTCTGCGTGCCCATCGTTGATCCAGGCGATGGCAGTCTGCTGACCCTCTCCGGAGGTAAGCTTGCGGACGCCTCCACCGTCGAGTTGGCCGCAAGCGGCCTATTGGATATTGGCAACACCGCGCAGACAGTGGCCGGGGTATCGGGGATAGGCACAGTTTCCAATGGCGCACTCACCGTCACACAGTGGATCTCGCCTGCGGGCACGAATGCCATCGGCACGCTGACGTCCAAGGCGAACACCACGCTGAGAGGGAAGCTCTTCGTGGATGTGGCTCCAGACGGCAGCAGCGATTGCTTGGACGTACAGGCTGATCTGACCCTCACGTCGTCGACGCTGGAAATCCAGAATCCTCAAGCTTTGAGAACGCCAAAGGTGTATACACTGGTCACCTACCCGGATTGGGCGGTGGTTACGGACATGTTGCCCTTGCCGGAAAGCTTGAACACGACCATGTGGGCCCTGCGCCAAACGCCCACCAAGATCCAGCTCTATTACCAAGGCGGCACCCTGATCCTGTTCAATTAAGAGCCCCAGGACACGGGACAGAATATCCAATTTCCAAGGGGAAGGCGGGTGCCTCTGTGAGGGACTGTAGCGACGAGAGGGACATGAGGGACCTGTTTCTCCCGTCCTTTCGGTCTCTCCCGTCGCTTATCACTACCCCAGCCTTGGCGTAGGAGGAAGCCGTATCCGCGAAGGCGGGCCTTTTGGAAGCCAAAAACGATACTCCCTCGTCATATCGGAGTTGTATTTAGGCTTGATTTGGTTCCGCAAATATGGTCTTGTTAAGAAAAGCGACTATCCGTGACAAGGCCATGAAAAATTTCAAATACTTCCCCATCTCCGAAGCCCAGCAGCGCTGGGGCATCTATCTGACCGACTGCGGCAAGGAAACCATCGCGGCTGGATATAAGAGTTATCCGCCCCCGGAGACACCCGGATCACATGTCTTTACGTGGCGCGAGGGACGCGTGCTGAAAGAATATTATCTCGTCTATGTCGCCAAGGGACAGGGCTTCTACGAAAACCGTAAGGCTGGACTCCACAAGGTGAAGGCAGGATCAGCCTTCATTGTCTTTGCAAACGAATGGTATCGTCACCGTCCAAATCCGGAGACTGGATGGGAGTCGCTCTGGATCGGCTTCCAGGGCGACACGGCGAAGCGCCTGGTCACAAGTTTCTTGACCCCTGGCGAGCCGATTGTAAGCTTGAACAGGCCGGTTGAGTTTGAGATAGCGATTCGTGATTTTGTCGAGGGCATGGTTGATGCGCCTTTGGAGTATCCCCTTTCAACAGGCGGGGAGATTTTGGCGCTCTTGGGGCATCTCATCGAACTGAAGGAAAATAACGAGCCCGGCGCAAAATATT
>CAJBSZ010000522.1 GCA_903958395.1 uncultured bacterium | reverse complement strand
CCCAACCAGTTCCCGGGTCCGGGCGATCTCGCTTCCCTGATCCACAATATCCACCTGAAGGGCAGAATGCACAAACCGGTATTTCTCAATCCGACGACGGGCAATGGTTTCCAGTGAATCTCCCGCAGGCGCCAGCAGAATCAGACGAACCGGGGTTTTGGCCACATCAAGAATCCGTCCCATTTCGGGTGATACCGGCACGCCGCCCAGTGTACTGACATCCACCCGGGCAGGATGCAATAGGGCCAGATAATTCACCATCCCCGCAAGAATCCCGGCAAACAGCAGGGAAACCGCCACATTCACCCCTCCGGCGGACCGGCGATAACGCACCAGTTGCAGGAGTCTGACATTGACAAAAAAAAGTGCCGCCATTGCCGTGACATAGAAAACCAAGGGGCGGCTATCCAGCATTCCGGAAGAAAATCCGGTTACGTGTGAAGCCACCGCCACCAGACCCGCTGATCCATCCGCCGCCGATCCCCCGATCCAACTGCGCAGCGAGCCCCTGAATACCACCATAGCTCCCGTCAGGAAGGTGGCGACCATGGCGGCAGTCTGGTTTCGGAATACCTGGGACCAGAAGAGTCCGCATAGTGTGATCAGGCCGGACACCAAGGCCAGCAGCAGAATCCCTGTCAGCCACATGGCGATATCCACCCCCTGCCAGGCCGGATACACGGCTTTGAGAATCCAGGGATACAGGACTGCCGGGAACACGAGCAGTTGAATCAGACAAAAACCCGCCATCGTTTTGGCAAGGATAATTTCGCCCTCACTCACTGGCGCGGTCAGTAACAGTTCCAGGGTTCCACGCTCCTGTTCATCCCCCAGCAATTTCACTGAAACCGCTGAGGCTACGACCAGAAAGGCCATCCAGAACAACATCCCGCTAAAGGTGATCTCCGAGGTCAGCAGTCCCTTCCCGGCCATGCTTACCGCGAAGACCCAGAAGGCCAATCCGGAAACCACCAGAAATATGGCACCCATGAGAAGAAAAGACGGGGCCGCCAACCGGAACCGAACTTCCTGACGCCAGAGAATACGCGAGGCCATCATGTCGCCCCCCCTTCTTGAACCAGTGCCTTGACGGCATCCGCCAGGGTCATCACACCCCGGCTCCGGATCAGTTGAGCCGGCGTATCAAAGGCCACCATTGAACCATGGTTCAGGATCATGACGCGGGAGGCAAGGGCTTCGGCTTCCGCCATATCGTGGGTCGAAAACACCACCGTCCGTTCCCCTTTCAGGGATCCAAACGAAGCCCGGATCCGATCGCCGTTGAGCGGATCCAGGCCCAGCGTCGGCTCATCGAGAAGGATAATCTCAGGCTCCGCGGCCAGACAATCGGCAAGCAGAACCCGACGGACTTCGCCCTTGGACAAATTCCCCATCAAAGCCCGTTCCAACCCGGCCAGTCCGCATCGTCCGATCAATTCCCGCAACCGCTTGATGCGGGTACGCCCGGATAATCCACGAAGTCGGGCCCGGAAACCCAGATACTCCATCACCCGCATCTCGGGATAAATCGGATCCTTTTCCGGGAGATAACCCGTCATCCGGCGGACACGCAACGAGTCGGACACCACATCAACCCCACCGAGTACGACGGTTCCCTGCGTGGGCGCCATGTATGTACTGAGAACCCGGAGCAACGTTGTTTTACCAGCACCACTCGGCCCGATCAGCCCGATCAACTCCCCCCGCTCAACGCGGAAGGAAAGATCGTTTAGCGCCGTCACACGACCAAACTGCTGTTTCAAATGGCTCACTTCAATCATGATTCGCGATTCTAATGAAAACTGTGCAAAAAGGCACCATTATGACGCTCTGAAAGCTCCCGTCAAGTCGCGCTTGCCTGCACCCACTATTCGCATTATGGCCACACTGGAGCACCGGACGCCACGGAGGTCGTCCCTCCACGATTGATAACAACCGTTTCCGATGTTTTAGAGGGGCGCGCTTCGTCGCGACCGCATGGGGTGCGGCCATAATGAGACTTGCTGACCCGACTCACGAAGATTTTTCAGAACTAGCTTTTATTTGTCGCCAGTCCGCTCTATTCTTTGCGCATGGAATTTCGCATCATGTTGGCGGACGATCATAAAATTGTCCGCGAAAGCTTTCGAGCCTTACTGGAAGCCGAGACCCAATTTAAGGTCATTGCCGATGTCGGGGATGGCGAAGAGGCGGTCGAGACCGCCTTGAAGTTAAAGCCCGACATCATCGTCATGGACATGACCATGCCTAACCTGGACGGGACAGGGGCCACGCAGCGCATCCTGGCTCAACTGCCCAAAACCAGGATCATCGCCCTGTCCATGCACTCCCATCACCAATTCGTCACCGGAATGCTTAATGCAGGGGCCGCCGGCTATATTCTGAAGACCTGCAAAGCCCGCGAACTGATCGCCGCCATCCGGATGGTTGCCGCCGGAAAAACCTACATCAGCCCGGAAATCAAACTCTCCTCCCCGCGTAAACCAATTAACGAAGGGCCACAAAGCCCGCTCGCCCCTCTTTCTGACCGTGAACGGGAAGTGCTTAAAATGATTGCCGACGGTTACGAAACCAACGAAATCGCCACACGACTTCAAATGGCTGAAAAAACCGTTGCCTCGCACCGGGAACACATCATGAGAAAAATGAATGTCTCTAACATTGCCGGTTTAACAAAAATCGCCATCAAGGAAGGCCTCTCCGTGCTCTGAGAAGGAATTATGAAAACACTGACATCCAAACGAATCTTAATCACCGGCGGCGCGGGGTTTCTCGGATCACACCTCTGTGAACGGCTTCTGGCACAGGGGCATGAAGTTATTTGCGCCGATAATTATTTTACAGGCTCCAAGGCCAACATCGCGCATCTCCTGAATCATCCCTACTTTGAATTGATGCGCCATGACGTCACCTTCCCTCTTTATGTCGAGGTTGACGAAATCTACAACATGGCCTGCCCCGCTTCCCCTGTGCACTACCAGTACGACCCCGTGCAAACCACAAAGACCAGCGTCCATGGCGCCATCAACATGCTCGGCCTCGCCAAACGGGTTCGCGCCAAGATTCTCCAGGCCTCCACAAGCGAAGTCTATGGTGATCCCAAAATCCACCCCCAGCGGGAAGATTACTGGGGTCATGTCAATCCCATCGGCATCCGGTCCTGTTACGATGAGGGCAAGCGTTGCGCCGAAACCCTGTTCTTCGATTACCATCGCCAGAACCAGGTACGCATCAAGGTCGCCCGCATCTTCAATACCTACGGACCGAGGATGCACCCCCATGACGGGCGCGTGGTCTCCAATTTTATCGTCCAAGCCTTGAAGAATGAATCGATCAGCATCTATGGCGATGGAAAGCAAACCCGTTCCTTCTGTTACGTGGACGACCTGGTCGGGGGCCTGATAAACCTGATGAACAGCCCGGATGAGGTCACCGGCCCGGTCAACATCGGGAATCCCGGCGAGTTCACCATGCTGGAGCTGGCTGAAAAAGTCATCGCCCTGTCGGGTTCGAAATCCAAGTTGGAGTTCAAGCCCCTTCCCGCTGACGACCCCAAGCAGCGACAGCCGGACATCACCCTGGCCAAGAAAGTCCTGAACTGGCAACCGACCATCAATCTGGACGAAGGCTTGACCAAGACAATTGCCTACTTCAAGACCCTGCTTGAGAAAAGCTGATGTGAAAAACGGTCTCAAAAGTGGAACCGTTAAACTCAGTCCCGATCGCGGAGATTGGCCGCAACGCTATCACCGCGAAAGGATGCGTTTGCGGAAACTGACGGGGAATGCCCGCTATACGTTTGAGCATATCGGCAGCACGGCCATTCCCGGGTTGGACGCCAAGCCCATTATTGACATGGCCATGCTGATCCCCTCCTTCAGGAGGCTACCGCTTTGGATCAAACGGCTGGAAAAAGCGGGTTACCTTTACAAGGGCGAATATGGGCTTCCGGGGCGGCATTTTTTTGTGAAGGGCAATCCCGTGACCCATCATCTTCACCTGGTCACACCCGGCAGCGAACACTGGACCCGCTGGTTGTTGTTCCGGGATTATCTGAGGGCGAACCCCCTCGAGGCAAAACGCTACGATGAAGCCAAACTGAAGCTGGCGCGAAAATACCCGACCAAACGCGAGGCTTACACCAAGGCCAAAACCCCGGTGATCAACCGCCTGTTAATCCGCGCCGGGATCTGGCTCAAAACGGCAGACCATTACCCTTCCCCTCGCTGAAGTCTTCCGAGTCCACATCCGGCGGGGCCCCTTCATGAGCCGACTCGCCACCACTGGATCCGTTGGCCTCACCCAAACGCCACGCTTGAAGCGTGTTGAAATACTTGACCGCGCCCTTCTGGTCCGTCCACTTGCGCCCGCGCAGGTCGAACTCCACCGCGACCTCCTGCCCCACGCTGAACTTGTCCAGCAGGCCGCACTTATCCTGCACCAGTTCAAACTTCACCAGTTCCGGATATTTCGGATTTGTCGCGAACTCGAGAACGAACTCACGCTTCTGAAAAGATTCCTTGATCTTCACCGTTTCAAAAATCTCAACCAACTTGCCAGATACCTTCATGATGCTCCCTTGATCACTAATGAATTATTAAATAACTCGCTCTAACTCTAGGGCAATCGTCGCCAAAACTAAAGGAGAATTATGGGCGTTACGTCAAAATGGGCGCATGTCACCATTAAGTTTTACGGGGCTTGTTATTTTTGGGGGAACGGCTAACATTTCAGAAGGTGAAACGTTACGATCAAGAAAGGAGTTTGCCATGTTTCAGAATATAATGGTCTGTACAGACGGGTCTTCCCACGGTGATGTAGCGTGCCGGTATGGCTTTCTGCTGGCGGACGCCATGAAGGCGAGACTCACCGGTTTGCACGTACTCGATATCCGGATGATCGAGGGCCCGCTCATGGCCGACATCTCCGGCGCAATCGGCGCCTCCGGCTATTACGCGGGATGGCCCCAGTTCAGGAAACTCATGGAGGCAAACGGGGATGCTGTGCGTGGATGTTTCCAGGACCTTGCCACAAAGGCCGGAATTGATGCGGTGCTGGGTGTAGAGACGGGACACCCGGTTCACGTCATCCTGGAGCGCGAAGCATCAACTGACCTGCTGATCCTGGGTAAGCGGGGCGAAAATGAGCGATACGGGCGGGACCTGATCGGCGCCGTTGCCGACCGTGTCACCCGGCGCGCCACCAAGTCTTGTCTGGTCACACCGGCCCAATTCACCCCGGTCCAAAAAATTATGGCGGCCTGCGACGGTAGCCCGATCTCGGAGAAGGTCGTGCGCACCGCCACGGCACTGGCCCGCGCCCTCAATGCGTCGCTGACTCTTCTCACCGTCACAGAGAAGATGACACCCGAAGTGGCCGGCGTTGTTTCCGCCACCGCAGAACGAACCTGCGTTGACGCAGGCTGCACCCCAAAAGTGATGGTGGTGGCGGGCCACGCCAGCGAGGCGATACTGGAGGAAATTGTCCTTGAAAACAGCGATCTGATCGTCATGGGGGCACATGCCCACACGAGGATCCGCCAGTGGTTTGTAGGATGCACCACACAGCGTGTTCTGACCGACTCGGGAATCCCCGCCCTGCTCGTCAGATAAGATCACGATCACTTCCCATCCATCGAAAAGGAAAGGCAGTCGACATGAGTACCCCCAGAAGCATTTGCCGCATCGTAACGGGCTCGCATCAACTTGAAACAGCCAATCACCATCCGGCTGGATCTTGAACTGAAATGGGCATCTTAAAAGAGCCGATTTGCACAAACAGCTAACTGAATGACTTACCCAGCCCGATCCTCGATCTTGCCGAGGGCGCGCAGGAGGCCGTCGAGAATGGTTATCGGATGCGGGGGGCAGCCGGGAATATACACATCCACCGGGACTACGGCCCCTGCCCCGTTGCAGGTTTCGGGATGATCAACATACGGACCGCCGTTAATGGCGCAGGCACCCACGGCAATCACCAGTTTGGGATCGGGAACGGCGTCATACGTTTTCCTCAAGGCCAGTTCCATGTTCTTCGTGACCGGCCCGGTGATGAGCACCCCATCGGCATGGCGCGGGGAAGCCACAAACTGGATTCCAAACCGCCCGAGATCAAACACCACGGTGTTTAAGACATTGCAGTCCGCCTCGCAGGCATTGCACCCACCCGCGCACACCTGCCGCAACTTGAGGGAGCGCCCGAACAACTTCCTGGATTTCTCGTCCAGCGCCGCCTTCAGAACGGGCTCGCTGCCGCCTACGATCAACGTCTGGCGATCCCGCGTGGCAAGCTGGGGGTCGCGACTGAACCGGATGGCACCGGCCGGACACCCTTTTTCACACTCCCCGCAGAACAGACAACGCCCGAGATCAATCGTGACTTTCCCGTTCCGCTCCGCCAAGGCACCCACCGGGCAGACCCCGGCACACGGGCCAAGCCCCCCGCCAAATTTCGCCTGGTCAATGACCGGCATCCCGCGAAACCGGTCGGGCAGAACCGCCGGTTTCCGTGGATACTTGATCGTACGATGCCGCTGTTTCAGGCGCGCCAGAATGATGCTTAACATAGTGACCTCACCTTCACAAATCGTGTCCGCAATAGGACAGGTTGAAACTCTTATTGCATAGCGGGAAATCGGAAATCTGCTGGTTGCGCATCGCCATCGCCAAGCCCATCCAGTTCAGAAAGGAAGGATCCACCACCTTGTAGCGGGCAAACCGTCCCTGCTTGTCGGTCAACGCCACATGGCAAATCGAACCCCGCCACCCTTCCACCAGGGAAACAACCAGGGACTCCGCCGCCAGCGCCTGGGTCTCCACCCGAACGGCTCCTCCGACGGGCATCT
>CAJBSZ010000521.1 GCA_903958395.1 uncultured bacterium | reverse complement strand
GAAAATGGAACCCCATGCTTTCCGAGGTTCTCCCTATCCTTGGCATCATCCCATTCGAATCGAACCTTTGACATGGCCATATCCTATCGATAACCGCCTAAATCGGCAATATTATTATACATACTTATGTATTGCTCCAACATATATTCTGCGTCATAACGGGATTTCTGGATGAATGCCAGAAAACCCGTGTGGCGCTGCATTCTTTATCAAGCACCTGCCTGACTTGGGAGAGGGTAAAAGGCCATTCCTGTATCGTCAAGGTTTTCCCGTAAATCTCTTTTATTGATTGTGTTGTGTGATCCTTCTGAGTCGCCCGCTTAAGTCTTATTGCGAAAAATGGCGGGCTTCCTCATATGCCTGTATTGACGCATATGTCCATCTGGATGGCGTTAGGCGTCGCGACGTATAATCAGGCGTTTTATTAGTAATAATTTGCTAGTAATGACGCAATCACTAGCTATACAGTCGTTAGCTGTCATGACGCCTAACGTCCGAAAACCCAGCCAGTCACAGGAGATTGTTCATGCAAACCTTTGATCTTGAGCCTTTTGTCCAATATATAACGCAACGTAAATTGGTTCCCGATCACCAGATTCTCTATTATGTGAGATGGGTGAAAATGTTTCTGACGGCTGAATTGCCGCCCATGGCGACCTCGGCCAAGGATCGTATTCAGGCGTTTTCCGACATACTGGCACATAATCAGACCGTGCAAGACTGGCAGTTGAGGCAGGCCATGCGGGCCGTTGAGCTCTACCTCAAAGTGTTCCTGATGCTGGAGCCGTCGACCCAATCCCCTGCGGCGCCCGATGACAAGGAGGCGCAAATCCTGCACGCGGAGAAGGTCTCGGCCGAAATGCGCGACTTGATCCGGCTCCGTCATTATTCCTACCGCACGGAGCAAACCTATCTCGACTGGGTGAGCCGTTACATGGGTTACGCGCTAAGCCACGATCTCGACTGGCAGAAGAGCGACTCGGTCAAGGCTTTCCTGTCATCACTCGCCACGCAGCATAATGTGGCCGCCTCCACTCAGAACCAGGCTTTTTCCGCCTTGCTGTTTTTGCTCCGCGAGGTGCTGAAGCAGGAGAATCCGGATATGCAGAGCGTGAGGGCTCGGCAGGGATCCCGGCTTCCGCTGGTCCTAAGCGTGGAAGAAGTGAGGCAGGTGATCAAGGCAGCTCTCCCGGGTGACCGGCTACTGCTACAACTCGCCTACGGCGCTGGCCTCAGGGTGTCGGAACTGATCAGGCTGCGAATCAAGGATTTGGATTTTGCTAATCATTTGATCATCGTTCGGGCCGCAAAGGGGAACAAGGATCGGGGCACTCTTCTTCCCCGTAAACTTGATGAACCACTCCAAGTTCAGATCAAGGTGGTCAGGCGCATCCATGATCAGGATCTGGCGGCGGGGCATGGCGCGGTCTATCTGCCATTCGCGCTTGACCGAAAATATCCGGCGGCCCCGAAGGAATTCGGGTGGCAATACCTCTTTCCTGCCCATGACCTTGCGGTAGATCCCCGTAGCGGCGTCGTGCGCCGCCATCATATCAGCGATCAGGTCCCGCAACGCATCATGAGGGAAGCGATCCGGAGGGCGGGTATTGACAAGCCTGCGTCCATCCATTGCCTCCGGCATTCCTTTGCCACCCATCTGCTCCTCAAAGGTGTCAATATCCGCGAGGTTCAGAAGTATCTGGGGCATGAAAGCGTGGAAACCACAATGATCTACACCCACGTCATTCGAGGAATGGATTCGACGGCCGAGAGTCCGCTGGATGAACTTTAATATTACATCAGTTGTTTGCTTAAACTGTTAAGCATTGGCTGGTATGGCATTCAGCGAGTCGGCTGGGATAGCCTTTTCGTCCTCTTCAGCCGCTCCTTTTTCAGCCTCAACGGGGGCAGGTGTGGCAATAGGATCCGCCAGTGTCTCGGGTGGCTGGGGTTCCTCAGCGGCTGGTTCTGCTATGTCCACGGACACCGGTTCGGGGACGATCATGGGCGGTGGTTCCGGAAGTGGGATTGGATCCGGAACTGTGGTGGGTTCCGGGGCAGGCGCTGTCACTGGCACTGGCTCAGGTTCCGGGGCGGGAAGTGGTACTGCCTCCGGCTCCGGGGTGGGGGCGGGCTGGGGGATCGGCTCCGGCGTTTCTGCTTCGGGTATCACTGGGGGCGGCTCGGGTACAGGCTCTGGGTTGGGCGCTGGCACCGACTCTTCTGCGGTGACTGGCGGCGCTTCCGGTGTTGGTTCCGGTTCGGGAATGGGCACGAGTGTGGGCTCCGGCGTCGGCTCAGGATCGGGAGTAGACGCCGGTACGGGCTCCGGTTCCGGGATGGGGATCGGTTGGGGGAGCGGTTCGCCTGGCGGTTCTGCTTCGGGTGTCGCCGGGGTCGGTTCGGGCTCCGATATTGGCGCTGTCGCCGACTCCGGAAAAGTGACTGGCACCACGGTTGGTGTTGGTTCAGGTTCAGTGGCGACTTTGATCGGATCTGGTTCGTGAATGACTTCAGGGACGGGAACCGCGATTGGCTTTGCCACGGGCACCGCCACCGGTACGGAGATTACCGGGATAGGGACGGGTTTTGCCATGGGTGCCGGTTCCGGGATGACTGCTGGTTGCTGGGGCGCTGGGACTGGTTTCGGTCGCAGTAACGTCTCCGCCGCCCAGGGGCTCAGGGCAATAACAGGGCACTGATTTGCCATGGCCTCCGCCACGGTGGCGAAGACGCTGGGACAACTCAGAATTCCCTGAACTCCCGCCGCGAGGAGACTGGAAAGCCGAAGACGGACTGCCTCCACATCCGACGGGAGGGCGACAAAGATCGTCGTATATCCCGCCGCTGCCAATATCGGCTCCTGAACCGGAATGAGGGCCAGGGTCGTCGAGGGGCTCCCTGCACCCACCACTATTCCCACCTCCAGTCGAGTTGCGGTGGCTGGCGTGCCACTACCGGTGGACGCCTGGCTGTTTGTCCTGATCTCCCTCGCCAGAGCGTCCGGCTTGTAATTCAACTGTCGGGCAACAGCTCGTATTCGAGCCTGAGTGTCACCTCCAATACGGTACCTGTCGCCCTTCCCGTTAAGCGTATACGAAACCGCCGCAACTGATACTTCCGCCACCCTTGCAACATCCTTTATGGAAACTGGTATGCTCATGCTTAAACTGTTAAGCATTGGTTATAGTCGAAGTCAATGGGGAATTGATCACCCACTCATATTCCCTGGCAATGCTCGATTCGATACCTCCCGCCCGAAGGGCTTTGGGGAGGACATTGAAGGTGTAGGTTTCGATTTCCAGGTGGGATGCCGGGGAGGTCGCCACGGTCTTCCAGAATCGGGCGTCCATGGTTTTTGCCGTGGAGGCGAGAATGCCGTCTCCTTCAAAATAAAGGGGGAGATGAAAAT
Source organism: uncultured bacterium (assembly GCA_903958395.1). Taxonomy (GTDB): domain Bacteria; phylum Verrucomicrobiota; class Kiritimatiellia; order CAIKKV01; family CAITUY01; genus JAABPW01. The sequence goes on along the minus strand of CAJBSZ010000521.1, from coordinate 2,227 downwards.
GGATACGCCAGAGCTGATCAGCGGCCTCGTGAGAGAGCGAGGAGGCCAGAGCCACGGAAAGATCGGGAAAAGAAGTGAGGAACGGGGAACGCGGAGCGGGGAGCGGGGAATGGGGAGTGGGGAGTATGTTTATCCCTTTCACTTGGTGCAGATATATGGGATCTGCAAAGTCCAGGAGACGCTGGCGGGCGGTTTCGGTGGGAGCGACTTCGAGCGCGGAGCTAAGTTGAATTTTTGAAATGCGGATTCCGTGATCAGTCAGTCGGCTGTGACTGTCGGTGAGATCTTCAAACTGAATGGCCAGATGACAGGTGTCGAAACAGATTCCGATATGGCGGCGGAGAATGGCTTCTGCCTCCTGCCGGGTACAGGATAATCGGGAAACCAGATGGGGAATTCCCTGCTCCAGAAGCGGCCCTTCAAAGAACCGGATCACATCGTCGGTGTTCTCCAGCAGGCAGTCCGGCTCCGGTTCCAACCCAAGATGGATTTCCCTGCCGGTTTTGGCTCGAATGGCGTGAAGCCCCGCAGCACACTCGGCGAGGTGAAGGGTGAGACGTGAAGGGTGAGACGTGAAGGGTGAAGCGTGAAGAGTGATGGGTGACGGGCGGTAGGCGAGGGGGACGGTGCTGATGCTGCCGTCAACCCCGTCGGGGAGGAGTTGAGCGAGAATGTCGGCCAGGAGCAGGGTGTAATCGAGGCGTTCGCGGGTTGACCAATCGGGCTGATAGACAGCGGTTTTGACGGGCTTTCCATGAAAGGCTCCATACGGGAAGCCGTTTATGGTGAAAGCGTAGAGCCCCTCATTGCGCATGAAATTTCGGAATCCAGCGAGAGTGTCCGGTTGTTGCAGGGTTTCGGCGGCCAGTCGGGAAAGGCGCAGTCCCAGGCCAAACGGCTTGCCCGGTGCGACCCGGTTTCGGATGGCCAGGGTGTGGGTTTGAATCGCCGCCAGATTTTCAATCCACTCTTCACCGGGGTGGACGTTCAGACAGTAGGTAAGATGCAGGGGCGGTTGATCACGGAGTTTCATGGTGGATCCCGTCAAGATACCGGATTCCTTCCGCAAGGATCCTGGTCTTCATCTCATGGATCTCCGTGCGGCGGCCGATGCGGGCGGGGAGGGTAATGGTAAGGGGGCCGCCAAGATGTTCCTGAAACCGTGCCAGGCCGGCAAGAATCGAGAGAGAGCCGGCCCGGCTTCGCGTCGTGAGGAGCCGGTGCCAAACAGGAAGTCCTGCGTTCCTAAGTCCTGTGGTCAGGGCCGTGAGTTCCCTGTGTTTGATCAAGCCCAGCCGCATGGCGATATACGCATCGAGCGCAATGCCGATGGCGACGGCCTCCCCGTGGCGGAGGCGATAGTGGGACATCACTTCCAGTTGGTGGGCGGACCAATGTCCGAAATCCAGCGGCCGGGCGCTTCCGGTTTCAAAGGGATCGCCGCCGGTTCGGATGTGGTCAAGGTGGAGCCGGGCGCACTCCACGACCAGATGCTCCATGGCAGATCGGTCACGAGTCCGTAGCCGGATGGCGTGATCGCAGAGGAATTTGAAGAAGCGCCGGTCTTTAATCACGGCCACTTTGAACGCCTCGGCGATGCCGGCGATCCAATCGCGATCCGGTAGACGATCGAGGAAGTCGAGATCATTGACCACGGCGAAAGGCGGAGCGAAGGTGCCCAGAAAGTTTTTGGTTCCAAACAGGTCAATGCCGGTTTTGACGCCAACTCCGACGTCGTTTTGTCCGGCCACGGTGGTGGGCATGCGGATGACCCGTAGGCCGCGATGCACAAGGGACGCCGCGAGGCCGACCATGTCGAGAACGCTGCCGCCGCCGATAATCAGCACCACGCTTTGCCGGTCAAGCTGGCGTGCCGCCATGCGTTTGATCAGGCGGGTTACGGCGGTAAGATCCTGTTTGGCGCGTTCGCCGCCGGCGACGAGTTCGATGGGGCCGGCCAGGACGATGGTTTTGGAGTGCGCTTTGAAATAGGAGCGGATGATCGCTTCGCCGCGTGGCCAGGCTTTTGCCGCGCCCTTGTCCAGACACACCATGACCCGGTGTCGGCGGTTTTCGTGGAGACGGGCGATGGTTTGGGCCAGCAGGGGGTCTGCGGGCGAAAACGCATTTCGAGTGAACAGGACGGGAAAGTCGAAGGGAACCGTCAGGCGCTGATGGAAAGATTTTGAAGGGGCGGGTTTCATGGGATGGTTGCCAGATGCTGCCG
>CAJBSZ010000520.1 GCA_903958395.1 uncultured bacterium | reverse complement strand
TGTTTTGCGATTTTATCAAAGGGGGTACTCGCCATTTGATAAAATCGCAAAACACCTCCTCGGGAGAAAGAAGGGCCACTCCCGTTGTGTAGCGCACTATTAAAACCTTCTCTTACCCCCCTCCTGGAAAGGCGTTTCGGCATTTTTATGCGGAGTACCCGCCGCATACAAATGCCGAAACATTTTCTTCGTTTTCCTCTCCCCCTCCCCCTCCGTCTCTCCGTGGTAAAACTTTATCTTCCCAGGTTATTTGTGAGATACTGAATGGCCATGAGCAATCTGTTGTGGAATATTGATGTTGAATCGCGCTTACGGGAAAAACTTCTCCCCATGCTCTCCGGGAGCAGGGAATTTCATATCCCGGATATTCCTCCTGCAGCGGAAGCGTGGATTGTCTGGGAACTCGCCCGCCTTTCGGGACGATCCGTCCTGTGGGTGACCGATGGGGCCCGTACCCTCGAATGGCGCGCCCGCGATCTGAATACCCTGACCCCGCCCGACACCCTGCCCGCCCTCGTGTTCCCAAGCTGGGAAGTGGTGCCGGACACCGGACATAAGACCAGCCCCGATGCCAGTGTCATCGGAACCCGGCTCGCCACGCTCGCCGAACTCACTGCCCCTGCCCCCCGCGTCGTGATCACCTGTGCCCAGGCGCTCATGGAATTCACCCTGTCCCGGGAGGCCTTCCAGAACACCACCCGGAATCTGGTGGTGGGCGATCAGGCTGACCCCGCAGACCTGATCCCGCACCTTGAAGCCCTCGGTTATGCCTTTTCCGCCGAGGTTCAGGTGCCCGGCGATGCCGCCCTGCGGGGCGGAATCCTTGATATCTGGCCCCTGTCCAGCCGCTGGCCCTTGCGTCTTGAATTCTTCGGGCCGACACTGGAATCCATCCGCACCTTCGATCCCGCCGAACAACGCTCGCTTGAACCGCACTCCACCGCCACCTTGACCCCTGTCAGTGAATGGAAACTCCTGCGGGCCAGTCCCAAAAATAAGGCTTCCCTGCTGGATCATCTCGCGTCCTCACTCATCGTGGTCTGGTCCGACCAGGACAGCATTCACGCCCATTCCGACATTTATGAAAATGTCATTCAGGAAGCAAAGGCCTCCACATTGGTCGCCCGTCTCGGCTCCATCGAAGCAACCTTGAACGCAAACCCTGCCATCCTCCAAGTCTTCGTGGGCTCCCTCCCTCCCAATTCCCAACCCCCTGCCCCCCTTAACCCCTTAACCCCTTCCTCCCTCTCCCTGAAATTCCACCCCGTGGATCCCATTCCCTCGGTAACTACCCGCAACGCCTTACATCCGGATATGATTGAAACCGCCCGCCGCCGTTTTCTCACCGCCATGGCCGCCTCCATCCAGGAGGGCACGCGCGGGGCGATTTTCTTCGACAGCACCGGCACACAGGACCGCTTCACGGAGGCCTACGGCGCGCTGCTCAAGCAAGCCAATCCGGCCATGATCCTGGCACCGCTCTCCGGCGGCTTTTCCTGCCCCGATCTCGGACTCCTGATCGTGGCCGAACCCGATCTCTATGGCCGGAAAATTCAACGGCGACGCCTCCCGTCACGAAAAGCCGAGGCCCTGGTCAGCGGTGCCCGAATTACCGACTGGACCGATATGGAGCCCGGCAACCTGGTCGTCCATGTGGAACACGGCGTGGGCCGCTATCTCGGCTTGCGCGAAATCACGGTCAATAAACAACTCACCGAAGCCCTCGCCATCGAGTACGCCGATGGAGCCAAGCTGTATGTTCCGGTGGCCCAGGCGCACCTGCTGACCCGCTATGTCGGCGTCGGCCGTCGCAATGTCCCACTTCACCAATTGGGCGGTAAACGGTGGGATCGCGAAAAAATTGCCGCCGAACGGGCCGTTCAGGATATGGCCGGAACCCTGCTCGAAATCCAGGCCAGCCGCGACTCGCAGGACGGCTTTGCCTTCCCGCCCGACAATCCCTGGCAGCATGAACTGGAGGCCGCCTTCCCGTATCAGGAAACGGAGGACCAGGAATCGGCCATCCGGGAAGTCAAGAAGGACATGGAGAACAAGCGCCCCATGGACCGACTGCTCTGCGGCGATGCCGGTTACGGCAAAACCGAGGTGGCCCTTCGCGCCGCCTTCAAGGCCGTCATGGCGGGGCGTCAGGTGGCGGTGCTGGTTCCCACCACCATCCTGGCCCAGCAACATTTCCAGACCTTTGCCGAGCGTATGGCCCCCTTCCCCGTCCGGATCGAGATGCTCAGCCGCTTCTGCAGTCACAGCGAACAGCGGGGCGTCATCGAGGGGCTCGCCGAGGGCAAGGTCGATATCGTCATCGGCACCCATTCCCTGCTCCAACCCAGCCTCGCCTTCAAGGAACTCGGACTGGTCATCATCGATGAGGAGCAGAAGTTCGGCGTCCTCCACAAGGAACAGTTCAAGCATATCCGGAGACTCGTCGATGTGTTGACCCTCACGGCGACACCGATCCCCCGCACGCTCTACATGAGCCTGACCGGGGCGCGGGACTTGAGCACCATCCAGACGCCCCCGCAGGAGCGGCTCGCCGTGGAAACAATCGTCACCCCCGATTCCGATGCGGTCATCCGGGAAGCAGTGATGCGGGAACTGAACCGGGAGGGCCAGGTTTTCTATCTCCACAACCGGGTTCGCAGTATTGACCGGCTGCGTGACCGGCTACAGCGCCTGGTGCCGGAGGCCCGGATCGGCGTCGGGCATGGCCAGATGTCGGCCGGTGCCCTCGCCGGGATCATGCGCCAGTTTGCCGCAGGCGAGTTTGATGTGCTGCTCTGCACCACCATCATTGAAAGCGGCCTGGATATTCCCAACGCCAATACCATCCTGATTGACCGGGCCGACCGGTTCGGGTTGTCGGAACTTTACCAGTTACGGGGACGCGTAGGTCGATCCAAGCATAAGGCCTATGCTTACATGCTGCTTCCCGCCCAAGCCCATGTCGACCCCACGGCCCGCAAGCGGATTCAGGCCATCAAGCAATATTCCGGGGCGGGCGCCGGGTTCCGGCTGGCCATGCGCGACCTGGAAATCCGGGGTGCGGGAAATCTGCTCGGCGCCGACCAGAGCGGCCACATCGCCGCCGTCGGGTTCGGCCTCTACTGCCAGCTGCTGCGCCACACGATCGCCAAGCGGAAAGGCGAGCCGCTCCCGCCGGTGATTGATGTCGACATCACCCTCGACTTCATCAGCCTCTCCCCGTCCGATACCGGGGCCACCCATTCGGCCATCATTCCGGTCAGCTACATTGAGGACGAGCGCCTGCGGGTCAGCATGTACCGGCGCATTGCCGAAGCCGGGTTCATCAAGGAAGTCCGTTCCCTGCGCCAGGCCTTCCGCGACCGGTTCGGCCCGATCCCGGCGGAATGCGAGCGGCTCCTGAAGCTGGCCGAAATCCGGATTCTGGCGGCGGAAAAGAAAATCAAGACCGTGGAGGTGGAGGATGGCAAGATCATGCTCAAGCGCCACGGCGACTACCTGATGACCAAAGGCCGGTTCCCCCGACTCAGTTCAGATTCTCCCGACATCCGACTCGACGAACTTCGTCGTCATTTGAGGATAAAAGATGAATGATGAATTCATGTTACGAGCTGACATGAGTATTACAGCGGGAAAAGGGGAGAATTATTGTCCCCTTGTTTCAATTTCCTGTCGCTGATTCTCCAGTGCCGTGATTTCCTGCCGCCAGAAGTCCTGACTCCCCCACCCCGGCGACAACCGTGCGAACCCGCCATCGGCCTTCTGTCGCGCGCACCACGCTGTAAAATGGATGAAATGCATCGCCCTCAACGGCTCAATCAGCCGCAAGGTGTCATACGGAAATTCCAAAAACGTCTCATAGCCATCCAGAAGCAAATCCAGCTCGGGCCGGGCCTTGGGCAGACGGTCGGGAAGAATCATCCATAAATCATGAACAGCAGGCCCCACCGCCATATCATCAAAATCGAGCAAATGATATCCCTCGCCCGGCCGGAAGAGAATATTGCCGCGATGACAATCCCCATGCAGCCGGAAGGTGTTAACCCCCTCGAACAGGGGCTCAATGTGTTCAACGATGTCCATCACGGTATCTTCATAGAGATCGATGAGCGATTCCGCCACCGTGCCGGAATCCAGGATATAGTCGAGATGGGCCAGGGTGGACTGCTGTGGATGAAGATGAACCCGGTCACGGGGAGTCCGCCCTGAACCAATCACATGCATCCGGGCAATCAGGCGGCCCAGTTGAGTCCAATCCTCAGGAGTGGGCTCATCCAGCGGGCGCCCCCCCTTCTTCGGGAAAACCGCAAACCAGGTGCCTCCCAACTGATGAAGCAACTTCCCGTCGGGCCCGGGCAACGGTGGCACGACGGGCACCTCGGCCGCGCTCAACTCGCTCAGAAAGTCCAGCTCGTCCTGCAAGGCATCCCGGCTCCAGCGGCCGGGCCGGTAGAACTTGGCAATTACATGACCGCCCGCGGTGAGCCCGTCGAATCCGCCCGCATCCAGTCCCACCTCATACACCCGGTTGATATAGCTGTTGAGCGGTCGGCACAAGTTGCTGCAGCGTACGCCCAACACTTCCTCCACCGCATTAATCACAGTGTCCGGCGTCAAATGACTGAAGTCCGGAATGGCGCGGCAATCAGAAGAATGGATGTTTGACATGAAAGGGCTGAATTAAGCGAGCATTGAGCGGAACACGTCAAGTGAAGGTAAAATCATCAGGCACCGTACAGGACACATTTTCGAAAGATCGAACAGTAACACTTATTAGTTGCTCTACGGTATCAATGGCAAGGTCATGCAGCAAGCCTTGTATGATGATAAAGGCGAGGCCGTTACCGTAGCCAGGCTGGAAGGCCGGCGGAACGAATCTTGCGTAAACCGGCCCACTCAAAGCGTCCGGCTGTCGTAGGCCCAGTGAAGCAAAGCCTGGCGCTGGCGGCGGCGGCAGGTCTGATCGCCTGCGGAACAGGCACTTTTTAGCTGAGCAACATGACGGGTCATCGCCGCCCAGCGCTTGATCTGCCGCTCATCATCGGGACAACGACGCCCCATGTAGTACCGGCAGTACCATTGAAACCAACCCCGCGGATCGTCCGGCCAGATCCAATCCTTCTCGAGCCAGTAGGACAACGATTTGGAAGCGTTCACCTTAAAGTAGTTCAACCGGGGATCCCGGCCGGCGGGACTCAGCTTAGCCCGGGTAAACCACGATTTTGGAAATTCATCGCGGCAATCCGTCATATACTTCCCGCCAAAAACACCCAGCTCGAGCATCTGTTTCGGCGTAAGCTCAGGATCGAATTTCGAATGAAACCGCCGCCCGACCGGCTCCGTCAGCCAGTAAACATAGCGGTCCTGCATCGTATCATGGACACAGACTTTTTTCGGCAGCTTGGCCACAACCCTATTTCACCAGTGCTTTGAATTTCTTGTAGGCTTCGTTCCAGCGCGTCTTGTCCTGGGGCTTGTATTCCCGGATGGGGAATGCCCCGCGAATCAGGGGGATGGCATCGCGCATAGTCTTGATCACGCCCAGGCCCATCGCCTGCACCATGCAGTTCCCGATCGCGGTGGCCTCTTCCGGCCCGGCCATCACCGGCAACCCGACGGCATCCGCCGTGAACTGGTTCAGCATGATGTTTTTCGATCCGCCCCCGACAATGTGAACCACCTTGTTCGGCGTTCCCGAGACCTTCGTCAACAGCTCGTTCACATAGCGGTATTTCAGCGCCAGGCTTTCATAGACCAGCCGGAGATAGGTGCCACGATCCACCGGAACAGGCTGCCCTGTTTTCTGGCAGAACTCGGCAATCGCCTTCTGCATATCCGGCGGATTGTAGAAACTCTTGTCATCGGGATCCACAAATGCCGTAAAGGACGGCGCCTCGCGGGTCCAGCGGTCCATTTCGGGCCACTTGATTTCGCTGCCATCGGTATGCTGCCAGATCCGCTTAAGCTCCTGGACGAGCCAACTTCCCATGCAATTCTTGAGAAGGCGCACATTTCCAATCCCGCCCTCATTGCTGAAGTTATGAGCCATCGCCTCCTTGGAGGTGATCGCCTTCGGAATGAGCTTTCCGACCAGCGACCAGGTGCCTGAACTGATGATAAGAGCCTCATCGGGATTATCCACCGGCGCGGCGGCAAACGCACTTGCCGTATCATGACCGCCCACGGCGATCAGCCGCGCACGGTTCAGCCCGACCACCGTCGCCAGTTCAGCGTGAAGTTCACCCACCACGGACCCCGGCGCGACAATCTCGGGCATCACCCCCACCGGGATTTTGAGTTTCTTCAGGATTTCCGCGCTCCACGTTTTGGTATGCGCGTCCATCAACTGCGTGACGCTGGCAAAGGTCGAATCCACCGCCTTCACCCCACCCAGATAATAATAGAACAAGGCCGGGGCCGGAAGGTAGAAACAGCCGGGCTTGACCGTATTTTTGCGGTTCAGCATGTGCCAGTACAACTGGTTGCTGACATTGAACGGCTGGAAATGGATGCCGGTGAGAGCATAGGCCTTCTTGGCGCCGACCTTGGCACGAACCTTATCCGCCATATCATCCAGCCGGTGATCGCGATAGGCATACATCTTCCCCATCGCATCCCCATCGGCGGTAAAGAACTGGCCGTCTGCCCCCCAAGTGTCAATCCCGACGCCGTCCAGCTTATCCGAAATCGTGCGACGATACTCCCGCAGCCCCTTTACCAGATTATTGTAAAGCAGGACATCGTCCCAGTAGGCCCGCTCCGCCACCTTGCCGGAGGAGTCAGCCATGTAGAAGGGCACCGACTCGTGCGCAAACCGGTGCACCTCCTGCAGGCGGAACGTGCCATTTTCAAACACGCCCGCAAAACACTTGCCACCCGACGCCCCGAAATCACCTGCAAAAACACGAATTGTGCCCATAATCCTTAAACTCCTTCCGCGCTCCGGCGCAACTGGTCCTGATTACTGCAATCCCGGCTGATGGTATACCCCTTCAGCGGCTGGATATGTTCATGTACCGCGTCAATGATATCACACTCAAACGGGAAGAAGGCATCCTCCACCTCATCCTGCGGCGTGATCCAGTTGCGGGCGCCCACCACCACCGGCGGGGCATCCAGCTCGTCAAAAGCGAACTGACTGATCTTATTGGCCATCGTGTGCAGGAAACTGCCACGCTCACAGGCGTCACTCGCCAGCAAAATACGGCGCGTCTTCTTCACCGACTCAATCACCTTCGCATAGTTGAACGGAACCACCGAGCGGGCGTCGATCACCTCGACCGATATTCCGTACTTCTCCTCAAGGGTCTTCGCGGCTTCCAACGCCCGGTAGAGCGTGGCGCCAATGGTGAGGAGGGTCAGGTCTTTCCCGACCTTCTTCACATCCGGCTCGCCAAATGGGATCTCATAGTAATCCGCCGGCACACCGCCCGGATGAAACTCCTCCGCAATGTCATAGATGCGCTGACTCTCGAAGAAGATTACCGGATCGGTGCCCACCAGAGCCGTGTTCATCAGCCCCTTGGCGTCATACGGCGTCGCCGGGAAGGCAATTTTCAATCCGGGAATATGCGCCACCAGGGCGACCCAGTCCTGACTGTGCTGGGCACCATATTTGGAGCCCACGGAAACCCGAACCGTGACAGGCATCTTGAGCACGCCGCCGGACATGGACTGCCACTTGGAGAGCTGATTGAACAGCTCGTCACCCGCGCGGCCCATGAAATCGCAGTACATCAGTTCCACCAGCGCGCGGCCGCCTTCAAGGCCGTAGCCGACGGCGGTTCCGACAATCGCCGCTTCGGAGATCGGCGAGTTGAACAACCGGTGATAGGGCAACGCCTCGGTCAGCCCGCGATACACGGCAAACGCCCCACCCCAGTCCCGATTCTCCTCACCATAGGCGACCAGGGTCGGATCCTTGTAGAAGCGGTGAATGATCGCTTCAAACAGGGCGTCGCGGAACAGGACACAGCGACTCTTCGACAACCGGTTGCCCGCCTCGTCAAAGGCTGAACGGCTTCGCCCGGCCAACTGCTTGACGCGGGGATTCGCCTCCAGGGGCATCAGGGTATCGGGTTTGGCATCCGACATGGCTTCGACCCGCTGATTGGAGAACATGGTCTGTTCCAGAAGGCTGCCCTTCTTCTTCAGATCCGCACGGGGCGAGATCGTCAGGTCAACCGCCTTCTGATAAGCCTTGAAGATGAGACCATCCACCTGCTCCTGCATCGTCTTCAGCTCGCCTTCGCTGGCCACCTTAGCCTTCACGAGCTGGTCGGCAAAGGTGATCAGCGGATCAACCTGCTGCCACGCCTCGACTTCCGATTTCTCGCGGTACGAACTGGCATCAGACGGCGAATGGCCGCTGTAACGGTAGGTGATCGTATCGAGCAGAACCGGGCCGTCGCCCCGGGCCAGAATTTCCTTCTTCCGCCGGATGGCGTCAATGACCGCAAGCGGATTGTAGCCGTCCACGCGTTCCGCGTGCAGCTGGTCGGGCCGGATTCCGGCGCCGAGCCGGGCGAGGACCTTGAAGCCCATTGTCTCGCCGACAGGCTGGCCACCCATTCCGTAGAAGTTATTGAAGAAGTTCATGATCAGCGGCAGGCCGCCGCGGTGGGCACCTTCCCACAGTTCCTTGAACTGATCCATGGCGGCAAAGCAGAGCCCCTCCCACACCGGACCGCAGGCGGCCGACGCATCCCCGATATTGCATACGACCACACCGGGCCGGAGGTTGACCTTCTTGAAGAGGGCCGCACCCACCGAAATATCCCCGGACCCGCCCACGATGGCGTTGTTGGGATAAACCCCGAACGGAGTGAAAAAGGCGTGCATCGACCCGCCCATGCCGCGGTTGAACCCGGCATCGCGCCCGAAAATCTCGGCCAGTGCCCCGTAAATCAGGAAGTCCATGGCGAGTTCCTTGACGCTGCCGGTAAAGCCCTTTTCCACCACCCGCAGGCAGGCGCCGTCAAAAAAGGTCTTCATGATCTTCATCAGGCTTTCGTCGTCCAGCTTCTGGATCGCCGACAAACTTTTCGCCAGAATTTCGCCATGACTGCGATGACTGCCATAGATGTGGTCATCCACGTCCAACAGGTACGCCTGCCCCACCGCGGAAGATTCCTGACCGATGGAAAGGTGGGCCGGTCCGCGATGATTGTAGGCAATCCCCTTGAAGGCGCCCTGCAGCTTCACCTCGTTCAACATCAGCTCGAAACCCCGGATGATGGCCATGTCGCGCTGAATGCGCTTGAGTTCATCCTTCCCGAACTGCTTCAGCTCTTCCTTGACCGTCTTGTTGTACTGGTTCACCGGAATCGGCTGGAACTCGACAAACCCCGCACGACGCACATCGCCGGGCATAATCATCTGATGTTTAGGCATAGTTTTTCTTCTTTCTCTTTATTCTTATGTTTATTCTGAATTCTAAATTCTGGATTCTGTATTCTCTTCCTGCACTTCCGGCGTCACCAGCGACACCTTTTTGCCCTTCAAAAATTCGCGCCACTCGGGCGTGGGTGCCTGATCGGTCACCACCGTGGAAACCGCCTCCCAATCCACAATCTTGTAGAGCGACGGCGCCTCAAATTTCGTGTGGTCAAGAACCAGGATGGTCTCACGGGCATGACGAACGGCCAACCGGTACAGGTGCGAACTCTCGATGTCGCTCGCCGCCAGACCGAAATCCATGCTCACCCCGTCAGCCCCGATAAAGGCACGATAACCGCGCAACTGCTCCATCGCCTCCAACGCCAGCGGCCCGATCGTATCCATTCGATCCACCCGGTACTGGCCGCCCAGCATGATAATGTTGATGTCCGGGATCGCCGACAATTCCTCCGCCAGCCGGATGGAATGGGTAATCACCGACACACTACGCTTTCCCTTCAACAACCCCGCCATCTGGAAGGTAGTCGTCCCCGAATCGAGAAAAATCTGGTCACAATCCTGGATCAAGCCAACCGCCAACTCTCCCACCCGCCGCTTGGCTTCCACATTCAGGATATTTTTTGAGCGAAATGAAAAATCGGCATGACGCTTCAAGGTAGCCCCGCCGTAGATCAACTCCAGCTCCTGGGCGTCCGCCATGGTCTTCAAATCGCGCCGAACCGTGGCCTCGGAAATAGACAGCTCAATAGCCAGATCTTTCACCAGAACATGCCCGTTCCGATAGACCCGCTCTAAAATAACGTCTTTTCGCTGTTTTCCAGAGTAAACCACGTGAAAATGCTCCCTTATGCAAAAACTATGATCATGTTTGCCATAAGTGCTGCATCTTTGTCAACAAAATGTTGCAAATATTTGTTTGACATATTCATATGATAATTCCATATTCGTACAAATTATTGAGTGAAGTTGGATTTTTATTGATTCACATATTTCGATTTATCAGGAGAAACAATCATGTTTGAAGTTCAAATGCCTCAAGCCGGACAATCCATGGAAGAAGGAACGATAGTCCGCTGGCTCAAGAGTGAAGGCGACAAGGTTCAATCAAAAGACATTCTTTTTGAAGTGGAAACGGATAAAGCCGTGGTGGAAGTGGAGGCCGGGCATGATGGCATCCTCCGCAAAATCATTGTGCCACCCGGCCAGATGGTTCCCATTCGCACTAAAGTCGGGTTGATTGGCAACGCCAACGAGCCGATTCCCGCCGGTTCCGACTCCCCTACCCCCGCCGCTCAACCGGCTTCCGTCGCCGCCGCCCCCGCACCGGCTGCAGCAACCGGCGGAAACCTGACCGATGTACTCCTTCCCCAGGCTGGACAATCCATGGAAGAAGGAACCATCGTCCGCTGGCTCAAGAATGAAGGGGACAAAGTCCAGGCAAAGGAAATCCTGCTGGAAATTGAAACCGACAAGGCCGTGGTGGAAGTGGAGGCCGGACATGACGGCACGCTACGCAAGATTCTTGTTCCCGCCGGAACAACCGTTCCGGTTCGCACACGTATCGCGCTGATCGGCGATGCCAACGCCGCCCTTCCCGCCACGCCTGCCGCGACGGCTGCGCCTGCGGCACTCCCGCCGTCGGGCCCGTTGAAAGCCTCTCCCGCCGCCCGAAAAATCGCCGGCGAGCGCGGGATTGACCTCACTTCCGTTGGCTCAGGCTCCGGACCCAACGGCCGGATCACCTCACGCGATCTTCCTGCTACTGCTACCCAGACAACGCAGGTCAAGGCGGCACCCGCCGCGCCCGCACCGGCCCCGGCGTCATCCGTCAGCGGTCAGGCAACCCGCCGTCGACTGACCCCGATGCGCAAGGCCGTGGCCCGGAACCTGCTGGCCTCGAAGCAGAACATCCCCCACTTCTATATGCAGTTGACCGTTAACGCGGCACCCCTTTCCGAACTCCAGAAGTCGGAGAAGAGCAAATACCAGTGCTCACTCAATGACTTTGTAACCAAGGCGTGCGCCAAGGCCATTCGGGAATTTCCCGCTTTACGGAGCCGGATCGAAAATGACGAGATGGTGGAATTCAACGATGTCAACATCGGGATCGCCGTCGGGATGGACGAAGGCCTCGTGGTCCCGGTGATCCTGGGCGCGGACACCCTCTCCATCAAGGATCTGGCTTCCGAAACACGGCGCCTCGCCCAGTCGGCGAAAACCGGAAAAATTGAAAACATGGGCAAGGGCGTCTTCACCATCACCAACCTCGGGATGTTCGGCATCGAGCAGTTCACCGCCATCGTGAACCCGCCCGAAGCCGCGATCATGGCCGTCGGAACCCTCCGTGAAACGGTTGTGGTTCAGGATGGCGCCATGTGGCCGGGCAAGGTCATGACCCTGACCCTCAGTGCCGACCACCGCGTGGTGGATGGCCTCCCCGCGGCCAAGTTCATGGCCCGTTTGAAGGAACTACTGGAGACCCCGGCACAGTTATTGTAAGGAACACATCATGAGTAAACATTTTGATATTGTCGTGCTCGGCGCCGGACCCGGCGGTTATGTAGCGGCTCTGAAAGCCGCCCAAATGGGAGCTTCGGTCGCCATCGTGGAACAGGGGCATCTCGGCGGAACCTGCCTGAATGTGGGCTGCATCCCCTCCAAGGCGCTGCTCGCCTCCGCGGAATTAATTCACTCCATCCATGGCGCCGCCGCCATGGGCGTGAAGGTTTCAGGCGAAGTCACCTTCGACTGGCCTGCCATCCAGGCCCGTAAGGACAAGGTTCTGCAGACACTACGGGGCGGTATCAAGTCCCTCTTCGCCGCCCGGAAGGTCACGCTCTTCCAGGGACGCGGGAAACTGAATGGCCCGGGAAAAATCGTGATTGAATCCAAATCGGGCACGGAGGACATCACCGCCGGAAAAATCATCCTGGCCACAGGCTCGATCCCGGCACGGATTCCCGGCTGGCCCACCGATCCCGAGAAAGTCTGCACCAGCGATGAGTCCCTTCACTGGAAAACCCTCCCCGCCCGCCTCCTGATTGTCGGCGGCGGCGTCATCGGCTGTGAATTCGCCTGTATGATGCGCGAATTCGGGGTTCAGGTGACCATTGTTGAACTGATGCCGCGGCTTCTGCCTGAACTGGACGAAAGTCTTGCGGATCCGCTGCAGAAGGTGTTCACAAAGTGCGGCATCCAGTGCTTTACCGGAACCAAGGTGGAAACCCTGACCGCCGGGAGCACCGTCAAAGCCGTGCTGAGCAACGGCCAAACCGTGGAAGCCGACCGCGTCCTGTTGTCCATCGGGCGCCGTCCCAATACCACCGATATCGGACTGGACTCCGTGGGTCTGGTCAGCGACCGCGGTTTTGTCCGGGTGGATGACCACATGGAAACCCCGGTCAAGGGCATCTACTGCATCGGGGATGCCAACGGACGCTGCCTCTTGGCTCATGCCGCCTCGGCGCAGGGAATCGCGGCCGTGGAGAACGCCATGGGGCACGCCCACGCATTCACCGCCCCCATTCCTTCGGCCGTCTATACCTTCCCGGAAATTGGCGCCGTGGGCATGACCCAGGCACAAGCCAAAAAAGCCGGAATTCCCATCGCCATCGGCTCATTCCCGCTGGCGGCACTGGGCAAGGCGATCGCCGTCGGCCACACCGAAGGCTTCGTCAAGGTGCTCCGTCACCGCGAAACCGGTGAACTGCTCGGCGTCCACATGATGGGACACAACGCCACCGAATGCATCGCCTCAGCGGCCGCCATGATTCACCAGAAGGTTACGGTACAGGAATTGGCGGAAGTGGTGTACGCCCACCCGACCATCAGCGAGAGCATCAAGGAAGCCGCCGAGGATGCCCTCGGAATGGCCGTGCATCTCCCTCCCCGAAAAGTTCTGAGAGCAACAGCAGGATAAAAATATGAACACAGATATCATCAACATGATCGGCCCCGCACTGCGCGGTCTTTTGGCGGACAATAGCGAAATTCTCAAACTCGTCTCGTTCTCACCGGAGACCGGCAAGCCCGCCAAGGCATTGACTGTTGAGATCCCTAAAGATCTGGCCGTCCCGGCTGTCATTGAAATCCTTCGTAACGCCCTGGCCGAGTACTCAAAGGCCCATGGAGCCAAACCCACCACCGTCATCGTCTCCGGCGTAGGCACGTTCACCGTCGCCGACAGTCCGGTTAAAACTGGCCGTGTGGCGGGAACCGTGGCCGTCGTCACCGGTGCCGCCCAGGGATTCGGCCTTGAGATTTCCAGGCAGTTCGCGGCCGCAGGCGCCCATGTGGTTCTCCTCGATATGAACCAGGCGGGCGCCACCGCCGCCGCCCAGGATCTCTGCAAACAGTTCGGTTCCGGTCGCGCCATCGGGCTGGCTTCAAACGTCACCGACCCTGCCTCCATGGCGGCGGCCATCCATGAGACGGTCAAAGCCTTCGGCGGATTCGATGTTTTTGTCGCCAATGCCGGTGTGCTCAAGGCGGGCAGCGTCAAGACCCAGAGCGCCGCGGATTTCGATTTTGTTACGGCTGTGAACTACAAGGGGTATTTCGTGAGCGTCCAGAAGGCCGCCCCGATCCTCGCTACCCAGCACCTGGCAAACCCGGAGTACTGGAGCGACATCATCCAGATCAATTCGAAGTCAGGACTGGAAGGCTCCAACAAGAACGGCGCCTATGCGGGCAGCAAGTTCGGCGGCATCGGGCTTACCCAGTCGTTTGCGATGGAACTGGTGGAGGACAACATCAAGGTGAACTCCATCTGTCCCGGAAATTTCTTTGATGGCCCCCTCTGGTCGGACCCGAAGAATGGTCTCTTTGTCCAGTATTTGGCCACCGGGAAAGTGCCGGGCGCCAAAACAGTTCAGGATGTGCAGAAGTTCTATGAAGCCAAGGTGCCCATGCGCCGAGGCTGCATGGCGCAGGATGTCATGAAGGCCATCTTTTATCTGATGGAACAAAACTATGAAACCGGCCAGGCGGTTCCCGTAACCGGTGGCCAGGTGATGTTGTCTTAAAAACTAAAAAGGAAACCCCCATGCCCACAACCGCCCTTCCTCAAACCCAGTATGCCGTTCAACTCGTCGGTCCCGGCGAACTCAAACTCAACACCGCCAAGCCCGTCGTGGCACCCGGTCCGAATCAGGTGCTCGGCAAAATTGAATCGGTTTGCCTGTGCTTCTCGGATCTCAAACTGTTGAAGCAGTTCTCCCAGCACCCGCGGAAAAGCGACGTGATCGGCGGCTTATCGCCGGACGTTCTCAAGGATATTTCAAGCTATGTGCCGGGCGACAAACCCACCGTTCCGGGCCATGAAGCCGTCATCCGGATCGTGGCGGTTGGCGGTCAGGTCAGGCATCACAAGGTGGGCGAGCGCTGCCTGGTCCAGACCGACTATCGCGCCTTTCCAACCGCCGGCTCAAACTCGGCGTTTGGTTATAACTTTGAAGGCGCACTTCAGGAATACGTGATCATGGACGAGCGCGTCATCATCGACCCCGCCAATGGGGAACGATTCCTGATTCCGGTCCCTGAAAATCTAAGTGCCTCGGCTGTCGCCCTCGTCGAGCCCTGGGCCTGTGTGGAAGACTCCTATGTAACCCCCGAGCGCCAGACCATCAAGGCCGGCGGAAAACTGGCCGTGGTGGTGGACAGCGACCACAAGATGAAGGGGCTGACTGAAAGCTTTTCCCGGGCGGGAAAACCGGCCTCCATCAGCGTGGTCTGCGCCGATGGAACCCATCGGGACCTTGAAAAGATGGGAATCCCCGTAACCCGCGTTCACAGTGCCTCGGAATTGCAAAAGGAATCCTTTGACGACATCGTCTATTTCGGATCCGACCACGAAACAATCGGGATCCTGAACGACAAGCTCGGCCTTTGCGGCATCATCGCCATCGTCACCAGCGGGCACAAGATCGGGCACCCCGTCTCCGTTGGCGTGGGCCGCGTTCACTACGGCATGACCCGCTGGATCGGAACTCTTTCCGCCAATGCCCACGAGGCCTACAAGGCAATTCCCGCCACCGGTGAAGTACGCGAGAACGACAGCATCTGCGTCGTCGGCGCAGGTGGCCCGATGGGCCAGATGCACGTCCTGCGCGATGTCTGCATCGATCAGAAGGGCATGACGGTCATTGCGGTGGACTTTGATGACGCCCGCCTTGCCAACCTGATGGAGAAGGCGGAACCGCTGGCCAAGGCCAACAAGATCGGACTGAAGTCCGTGAACCCGAAAAACCAACCCCTCACCGGCCCATTCAGCTACAATGTCGTGATGGCGCCGATCGGAGCCCTCGTGTCCGATGCCGTCAAAAACAGCACCAAGGGATGCCTGATCAACATTTTCGCAGGAATCCCCGCTCCCACCCGGCATGATCTGGATCTGGACACCTACATCGCGAACGGCTGCTTCATGTTCGGCACGAGCGGATCAACCATCCGCGACATGAAGATCGTTCTGGAAAAGGTGGTGGCCGGACAGTTGGACACCAACCGTTCCGTTGACGCCATCAGCGGCATGGCAGGAGCCATCGAGGGTCTTGCCGCAGTTGAGAATCGAACTCTGGCGGGCAAAATCGTGATTTATCCCATGCTCCACGATCTGGGCCTTACTCCCTTATCAAAACTGGGTGAAATTCTTCCCAAGGTTGCCGCCAAACTGGATCACGGAAACTGGACCGTTGAAGCTGAAAAGGCGTTGCTGGCATAATCTGGCATAATCTGGTTGACCGAGCCGGATGAAACGGCGACTATTCCAGAACTATGTATCTTGAAGTGAGTGAATTTTTCAAGACCCCGGTCTGGTGGTCGGCGTTTCTTGCCTATGTCTTTGCATCGTTCCTGAAAATGATCGGGAACTTCCGAAAAACCGGAAAGATTGACTTCCAGTACCTGACCACTCTGGGCGGCATGCCCAGCGCCCATTCTGCCATGGTCGGCGGACTCGCCACCTCGGTGGGCATGCGGGAAGGTTTCGGAAGCACAATCTTTGCGGTGACTTTCGCGTTTGCCGTCGTCGTCATGTTTGACGCCTCGACCGTGCGGCGCGCAACGGGGCTTCAGGCCCGGCTCCTGAACCAGATTATCGACGAAGTCTTCAAGAACCATCATCTCTCCGCCCAGAAACTCATCGAAATCCTCGGCCATACCCGCCTTGAAGTTGGAGCTGGCCTGGCCGTCGGCATCGCCATCGGAACACTCATCAGCTGGCTGATGCTGTAGGACCGACCCGCCTGCGGGTCACGCCACCGACAGCACGGTAAGGGTCTGGGTAAGGCGTCCGATTTTGATCTTGAAGGTGTCACCCACAGTTTTCCCAAGCACAGCCTGCCCGAGGGGAGACTGTGCGGTCACGATCGTGATTTCTTCTCCATCAACCTGAATTGTTTCGCCCCCTGCGGCGGAGCCAAACAGAAGGACCCGGGTCTCCCCATCGCTTGATTTCAATCGAATCAGGGCACCGAGCTGAATCAGGCTCGACTCGTGAAGCGCCTTGAGCGGCAGCATCTGAAGGCTTTCCAAGGCGTTTGAAAGCTCTTCCACACGCTTGGCATGACCCCGGGCCAAAAACGACTCCTCCAGCTTGAAGGTGTCATATTTATGCTCCGCTTGATGCTCCTCACTGGTGGCGGTGGCAAAGGATTTCTTCGCCACAGCGGTGGTGGCGGCCAGTTCCGCCGTCAACTGGTCTATGAAACGTCGGTGAATCTTGTGCTTGGTCATACCACCCACTCAATTCACCTTCGCGGATTTTTCAGATATCAGTCGGTAAAGCACAGAGAAATCCTCCTCGCCCCAGCCGGCCTCCATGGCTTTTGAGAAAACTTCCTTGAGCCGTTCGGTCAAGGGGCAAGCGGTTTTAAGCTCAGCGGCCCGTTCCAGGGCGAGGCGGATATCCTTATCCATGTGCTTGAGGGAAAAATGCGTGGAATAGTCGCCGGCCAGCATTTTTTCGATCTTCATATCGGCCAGTACCGAGTAGCCCGCGTTCATCTTGTAGGCCTCGATGAAGGTGGCCCTATCCAGTCCGGCCTTCCCGGCAAAAACCAGTCCCTCGGTCATGGCCTCCATGAGGTTGGCCAGCATCATGTTCATGACCAGCTTGGCATCGGCGGCCGTTCCGACAGCCCCGAAATGAAAACACTTCTGACCGATCTGAAGAAGTAACGGCTGCATGCGGGCCACTAGATCTTTGTCGCCGCCCACATAGAACACGAGCTTGCCGGCCTCCGCACCACCCTTGCTTCCGGTAAAGGGAATCTCCAGAAATTCGCCCCCCGCCTCCTGGACATGGCCGGCCGCACGCTGGTTGTCTGCAGGACCCACCGTACTGGCATTCAGGATGACTTTCCCCTTAAGCGAAACCCGGGCAAGGCCCTGCGGGCCTTCCGTAACCGAAATCAAGGCGGGCGGATCGGCGACAACGATCACGATCACATCCGACTCAGAAGCCACGACCGCGGGTGAATCGACCAAGGGGAAGCCTGCGTCTTTCGCATGGGCAGGAGTCCGGTTCCACCCGATAACACGATGGCCCGCCTTCTGCCACCCCTGCCCCATCCGGGATCCGATAATTCCACAGCCGATAATACCGATATTCATAACCACACTCTCCTGCGCCTGAACTCAGGGCTTTTCCCGCAGGAACGCGATTTCGTAGGTCTGTCCGGAAAGGGGCTGGTAATACAAACCAACAAGTTGATCCAGCTCCGACTGGTAGGTCAATGTG
>CAJBSZ010000519.1 GCA_903958395.1 uncultured bacterium | reverse complement strand
TATGACTTTGCCGATCAGGTCGCCCAGAGGACTCTGCAACTGGCTATAACGGAATCTCAGGATGCCGGCCATGTCATCAAACTCTCCAAGTTCTGGGGTATGCTGGGCTCCGGGATGCTCCGCAACCTGGGCTATTATGCCAGTCGCGATTTCCCCTGGCACGAAGAAATTCCCTATTCGGGCAACGTCTTTGCTCCCGGCCGGGAATGGATTCGCCGGGAACCCATCGGCGTCTGCGTGGGAATTGTTCCCTGGAATTTCCCCGCCAGCATGGCCTTCTGGAAGATCGGCCAAGCGATCATTATGGGAAACAGTGTCGTCCTGAAGCCGGCCACCTCTACGCCGCTCACGGCGCTGATCACTGCCGAGGCGGCACAGGCGGCGGGTATTCCCAATGGTGTCATAAATGTTCTTCCCGGCCCGGGCGGATCACTGGGCAAGTTCCTGTGTACCCATCCCGACGTAGACAAAATCTCCATTACGGGCAGCACCGAAGTCGGCCGCGAAATCATGAAAATGGCCGCCGATACAGTGAAAAAGGTTACGCTGGAGTTAGGCGGAAAGTCCGCCAACATCATCCTGGATGACGCCGATATCGATCTGGCTGTCAATGGCGCTTGCTTCGGAACTTTCTTCCATCAGGGCCAGGTCTGTGAGTCGGGAACCCGTGTACTGGTTCCGGCAAAAATCTATGATGAATTCATGGAGAAGATGAAGAAAAGAACGGAAGAAATCCGTGTGGGCTACCAGTTGATGCCCGACAGCCACATGGGACCCCTGGCCAATGCAGCCCAACTGGCCACTGTGGAACGTTATGTCAAACTGGGACAGGAAGAAGGCGCAAAGCTGCTGACCGGCGGGAAACGGGTCGTGATGCCCGGCTTGGAAGGCGGTTACTATTATGCCCCCACGATCTTCACCGATGTTAAAAACTCCATGCGTATTGCCCAGGAAGAGATTTTCGGGCCGGTTGTTTGCGTGATTAAGTATAACGGCGATGAAGAAGCCGTGGCCATTGCCAACGACTCTATCTACGGTCTGGGCGGCGGCGTCTTCTCCCGCAGCAATGCCAGGGCTGTCCGCGTGGCCGAAAAGATCCGCACGGGAACGGTCTGGATCAACAACTATCATATCTTCGCTGATTTCTGCCCCTTTGGCGGCTACAAACAGTCCGGCGTAGGCAGAGAATTGGGTGCCGCGGGACTTGCCGAATACACCCAGATCAAGCGCATCCATGTCAACTCATTTGCCGCCGTCGAAAGCAACTTCACCATGTCCTGTCTTTCCGATGAGACCAAGGTCGCCTTTGTCCAGTATAACTGTCCCACGAATGTGATCTCCGGCCACGGTACACTGCCCGCTATCTATAAAGAGGTGGTGAACCTCGGGTGCAAACGGGTCCTGATCATGACTGATCCGGGGGTCAGGAAGGCTGGTCTCGTGCAGCGGGTCCAGGATGCTCTGGTGGAATTCTGCGTGGGCGTCTACGACAACATTGCCCAGGACACGGATCTGGATATCGTGGATGCTGCAACAGCCATAGCCCGTGATCTCAGGGCGGACTGTATCGTCAGTGTCGGCGGAGGGAGTGTTATCGATACGGCCAAAGCGGTTTGTGTCACGCTGAAAAACGGAGGCAAGTGCAATGATCATATTGCCATCAACCGTCTCCAGGAACCCCAGATTCCTCACATTGTTATTCCCACAACCTCAGGGACCGGAAGCGAAGTGACGAGCATTGCCGTTATCAAGAGCAAGAAAGCCGGGCGAAAGGTCTTTCTGGTGGATCCCCGGATTATCCCCAATACGGCAATCCTTGATCCGCAATTCACCCTCACCCTGCCTGCGGGATTAACGGCGACAACCGCTATGGACGCCATGACCCATGCCGTGGAAGCTCTGACGAGCATCATGGCCCAGCCCATTTGCGACGGTCAGGCCCTCCAGGCCATCCGCCTGATCAAGGAAAACCTGCCCAAGGTTATCACCAACCCCAAAAATGAAAAGGCCAGGAACCAGCTCCAGATCGCCGCCACCATGGCCGGTTGGGCCTTCACCATCGCCCAGGTCGGTCTGGCTCATGCCATGGCCCATACCCTGGGAATCCTCTATAATGTCCCCCACGGCGCGGCTTGTGGTATTGTCTTACCCGCGGTGATGCGTTTCAATGTTGATTTTGCCGCCGATAAACTGACAATGGTTGCCCAGGCCATGGGCGTGAACATCACCGGCATGGATGACAAGACGGCTGCCCTAGCAGCGGCGGACGCTATTGAAAAGCTGATGAAAGAGGCAGGCCATCCTATGCGGTTGCGTGACGTGGGTGTTCCTGAGGATGGCCTCGACATGGCCGCCTTCCACGCGATCTGCGATACAGCTGCCCTCTTCAATGCCCGGCCTGTTGGAGACCCGGGTGAGGTTGCTGCGCTCTATAAATCAACGTATTAATCCTGCCGGAGACGGTATCGCCATCCTGATGGATAGTCGAATCAGGATGGCGATAGTCTTCGCACGACGGGTGTTTGTAAATGTTTCTGCTGTGAGTGTGAGCGGACTGTGCGACTCTATCTGCTCTCGTTCAGAATTGAAAGGAAAGCTTTCAGAAGTGCCGTGTGGTATTCGCCATTTCTGGTTAGGATGATCAGATTTCTTCGTAAATCAAGAGTGGTGTGCACTTCCGTAAGCCACTCATGAGAAAGCTCTCTAGCCACCGCCATTCTTGAAAGGCAACTTACGCCTAAGCCTGCTTCAACGGCTTTCTTGATGGCCTCCGTGTGCCCAAGTTCCATAGATATGGTGCAATTGATGCCTTTTTTCTTCAGCGCAGATTCAAATATCTCTCTGGTTCCGGATCCCTTTTCCCGCATGAT
>CAJBSZ010000518.1 GCA_903958395.1 uncultured bacterium | reverse complement strand
GGTTCAAGTTATCGTATGAAAGAGAAGTCAGATCCATGAATCGAACTGGGTGACCCGAATAATCGGGCCACCCAGTTTTACGCCGCGCGGTTTAACCCAGCTTTCCGCCGCTGTTCACACCCGACAGGCGATTGCCGCTGGTCGACATGTCGAATCGTGGCCGACCCCGGTTGCCTGCGCCGAGTTTGCCGGCACAACCGGCGGCAAGTTCAATGCCGCCGGAAACAGTTCCTTCCCGAACGACATGGGATGAGCAGATGATTCTTCCACGCGAGCGATTGAACTCCTATCTCAACAGGAAGAACCGGAACGCGGCCAGTTTGCTGGCGGCGGCCTCCATATGCAAGGATGCCGCACTTCGCCAGGAGGCGCGGCGACTCTATCCGGACGATCCACGTGTGTTGCTGGACAGTCTGCTGCGCAATGAGTTGAGCCATGAGGAGCGGGGAAGGGCATTGGAGCTGATCCGGAAAACTGAACCGGACAATTCGCTGGCGGATTACCTTCTGGCAAAAGAGTGTTTTGAACAGGGGAATGCGGACGGCGGAATAGATGCCTTGTGCAAAGGCTGTGCCAAACCTCTGATAGATGGACATGTGCAGGAGATGGTCCAAGAGCGGGAAGAGGCGTATCGTGATGCAGGCTATTCCCTGGATCAGGCGGCGGGAGCCGCGCATTGGGGGGCTGAATTGCTTCAGGTCAAACAACCCCTTGTGGACTTGTCCAAGCTGGTGCTGGCGATGCGGGAGGGATATGTCGAAGCAGGCGATGCCAATTCCGCGCGTTTGCTGGCGCTGATGGGGTCGAGGATGGGGGAGCAAATGCAGCTCCAGACGGGAACGCGGTTCATTATTGATGATCTGGTCGCGCTGTCAGTCGAGTCACGCTTTCTTGCCGTCATGAGTCCTGCGGAACAACTGGTCGCGGGTGGCCAAACGGCGGGAGACCGTCTGGCGGAGTTGAATCGGCAGAAAGTGCTGATCAAGGATCTCACTCACAACGTGGCGCCGCCTGAAGCCCTGCCTCCTTCGGTGAAGATCGAATTCTTCAGGCAAATGGACATCGGGGGCGAGTTGGAAGCCTTCCGGTGGCTCAAATCCGCGGGCTATTGAGAGCCCCTTCTCGTCGCCGCTCTCGTTAACCATATTCGACTTTGACGAGGGGTGGCATTTTGCTACCTTATGGCTATGAAGCAGCCCGTCAAATTGTCAAATGCCCTGGTCTTGGATGCCCGCCTGGCGGGGGGCGCGGTTGAGCGTTCCATCGCCGGCCAGGTTGAATTCTGGGCGAAAATCGGGAGGGCGGTTGAGTCGCTTTTGGATGGCGCCCAGGTCATGGCGTTATGCCGTCAGGCCCAGCAGAGGCCGTTGTCCGTTTGCCTGAAATCCGCGGATTCGCCCGGTGGCCGGCGCCGTGTGGCGGACTATCTTGAGAGTCTGCCCTTTCCCCACTACGAACCTCATCCGAGCCAGGCTGGCATGCTGGTCCGAATTGACGCGGGCGGGACTCGGACGGTTGGCCGGTTCGTGAACCGCAAGTTTCAGCCGGTCAATATGAAGGCGGCGGGCCGATGAGACTGCCGCTGGACCGGCGCCCCGTGATCGTTGCCGTCGCGGGTCCGAATGGCGCAGGGAAAACCACGTTTTATCACGCGCATCTCCGTTCCGCGGGGTTACGGTTCGTGAACACGGATGTGATGGCCCGTGAACTGAAACTCGAGGCCTATCAGGCCGCCCGCATGGCCGACGTTCTGCGGCGTCAATTGGTGGAGCAGCGGGAAAGTTTCGTATTCGAAACCGTGTTTTCCGATCCGGTGGGTGACAAGCTCGCGTTTCTGAAGGAGGCCGCGGGAATCGGGTATACGGTGGTGCTTTGTTTTATTGGCCTTACCGGTCCGGACGTGTCCGAAGAACGTGTGGCGATGCGTGTTTCGCAAGGTGGCCATGACGTGCCTTCCGCGAAGCTGGTTTCACGGTTTCCCCGCACGTTAGCAAACCTTCAGGCGGCCATTCGCGAGTTGCCGCATGTGTGGGTTTTCGATAATGACGATTTGCGCGAATCGTTCCGGCGGATTGCCGTTTACGAGCAGGGGCACCCCCTGTTCCTTGCCCGGTCGGCGCCCAAGTGGTTTTCGCACCTAGTCCCCACCGCCCTGTAAACCCCCTGGATCCGGCGGTCTCCGCCGGTCGCGAATAAAGCATTTGTAGTACGCGCTTCCCCGACAGGGGAGCGTGTGAGAGCTTGGAAGGTGCCTGTCAAGGACAGCACAGGCTCCCCGCTGGCGCGCATACGCGTCAACCTAAAGGGCCCGCCTTTCCGACCATCGGCTTGCGATCGGCTCAAACCGGGAAGATTCACCACCCGTCCCGACTCGCCAGAGGTCGGGACGGGTGGTGAATCTTCATTTGCGTGGTTATTTATGAGAAACTACTCTTAGGTTGACGCTTATGCGCTGGCGCGGGGAAGCCCGTCCTTCTATGATGGCTCGTGTGGCCGCTTCAGGCGCGCGTCAACTCCAGTGCCAAAAAAACTATACAAAATCTTGCATCGAAACTTTTCGTATGGGCTTGTCGGCCATTCCCGTCTTGACCACAGTGGGTGGGCCGTGCCACACTTTAACCATGACAACGTTGACCATTGACCATAGCAGCACCGCCTTAGACAACGCCTTGCGCCATGTGCGGGCAGACCATGAGGCCGTTATGATCGAACAGGACGGCCATGTCATTGCCGTGCTTGTCCCTCCCGAGGAATATCTACCTGTCCGGGATGCCGACATTCCGGCGGAATTCTGGCAGGGGTTGCGGGAGTCTAAGGCGGGAATCGGCGTGGACATGGAGACGGCGCTCAATGAACCCCCGCCCGGCGTATAAGTTCAAGGCAACGCCCCAATTCTGGAAACGTTTCTACGCCCTGCCACCGGCAAGCAAGGAGGCCGTGCGCACCGCGTGGCGTGTTTTCAAACTCGATCCATTCGCCCCCGGACTGGGAACGCACAAGATCCATGGTCTTTCCGCCCGATCAGGGACAACCGTGTATTCGGTCGTTCTCGCCCCGGACTTGCGGGCCGTTTTCCATATCATCGGTGACACCGTGTGGACGTTGGACATCGGCACTCATGCCCTCTACCGATGAGCGTGATTTTTGCTGCTCGAGGGCGGCGCCAGTTGTAATCAGGGCATCCATGAGTGCGTTGGTGTCGGCCGGGTATAGGGCGGAAGGCTATAGACTTTGTTTTGCGGGGGTGACCGGGTGGAAGCGGGGACCGGTGCCTTCGAGGGGCGAGGCTGGAACGCTTCCGGGGTTGCCCGCCTTGCGCCGGAAATCACGGGGAGTATGGCCGGTCAGGCGTCTGAATGCGGTGGCGAAGTGCTGGCTGGTCGCGAACCCCTGCTGGAGCGCCAGGGCCGTGATGGGGAGGTTCGATTCCAGCAGCGCCCGCTTCGCCTTCCCGACTCTCACCCACATGAGGTGTTCCATCGGCGTCATGCCGACCTCGCGCGTGAAATGGGTTTTTATATAGGATTCCGAAGTGCCCGCGACGGCCGCTAATCGGGCGAGGGACACCGGTTCCGCGTGATGCTCGTCCATGTAGCTCAGGACGCGGCGGATCCCAGGCGAGCAGGCCGGGTGAGTCTCGCGGCCGGTCAGCGAGAGGATATCGAGCGCCAGCCTGAGCAGGAGATTCTGCGCGCTGGCCTTCGCGAGCGCCTTGGGCAGGTCGTTCCCGCCCCAGGCGAGGATACGCTCGAAGGTCCCGAACAACAGGTCGCAGTTGTGATACTGGCGATGCGGGAGATTCCTCAACGCGGTGAACAGCGCGCGGGTCTCCGCGGGGGGCAGCCCCAGGAACGGCCGGCTTGGAGGCGGACACACCAACTGGATCCAGTAGAGCCGGCCGCGGTTCTCCGGCTCGGCGTCGGTCCCGTGCGCCTCCCCGGGCCGTGTAATAATCATATCGCCCGCCTTCAGTTCGAGCCGCGTCTTGCCGATCGTGTACTTCTGGGAGCCATGTTGCAGCACGCAGACTTCGAAGACGTTCCGGTGGATGTGCTGCCGCAAGGGGGGGTGCGCGCGCGTGTAGGTGTAGCGTCCCACCAGGGGAACCTCGGTCAACCCGCAACGCGCGAAGTCCAGCATCACCCGGTCGTCATTCTCTGGCATCAGTTTCATGCGGGCACAGTAATCTTTCCCCTTGGCTCGTCAAGGGCGATGTTCGGAAAATGTTTCTGAAAAGATTTACCCATGCGGACACGTATTTTTTCAACGCCTATGGCAAAGTGCCGCCATGAAACTCATCAGTCTGGCGTGCTTGCTTCGGGGTCCGCAACGCTTCATGATGGACCTGTTCGATGAAGACAGCGAGGAGGGCGTCCACAGGCTGATTGAGTATTGCCGGCGGGCCTGTGCGGCTTTCGCCACGGCCCAGAAGGAGGCCGGGGCGCATGCCACCTCGATCGGCGACGCCTTTGCCGGCCCCAACCTGATCTCGCCGGAACTCTTCCGGAAATTCGCGCTTGAGCCCGAAATCAAGTTGACACAGGAAGTGCAGGCGGCGGGGATTCCGTTCTCGATCCATATCTGCGGCAACACCAACAGCATCATTGCCGACATGGGCCGGACGGGGGCCAGGATCCTGGAGGTTGACTGGCAACTGGATATGGCCACCGCACGCGCGGCGGTGCCGGCCGGGACGGTCCTGATGGGCAATATCAATCCGAGTGATCCGCTGGTGCTGGGCACGGCGGAAGCGGTGGATGCCGCCGTGCGCCGGGTGATCGAAGCCACGGGCGGGCGCGGCCTGATCCTCAGCTCCGGTTGCGCCATGGGGCGCAATACGCCGCCGAAGAACATGAAGGCGTTGATCGCCGCAGCCCGCAAGTATGGGCAAATAGAATGTTGAATGCTGACTTAGTACCCTGGTTCATAAATTCACTAACGTATAATTTTTGATCAAGCGGCGACTTTTTTGGCGTTGTCGGCTTG